>JANXVI010000128.1 GCA_025351745.1 Rhodoferax sp.
GATCTCCCCACAAAAACTTGGCGCACCAACGCGCTACAACACAAGGAATCTCGATCATGGGCGCGCAATGGAAAGCAAAAGGCAAGGAACTCGCAGCGAATGCCAGGGGCCGTCTGTTTGGCCGCTTGGCCAAAGACATCATGATCGCAGCCCGCGCTGGGGCCGACCCGGCTGGCAACTCGCGCCTGCGCTTGGTGCTGGAGCAGGCCCGCAAGGTGTCCATGCCCAAAGAAACGCTAGACCGCGCGATAAAAAAAGGCGCTGGCCTGACCGGTGAGACCGTTCACTTCGAACACGTCATCTATGAAGGCTTTGCGCCCCACCAGGTGGCCGTGATGGTGGAATGCCTGACCGACAACGTCA
Organism: Rhodoferax sp.; assembly: GCA_025351745.1. GTDB lineage: Bacteria > Pseudomonadota > Gammaproteobacteria > Burkholderiales > Burkholderiaceae_C > Allorhodoferax. The sequence goes on from JANXVI010000128.1 coordinate 364, forward strand.
AGCGCACCGCGCCTGAAATGCGTGTTTTGTTTCGCAAGGGTCAGCTGGGTACATCGGGGTCTGTGTCATGGGATTTTGACCACCTGGGCATGATCGAAGCCGAACCTGCAACCAAGGATGCCGACCCCGAAGCGGCTGCCATCGAATCGGGTGCGCAGGATTTCGAGCCTGGAGAGGAAGAAGGCAACACGCTGTTCCTGACAGATGCCAGCGATCTCGACCTCGTCAGCCGCGCCCTGCCCGCCCACGGCTTTACCGTGCTGTCCGCCAAGCTGGGCTACAAATCGAAGAACCCGATTGACCCTGCCAGCCTGAGCGCCGCAGACCTTGAAGAAGTGGAAGCCTTCCTGCATGCCATCGACGGCAACGACGACGTGCAAAACGTCTACGTCGGTTTGGCCGGTTAAGCATGCTCCGGTGGCTGGCACGCCTTGCCTTGCTGGCGAACATCACCATCGGTGCCTGCGCTGCTTCCTATGCTGCTGAAGTGAGTGTGGCGGTGGCCGCCAACTTCACAGCACCCATGCAGAGAATTGCGCAGATGTTCGCGCAGGATACCGGGCACAAGGCGGTGCTGGCCTTCGGTTCCACCGGCAATTTTTATGCGCAGATCAAGAATGGCGCACCGTTTCAAATCTTGCTGGCGGCCGATGCTGCGACAGCGGCACGCATCGAAAAGGAAGGCATGGGTGTAGCCAACTCGCGCTTCACCTACGCCACTGGCAAGCTGGTGCTGTGGAGCAAGCAGCCAGCGCTGGTCGATGACAAGGGCGATGTGCTGCGCAATGGCAAGTTCGAACGCATAGCGATTGCCAACCCGAAGCTCGCACCGTATGGCGCAGCAGCCTTCACGACCCTGACCAAGCTAGGCTTGATGCAAAGCCTGAAGCAGAAGTTCGTGCAGGGAGAAAACATCACCCAGACTTACCAATTCATTGCCACCGAAAACGCCGCGCTGGGCTTTGTGGCCTTGTCGCAGGTGTTTGCCGAAGGGCGTGTCAAAGAAGGCTCGGCCTGGATCGTGCCCGCCGACCTGTACCAGCCCCTACAACAAGAAGCCGTACTGTTGCTGAGCGGCAAAGACAACCCGGCCGCAGCGGCGCTGTTGGACTATCTGCGCACAGACAAGGTCAAAGCCGTCATCCGGTCGTACGGCTACGGGCTCTGAGTGGTTCTGAGGCAAACTCCGCGGATATGCCCAGCCCTATATTTGACAAAGAAGCGCTCGACGCCATCCTGCTGACGTTGGAGCTAGCCAGCCTCACCACGGTGTTGCTGCTGGTCATTGCCAGCCCGCTGGCCTGGTGGCTGGCACGCTCACGGTCGTGGTGGCGCGGGCCGGTGGGTGCGCTGGTGACACTGCCCTTGGTGTTGCCACCTACCGTGCTGGGCTTCTATTTATTGGTGGCGTTGGGGCCGCACGGGCCGTTAGGTCAGCTTACCCAGGCCATGGGTTGGGGCACGCTGTCGTTCAGTTTCGCGGGTATCCTGCTGGGCTCTTTGGTCTACTCTCTGCCCTTTGCGGTGCAGCCGATACAACACGCCTTTGAAGCCATGGGCGAGCGCCCCATGGAGGTGGCCGCCACGCTGCGGGCCAAGCCGCTGGACGCGTTCTTGAGTGTGGCGCTGCCACTGGCGCGACCCGGATACCTCAACGCCGCCGTTTTGAGTTTTGCCCACACCGTGGGCGAGTTTGGTGTGGTGCTGATGATAGGCGGAAGCATACCCGGCAAGACGCGCGTGGTGTCTACGCAAATCTACGGCCATGTGGAAGCGATGGAGTATGCGCAAGCACACTGGCTGGCGGGCGGCATGCTGGTGTTCTCGTTTGTGGTGCTGCTGGCGCTGAACCTGCTGAGCCGCAAGACTGCGCGGGTCATGCCATGAACGGTTGCAATGCCAGCGCCACCCGCATCCGCGTGCAGCTGACGCGGCCCAGCTTTTCGCTGGATGTGGACCTGGACCTGCCGGGCACTGGCATCACAGCCGTGTTTGGCGCATCGGGCTCGGGCAAGACCACTCTGCTGCGCTGCGTGGCGGGCCTGGAACGCACGCCGGGCGCGCTGGTGTCCATCGCCGGTGAAACCTGGCAAGACGACGCCGCCAATATCGATCTGCCCACCTGGCAGCGCCCGCTGGGCTACGTGTTCCAGGAGGCCAGCCTGTTTGAACACCTGAGCGTGCGCAAAAACCTGCAGTTTGGCCAAAAGCGCGCCCGCGCACCGGCACAGGCCGCGACGCTGGAAGCCGCCATTGACCTGCTGGGCATTGCCCACTTGCTGGACCGCAACACGGGCGAGCTTTCGGGCGGCGAGCGCCAGCGCGTGGCCATTGCCCGCGCGCTGGCTACGCAGCCGCGCCTGCTACTGCTGGACGAACCTCTGGCATCGCTGGACCAAGCGCGCAGACAAGACATTCTGCCGTGGCTGGAGCGCCTGCGCGACGAGCTGAAGATCCCCATGTTGTATGTGACCCACTCGTCCGACGAGGTCGCCCGCCTGGCCGATACGCTGGTAGTGTTGGACGCGGGCAAGGTCACAGCCTGTGGCCCCGTGTCGCAGGTGTTGGCGGCCACTGACGCCAGCCGCGTGCTGGGTGACGACGCCGGTGCGTTGCTGGATGCAACGGTGGCCGAGCGCGACACGCGCTGGCAGTTGGCCCGCATGGCATTCGACGGTGGCAGCCTATGGTTGCGCGACACCGGCCTGCCGCTGGGCCGCCGCGTGCGGGTGCGCGTGCTGGCCCGCGATGTCAGCATCGCCACGCAAGCGCCGCAGCAAACCAGCATCCAGAACCTGCTGCCCTGCGCCGTGCAGGCCATCACAGAAGACCCCCACCCATCGCAAGCCCTGGTGCGCATGGAATGCGGCGCTAGCGTGCTCCTGGCCCGCATCACCGCGCGGGCGGTGGATGCGCTACAGCTTGCGCCCGGCATGGCGGTGTGGGCGCAGGTGAAGGCGGCTGCACTAGTGGAGTGATGCTATGCTTTTAGTAGCACATAAGGTTTATTCCACGAGGGCTAGAGGCCTTAAATATCAAATAGTCGTTGTGGAAACTCAAAAATACCAAAAAGGGGTATACGACGCTGATCCAACAACGACCAAGGAGGAGGTTTGCGGAACTACTGGTGCCCCAGCCGCACCTGCATGCCCGGATGCCGCGCGACCAAGGCCTTGAGTTTGCGCAGGTTCTCGCGGTTGCGGGTGTGGTCCTGGGTGTAGTCGCCAGGCTCCACACCATGGTCCCAACCCCACTGGGTGTGCGAGTTGTCGCCGGTCAGCAGCACGGCACCCTGTGTACTGCGCACCAGGTAGGCGGTGCTGCCAGCGGTGTGGCCGGGGGTGTAGATGGCAAAGACGCTCCCGTCACCAAAAATGTCCAGCACCGCTTCAAACGCGTCTGGGGCCAGCGGCTCAGGGCGCATGGCGAAGGGCAATTCCTGCAGCGGTGCCTTGCCCGCCAAAATCGCATCGGTGGCGCCCTGCGTGGCCGCATACAAGACATATGAAGCCGTTGATTCCCTGGTGCCTATATACAGCGGCACGTTGGGGGCAATGTCGGGTATGCCCGATACATGGTCGATGTGCAGGTGGGTCAAGAACACCCCTGCCAGCGGCCCGTTCAGCTCCGCCACGATCTGCGCGGTAGGCTTTTTGATCTGCATACGCTCGAACTTCATGCCTCTTTGCAGCAGCCAGTTAAGACCGTATTCGGCGGGGCTTTGCAAAATTTTGGCCGACACCCCCGTGTCCACCAAAAAGTTGCCATGCACCGGGTGTCGCAGCACATGGGCGTAGACCGATATAGGTTCCTCATGGTCCTTCAGACCGGCGGCTTGCGGGTCTTTGAGGTTCACCAGCCCAGCCAGCGGCACCGCCCAGCTTGCACTGGTAACCGTCTCCAACACCACGGGCCCCGGTATTTGCAACTGCTGCTCCATGGCGGCATCGCTCACATTCTTGCCCATCTGCGAAGGCTGCATCAGGTGGGTTGTCGGCGTACATGCCGATAGGGCCACCAGCGATACCGCCGCAGCCGCCAGATACTTTGTTCTAAATAGACCCATCGTTCGCCCCACGTGAATGCAAAGGCGCTATTGTTGACAATTCATATCCAAATGAAAATAGCCTAAATTTGGATGAACCCATCCATTGATGGATAGAACCTTATGAACACGTCCTGGGACGATTTGCGTCTCTTTCTCACGGTTGCGGAACAAGGCAGCTTCAGCGCAGCTGCGCGCCTACTCAAACTGGGGCAGGCCACGTTGAGCCGGCGCATAGCCGACATGGAGGTCTCACTCGGGGAGCCACTGTTTGTACGCGCCAGCCACGGGGTGCGCCTGACGCCACTGGGCCAGCGCCTGCTACCCTCGGCTCAGCACATGGCAGAGTGGGCCGCCGAGGCAAGCACCCAGCAGGGCAAGGGCATGCAGGGAAAGGTGCGTATAGCTGCGCCACCGGCAGTGGCCTATGACCTGGTAGCACCCCTGGTGGCAGACATCCGCCAAGCACATCCGGGCCTACAGATCGAGCTGCTCTCGGGTGTGCGCCTGCTCAACCTGAGCCGGGGCGAGGCTGACCTGTCCTTGCGCTCCATGGCACCGCAAGACCCCGACCTGCTGTGCCTGGACCATGTCACTGCGCCCGTTCGGGCCTATGCCAGCGCACGCTATGTGCAAGGTCTGCCGGCGCACTACACCGCCCAAGAGCTGGACTGGATTGCCTGGGCCGCGCCGTACGACGATGTGCAAGTCAACCAGGAGTTGCGCGCACTGATACCCAATTTCAGGCCCGCATTCACGTCCGACGACTACAACGTGCAATTCGCCGCCTGCCGTGCAGGGGTAGGCGTGATGCTGCTGCCAGACGTGCGACACCGCAACACGCAATATGGCGCGCTGCAAGCCCTGCCGCTGGACTTTGGCCCCCGCGCCATTGCCCATCTGTACATGGTGTGCCACAAACGTGCGGCAGAACTCTCGCCGGTGGCGGCGGTGCAGCGCTTCATTGCGGCCGAGTTTGCGGCCATGAGGGTCGCGGCGCAGGTCAGACAGGCGTGACAACGGTGCCATGGCAAAGCCCCAGCATTCGCTGAATCAAAAGACATAGTCGCTACATATTTAATAGCTACATATCCTTATTCCACGAGGGCTAGAAGCTGCTACTTCTACAACATCACCAGACTTTGCAGGACTTGGCCACCGCCGTCGCCGCGCCGGTGTTGGACCGATGCTGGCCTGGCTCTATTGGCCAGACCTACGCCGCCGCTTCGCCCCGGCGCAACACTACGGAGACCAGCCCTGTGGCCAATACCTGCGACATCAGGGCATGGACCACTCCCAGCCAAATGGGTTGACGGCCGAGCCACATCAGCATCACGCCCAGGGCCATTTGCGCGAACAGCAAAACCGTCATGGCGGTGGCCAGTCGGCTCAAAGGGCGATCGCCGTTGCGCTCCCACAGCACTTCACCCACAGCAAAAAGCAACACGATGGCCGACACAATGTGCAAGTACGCAACCCAGTGCAGTCATCGCATCTCCCACGCGCTTGCGGCCGCACCACTGCCGATATGTGCCAGAAAGGCGAGCACCCCCGCCGTCAGCCACGGGTGACGGGCTGTGGCGGTCCCGGCGCCCAGCGCTGCAGCCTCACGCAGCCACCAACAGGACATCAGCAATATCGTTCCGGCCACCACATTGGCCACGGTTACGCTGGCATAGCGGTAGCCGGGTGTGAGCGGTCCGATGGCGGCCAACAACACTGTCGCTCCCACCATCCAGGCGGTTGGCATCCAAAATGACCCGGGGGCCCTTCGGCGCAGCCAGACCAGCACCGAGACTACGATCGCCAATAGCCCGACGCCAGAGGCTGTCAGGCGGTGGGTCAGACGCACTGCGCGCTCGATGGCGGGGACCAGCGTCGAGACGGCAACGCCACTGCTATCCCATTGGGTGGTCAGGCGCAGCAGCACGCTTGCGCCCAAAATCACCAGTGCCAGCGCGGCACCGGCGGTTCCAAGTACGATCAAGGAGGGGGCGCCACGGCGCGCAGCTTCTGGCATGGTTGGCACCGTAGTTAGGGTGGGCATGTCTTGCATGGCAGGGTCAAGCGATCCGATTTTGTACGTCGGTGTGTGTCGAGTGGCACACACCGCCGATGACGATAACCACAAACATGATGCCCCCTACGATGGCAACCAGACCGCCCAGACCCATCAGGCCCATGCCCAGAAATTCTTGCGTGGTGCGCAACACCTGATCGGAACCTCCCACCTTGCGTTGCACGCCATACCCACCCGACCACACCAGACCTGCAATGTGCAGCAATTGGCCGACCCCAAATACGACGGGCTGCCACGCTGCAGCGCGGGACTGCGGTGCCCTGAACCCCAGGCGCGCCAGCAAGTGGTAGGCCACGCCCATCATCGCCAGAGTCACCCCCACGATGCAGCCGTGGTAGTGGGCCGGAATACGCACATTGCTGCCGCTGATCAAAAATCCGATGATGCCGCCTGCCGAGAAAAGCACCAAGGAAGCAATCAGGCTATTTCTCAGTGGCAACAGGGTGGGCGCGACCACCCGGACTGCCCACAGGGACCACACGACTGCCACCGCTATCGGTGGAATGACCAGTCCGCCTCCGAAACGCATCAGCAGGGTTTGCGCGCTGTGATGCTCTACAGAACTGACGTCATAAGCTAAATAGGTAATCGGGGTAACGAACACACTGAGCAGGGCGACGGCAAACAGCAGAGTCACAATGCGTGGTGACAGCGGAAGCTTTGCACCCACAGCCCACGCCAACCAGATCCAGCACACCAGCATCAGCAGGGTGTATGCAAACTGCAGCACGTGGCCTCCGCCCCAGAACAGCACTTCGTAGTAGATGCGTGGGTCGAGTTGCGGGGACAGGGCGGACCAAGACCAGCCAAACGCAATGGCGGCTACGGCACTTGCCACCATGGCGGCATTCAAACCAAAACGCAGGGCTCCGTCGCCACTGATGGAGGGACCCACCGGCGTTACCGAGAGCATGGAGCGCACACACAGCGTGGCAATACCAGCCCCAAACAACACCAGCCCACCGAGGAACACCGGACTATCGAGAACCGGAATGTAGTTGGACATGATAGGGATGGCGCTCTGTGCAAAAGGCGCGATGCACATGATCAGGGTTCCCGCGGCCGCCATGGCGATGGCAAACCACGCCAATTGAGGGTAGCGGTGCGTGCCGTTCAGGGACCACAGCGCGCCGCCAAAGGCCAGAAACCAGACCAGCACCGAGAGGTCCACATGCACCACCAACGCCACCCTAAAAAAATCAGCCACCGGAAACAGGGTTTGCAATTGGGGCGTGCGTGACAGCACCAGCAAAATCGAGAAGAGGCCCGAGGCTAGCAGGGATACCATGCCCAGTGCTAACCAGGCCAAGGCCAGCCTTCGCCGCGAGTCGGACGGAACGGCCAGGTCATAGGTCCATTGCGTCGTTGAATGCGCAAACTGCACGCTTTCCAGATCAGTCATCATGCAAAGGGCTATGGGGTGGATGGGAAGCCTTCATTGTCGGTGAAATGGCGTCGCGCAAGGCCTTCAATTGGGCCACTACCGCACCGCGCTGCATGCCTGCCCACACCACGGCAATTCGCTCACGCGGCGCAGCCGCGCGCAGGCGCGGCTCGCGTTGGCCGGCGAGGCGTTCCTGCAGCCAGCGGTCACCTAGACGAAACTCACAATCCGCCTCCCGGCAGCCAGTGATGACGACACCCTGCGCCCCCAGTCGGACGGCGTATTCGATAAACGACGGCGGCAGCATGGCCGCGCACTCCAGCGGAATAACGGCGGTCGACGCATCCGCCAGGCTTTGCCAGTCGGCCGCCTGGCGACAGGTAAAGAGAACCAGTTGGTCCGGCCCACTGAGCGCCGACACACTGCGTTGCAGCTCCTGGCGCAAGTGGGCGATGGATAACGCGGGCAGTTCTATCCCGGAGACGATATCTTCGATGCGGCGAAAAGGCGTGGACGAAGGGCAGGAGCCGACACAGATACCACAAGCAGCGCACAAATCGGTAATGACAAAAGCCTGGAGGTTGTGGTTCAGCGAATCGGTTCGCGGCACCATGGTGACTGCGCCAAACGGGCAATCGGTGGCGCAGCGGGAGCAGCCGTTGCAGTTGGCCAGGTCCACCTGCGCCGATGCAACAGGGACGCTGGCGTGAACTTGCAAGGGCCGAATGGGTAACCAAGGCATGGCCAGCAACAACATCGTGGTCACCGTGGCCAGCGCCCACACCGCCATAGCCGATGTACCGTCAACCAGTGGGTGCAGCGCCAGATAGAACCAGTCCAGAGACAGCGTGGCGGCAACCTGGCCGGTAGCGGCGGGGCCCAGACTCTGGGCCGGCACCAGCAAGGACAACAGGGCGAGCATGGCCAGGCTGGTGGTCGCGAGCGCACGGGGCGGCCATATGCGCACGTGGGCCAGCCGCTGTACATGCACCCACACGCCCGCCAACAAGAACAAGGGGACGCCAATGTGGATGAACACCACTAGCGAGAAGAATCGGTCATTCAGGGCCGATGCGGTCAAAAAGTTGCGCACCAGTTGATCGGAAAAGACGGGCACGGCCTGCAACCATTCCGCCGTGGCTGTCACGCTGTACAGCGCGCGCGCGTCCCACAATAGCCAGAAACCTGTGAGACCTGCAACCCACAGCAACCACAACAGGGGAATGCCGGAGATCCACGAAAACCAGCGCACGCCCGTGAAGTGGCCGCGCGCTGCCTCGCGCACCAGATGCAGCAGCGTGAGGACCATGAAGCCGTCGGCTGCATAGCGATGCAAACCGCGCAACAGGCGGCCAAGCAGCCAAGGATCTTCCTGCAATCGCCGGCCCGACGCATAGGCACCGCCGACACTGGTGTCGTACAACGCATACGAAATGATGCCGCTGACTACCAATATTACCAAGCACAAAAACGCCAACGAACCCAGATGCCGCCAGGGATTGTGGGCTGGTGCGAAGGCGCGGTCGAAGCAGCCTGTCAGGGCTTCGTCCCCCTGGCGGAATATCCGGATCAGCGTGGTCATGGGGCAGCTTCGTCGCGCGCGGATTCAGCCCTGGGTAAAGACAAATCCACCTTCACTGGTCAGAAAGTCCACGATGATGACCTGGCCCGGTTTGAGTTCCAGTTCGATGTCGCGTGTGAAAGCGAATGCGCCATCAGCGCCATCAGCCAGTCGCGCATCAAACCGGTGGTGCCCCGCAGGTATGGCCAAACGCCGGTACACGGTGGCGGCACCGTCTTTGTGCAAACCGGTCGGTTGGGTGCTGATGCGGTACAGCGCCTTGCTGTCCATATCCAGTTCCACCACCACGGCGGCACGCTCACGCGGGCAGTCCATCTTGGTTCGCATATTGGGCGCCAGTTTGGCCAATTCGATCGCGCTGCGCTCGCGGCAGGCCTGTACCAGTTGGGCCGAATGGCTGAACGACAACTTCACTACGGCTTCGTCATCCGCCCGCAGGCGGTAGCTCGGTGCTGTGGAGAAGTAGCCCAAAAACAACGCAAACGCACCGTAGGCCAGCACTTGCAGTGCGTACCGGACGGCCTTGGGCCATGGCGCAGGTGCGGGACCTGCGTGAATCGGATCAGACATCGGCGCCTCCAAGTTTCACCAGGTCAGCGCCTGGGCTGTTCAGCGGTTTTTGCGGTGCCAAGTGGAAAGCATCCGAAAAACAATCGTCGCTGGAAATGCCGTGGTTGACGAAAGCCGGTCGGGCTGCTTGCACCATTTGTACGGACCCGCAGGCGTAAACCTGGTGGCTGGAGAGATCGGGGTAGTCGGCAAGAATGGCTTCATGCACCAGACCAGTCCGTCCGCTCCAGGCGTCGTCCGGATCGGGGTTGGACAGAACTGGAATGTAGGTGAAGTTGCTGTGTTCGAGTGCCCACTGCTCCGCCAGGGTGTTCATGTACAGATCACGTTTGGCGCGCGCCCCCCAATACAGAATCATGGGCCGGTGCATGCCCGTATGAAAGGCGTGCTCCACCATGCTCTTGACCGGCGCAAAACCGGTCGCGCCCGCCACAAAAATGATCGGTTTGAAACTGTCCTCGCGCAATGTAAAGGTGCCCAGCGGACCTTCAAAACGCAGTGGGTCACCGACCTTCATATGCTCAAAAACCTGGGTGGTGAAACGGCCCCCCGGCACCAGGCGGATCTGTAGTTCAATCGCATCACCCGCATCCGGGGCTGCGGCAAACGAAAAGCTCCGCCTCTCCCCATCGTCGAGCACCACGTTGATGTATTGCCCGGCATGAAAGGGCAAGACGCCGCCGCTTTCTAAACGCAAACTAAGCTTCATCACGTCATAGGACAGGGGTTCGAGTGCGGTGACCCGTGCCACGCGCTGCTGCACGGGCAAGGCCTTCGGATTCAGCGTAGCGACGTATGCAATCTCCACGTCCGTCAGGGGTTCGGCGCAGCACAGCAGTGTCTGGCCGGCTGCGCGGTCAGTGGCGGTCAGCGCAGTTTCCTGGTAGGGCTGCAGACGCACCTCACCGTGGATCAGTGTGGCCTTGCACATGCCACACCCCCCGTTGCGGCATTCAAAGGGCATGGGCAGGCCTTCGCGTAGGCCGGCGTCCAGCAGAGTCTCGCCCGGGCGCACGTCCAGAATGCGCTCGTCTGGGTGCACCGCCACAGTCCAGGCGCGCGTCGCGCCATGCCAACGCGGAGGTAACCATGGCAACAGGATCAGCAACCCACTGCCTCCCAACAACAACGCCCAGGTTTGTAGTGGGCCACAGAGGTCCAGCAAGGGGTACATCGGCAAATAGAACCAGTCAAAATGCACCATCGCGGGCAGGCTGGCCATATCCACCCGGCCCTGGCTGACCGCCGGTTTAATGAGTGCCAACATGACCAAGGTGGCAACCATACCAACGGCCAGTGGGCGCGGCGGCATGGTTTTGGCGCCGGGCACACGCTGGGTGTGAATCCAAAGCACCGCCATTACGGTCAGTGGCAAGCCGATATGCATGAAGGCCAGCAGCGAAAATAGCCGATCGCTCACGTTGGCATTGGAGATGAAATTGCGGGTCATGGCCCCGCCAACGACGGGCAGCACATCTAGCCATTCCGTGGTGCTGGTGACCACCAGCTGCGCCAGGCGGTCCCATGGCAGCATATAGCCATTGATGCCGCTGGCAAAGGTGAGCCACAGCAGCACCACACCAGAAACCCACGAAAACCAACGGAAACCACGGTAGTGGTCAAAGGTGAAATGCCGGGCCATGTGCAGCAGCATGGTCAGAACCAGGCCATCCGAGGCATAGCGGTGCACACTGCGCAGCACACCGCCCATCCACCATTGGCCATGCGTCAGGGCTTGGACTGAATCGAACGCACCAGAGACTCCAGTTTCAAAAAATGCATACAGGTACAAGCCTGTGCCAATCACAAGCCAAAGAAAAAAATAGCTGATGGCGCCCAAGTAATAGAACGGGTTAAGGCGGTCGCCGAAGATCGCATTGAAAACCTTCTCAACGCTTAAAAAGAGGGATTGCCCGAAGGACTGCAGGAGTCTTAGCACGTGACGAACTTCCGTGGTTGGGGCAGCGTTCTCACCGGCGGCGTGCGGCACGACGTTGTGCCAGCCATTCGGCCAGGAAGAACCACAGCACCGTGAGCAGGAAGGTAATACCGCCTGCCACTTCGATGAGCAACCCGTACTTGACTTCGTACAGGCCGGTCTTGGGGTTGTAGACGGTGCACAGGATGCGGACCCGGTCGATAAGGTCTTGCATTTGCACGTTCTCTTCAATGGGGGCGTTGTCGAGTAATTGTTTGACGGGCTCCGCCACCGATTCGGCCGTCAACTGGTCGCCATAAATCTGCCGGTAAACACGCCCCTGGGCATCCAGCAAGGTCGCCTGCAGGATATGGTCAAAACCCGCTGGCGTCGCCACAAAGCTGAAGCCGAATTGCCGGGTGAGTGATTCCACGATGGCTGCATCCGGGCTCAGAAATTCCCAGTTGGGCGCGTCTATCCGGTATTGCCGGGCAAAGGCTTTGAGGGATTGCGGCGAGTCGGCGGGCTGGTTGAAACCTATGCTGACAACGTTGAACTGATTCCACCCCAACACGCCACGCGACGCGTCAATGGCCGTCTGCAGCGAGCGAGTCGTCAATGGGCACGCCTGAAAACACCCGGTGTAGATGAAGCTGACCAACAGCGGTTTGCCACGAAATTGGGACAGTCGAACTGCGCGCCCGTCGCGGTCCAGCAGCGTGAAGTCGTCTACGGTCTTTCCAATGACCGATTGGCTCTGGCGCAAGGCCGCAGTCTGGTCCAGCCCGAGTGATAGCGCTGCATCTGACCCCGGCAAGGTATCTGCCGCGAAGGCCAGTCCGAGAAGCAAGTTGCCCACTACTGCAGCGAGCAGTTTGTGATAGCTACTTACCCGGCAGTCCGCCTTGGCGCTGCATCGTGTTGTCACTCTACCTCTGGCCATGGCGAACCCCAGCGTAGCCAAATCAGCGAACCAGGCTGTCCAGAATGGATGCGACCAGCAACACACTGAGTTGGACAAGCGAAGCAAAGAACGAGCCCATAGCCGTCTTGCGTGATGGCGCACGGGCCAACTGCCAAGCCTTAAAGACAAAGTACCCACCGCCCGCCGCTGCGCCTACGCCGTAAATGGCACCGGCGCCAAATGCCAACGGCAACAGAGCGGTCAGCGCTAGAGCGACAGTGCTCCACAGTACGGTGCGGGCCGCCCGGGGTACACCCACTACCACCGGCAACATCGGCACACCAGCTGCTGCATATTCGGCTTCGTTGGCGATGGCCAGACTCCAGAAGTGGGGTGGGGTCCACAAAAAAAGCACCGCTGCTAGCAATAAGGGTAGTGGCCCGATGGCTGGGTTTACCGCAGCACCACCGGCCAACACGGCAAAGCTGCCAGCCAGCCCGCCCACCACGATGTTGAGCCAACTGCGTCGCTTGAGCCACACGGTGTAGACCACAGCATAGAAAAACGCACCCAAAAACACAAACACGGCGGACACCGCATTGAGCATCCAGGTGGTCAACGCAACGGCCATCAGCAGCATGGCTGCCATTAGCACCCACCAGGCAGGCGACTCGGGCAGCGCCCCGGTAACAAAAGCACGGTTGCGCGTGCGGGCCATCAGATGGTCGCTGCCACGCTCGTAGTACTGGTTAAAGGCGCCGGCACTGGCCGATGCGATGAATACCGATGCGCCTAGCGCCACGACCTGCTGCCAGCCCAACGCCGCCGTACCCGGTGTCACTATCAGGCCCACCAGCGCGGTAAGCATGATCATGAAGCCGATGCGCAGCTTGAAGAGTCCCAGGATGGTGCGGGTCATGCTCATGCTTTCGGGGTGGGGCTAGCTCAGACCCCAGACCTGCGACAGGTACTTCCAGTTGATGAAGTAGTACAGCACAAACGACACCAGGAAGACCATCGCCAGCACAAAGGTTCCTGGCGCCGCAAAGCCGGCCGAGCCGTAGGACTGGGCCACGGCCGTGGGCGCAGTCGGCGGAATCGGTGTGAAGTTGGCACTGGTCTTGCCGCCTTCAAGCTTTTTACCCCACAGCAATGAGCCAACGGTGATGTAGATGTACAGGGCCCCTCCGGTGATGGCGGCGATCCCGCCAATACCCACCAAGCCCATCAGCAAGTAGGCAGCACCGGGCCACTCATAGGCCATGGCTGCACCGCTGAAGCTCATGTCCCAGTGCCGGCGGGATACACCCAGCGTGCCAGCACCCATCATCACCAGACAGAAAAAGTACATCGACAGACCAAACAGGTAGGGCTGGATCTTGGCTAAACCGGGGTTAATCATCTCGCGCTTGAACAGCACGGGAATCAGGAAGTAGGTCAATGCCATGAAGGACAGCGTGGTGCCCACCACTACGGTGGCGTGGAAGTGCCCCGGTACATAAATGGTGTTGTGAATAATCATGTTGAGCTGTTCGGTGCCCATCATCACGCCGGAGATGCCACCCAGAAAACCGAACCCAATCAGGGATATGAACATGCCCGAGAACACAGGGTTCCCCCAGGGTGCCTTGCGCAGCCACTCGAACAAACCATTGTTGTAGCCTTTTGCCCGCTGTGCCACTTCAATGGCTCCAGGAATGGTCAAGCCGTGGATCATGGACGCCAACACGGCAAAGTACATAAAGTAGCTTGTGTTGACCACTTTCCATGCCGTGCTCACACCGGGGTCGGCAAGCAAGTGGTGCGCACTCGCCAGTTGCAAAAACAAAATGTATAGCAAGAAGGCACCACGGCTAACCCGTTCGGACATGGGCTTCGCACCGAAGGCGATAGCTGCAACCGCATACCAAATGGAAATGTGTGCAGCGACATTGATCTGCTGCGAAGAGTGACCGAAAGCCCACCAGATGGTGCGGTACACCAGAGGATCGACCTCCTTGACGATACCGACAGACATCAGAAAGGTGGGGATCAGGATGATGGCACCGGAAGCAATGGTGAAGACGGCAATGATGGCCGCCGTGATGGCACCAAACGTTACCAAGGGCACGGAACCCTGGTAGGTCTTGTCACGCTTGGCGACCACCAATGTTCCGAAGAACACAAAGCAGCCTACCAAAGCGCCAACGGCGAAAAGAATCAGACCCAGGTAAAACGCGGGAGCGGCCATCATCGGCACATACGACGTCATCATGACGCTGGAGCTACCCTGGAACACTGCCACGTTGTTGGTCACGGCGCCAACCAACATCAGCACAAAGGCGACCCACGCCAACTTCGGCGTCGCAAGTCGACACCGTAACAGAGTAGATGAGCAAAAATACAGGACGGCCATTTCAAAAAATATCATCCAGAAGATCAGCATGTCGATTCCATGTGCCGTCAACACCATGTAGAAGGTATCGGCGGCAAGCCAGTGGACCGAAGGCCAGCGCGTCAGGACGACACCGATGGCCAGGATACCGCCTACGAGCAGGGCGACGACGGCCGTCACGGCGTTGACAATCATCAGCTTTTCAGCATGAGATTCAAATTGCAGCCCGGAACGCGGGCAGGTGCGGTAAGTTGCTGTAGTCATTTGCGCCACCTCACTTCACATAGATACGGCTCACCATCGTGTGATGGTTGATACCGCAGAACTCATTGCAAACGACCGAATACGTGCCAGCCTTGTTGGGCGTGATCTTCACGACGTGTTCGTAGCCCGGGACGATCTGAATATTGATGTTGGCCGGTTGCAGCGAAAAGCCATGGTTGTAGTCCATGGAAGTCAGGTGCAGTCGGTAGGTCTTGTCTTTTTCCAGTTCCAGAATGGGCCAGAAGTTCCACAGGCGTGCGGTCAGGTAGACATCGCTGCCTTCGGGAGGTGCAACAACGGGGATGTTCTCAGCAGTCTCTGTGCGCACGGTGTACTTATCCACCATGGCCTGGGCCTTTTTTGAGAACAATTCGGGTGTGGTCTTGTAGGTCTCCGTCGACAAATTCTGTTTGCCGTAGATGTGCCAGCCCACCATCATGGCGAACATGATCAAACACCATATCAGTGAAATGAAAATCCAGGTTCCTTCAACGCGGTCCAGTGGATGCTTCCACCACAGTCGCTCTGCGGGCGGCAAGATTGCGCTCATGGGTTTTTCTCCTTGTTATTGGAATGAGGTGCTACGCAAACTACTTCGCTAGCGGGACAGTCAGGATGTCGATCACCCCCCAAAGGGTATAGACCACCATGGGAATCATGACCCCCAGAAAGAGCAGAATGAATGGGTTGTCCAACAGTGCCTGCATCAGCGGTACGGGTTCATTGGTGTCGTTGGCTGCGTGGGACTCAGACATGTTGGTTCCTTGAAGTTCTTGGTGGACGATCAGGTTGTAGTAGTGATCTACAACGAGCGTAGCTCCGGTTCACTTTCAGTTCCTTGCGCTAGGTCAAGAATTTAGACGAAAGTCCAACAATTGCCGCTACTTACAATCGGCGATCCACCCAACACGGCGCTCAAAGAAGGACCCCATGGAGGCCAACGACTTCAACATACCGCGCTTCTTGGCGGCGCTGCCCCTGTTCAGTGATTTGTCGGCGGACGAATTGCGACGGATGGCGCAAGGCTGCATGGTGCGCCGGTTGTCGCGCGGCGACACCATCTTTCGTTATGGCGAACCCTGCGAGGAGTTTCATGTGGTTGTTACAGGCCAAGTAAAGCTATTTGCGATTTCGCAAGCAGGGTACGAAAAAGTGATCGATCTTGTCGGCCCCACCCATAGCTTTGCAGAGGCCCTCATGTTTGGTGACAAACCCTACATCTTGAACGCCCAGGCCTTGACCAATACCCTGCTGCTGACAGTGAGCAAACGCAGTGTGCTGGGCGAGATTGAGTGCGATCCTCGCTTTTCATTGCGGATGCTGGCGGGCATCTCGCGCCGCCTGCACGGCTTGGTCCATGACATCGAGTCCGGGGCCCTGCACAGCGGCATGCAGCGGGTGATCGGTTACCTGTTGCGGGAGCATCAACCCGATGATGCGTCTGCCGATGCGGTCTTCACTGTTGCCCTGCCAGTTAGCAAGGCGGTGATTGCATCGCGTCTTTCCCTGACGCCCGAGTATTTCTCCAAGGTCATGCGTGAACTCGAAGCCCAGGGACTGATCGAGATTGACAAGCGCGACATCCGTATCATCGATGCGCGACGTTTGCAGCGCTACGGTTTGCAGTAGCGTGCGGCCACGCGCGCAACCTGACCATCCGTTGCGTACGCGCCCGCTGGATATGCCGTGAGCGTGCTGCTACCCCATGCCAGGGTCAAAGCGGACTGCGCTGGCTGCAAAGCCGCAAGAGGCACGTCTGCAATTGCGCGCCGCACATCCAGATTCACCACTACAGCATGGCTCAGGACGCCACCAGGCTCCTGCTGCACGTACACCAGGTGGCGGTAGTCCGCCGAGAAGTAGAACGGCGTCGGTGGCAAAGGTACTGACGGAAGTTGCGTACGCCGCACCCCCATAAATCCTGGAGTCGCCAACCCCTCACCCATTCGGTAGTCGTGCACCAACCCCTCAAACAGAGGTTCTGCTTGTGGGTTATAGGAGACCTCCCACAGTTCCCCGATATCGGCCAGCATGACAACAAAGCTCGAACGCGGTGGCGCAACGTGCACCGTCAAGGCGTGGGCGGTTTGCCGACCATCCCGGGTCGACGCGGAAAAACGCAGAACGGGTTGAAGCCGACCATCCAGCACAGCCAAGGAGCCCTCCGCAACGTCGGCCATGACTATCCACTCGCCATCGGGCGAGAAGGCGACAGTCTGGCTGCCGAGCCCATGGCACACCTCTAACGGCGTCACAGCGGCAAGCGCCGTGCCAGCAGCGATGCACAAGACCAAGCAACCACCCATGCAGGTCGGTTGGGTTGAGCGGCTGCTTAGGATACTCAGGACTTCAGAATCAACTCAACCGCAGCTTTCAAATCGGCGTCGTTGATTTTTTCAGGGGGATTAGGCGCCATGGGAATGGGCCCGAACACACCGGAGCCACCCTTGCGTACTTTTTCCATCAACTTGGCCGCGACGTCCTGGCCTTTGTACTTCGCCGCGACGTCCTTGAATGATGGTCCGAGCACTTTTTTGTCCATGGCGTGGCACGCCATGCACCCGGCTTTCGTCATGGCCTCATCCACTGGACTGGCTTGCGCTCCCATTGCTACCAAGGCAGTAGCTGCTATCCAAAATGATTTCACGTGTTTCTCCAGTTAAACCACGAGGCCCCGGAGGACCTCGCAAGATTGCCCACCCGTTGCTCAGTACACGTCGTTTTGCGTATTGAACACGTTGAAGTGACCCGTCGGTGTGATGATGCGAGGGTCTTTGATAACCGCCTTAAGTTTTAGGGTCTTGTCATCAACGATCACCAATGCAGACTGTTTGTTCTTGGCTGACCACACGGCAAACCACACTTCGTCTCCCGCTTTGTTGTACTCCGGTTGCACCACACGTTGTGCGCCGCCGTCGGCGACCAGTCCGGCCCACTCTGCGATGGGCAGCACTTGATAGCCCTTCTCCAGATGGTCGATGTCAAACACGGCCACCGACTGCGACAGCTTGGGATCCGGGTTCAATGGCGTGTCCGAATACAGATGCCGGGACTTGGGGTGGCTCTTGATAAAAAGTGCGCCACCGCCCTGACCCTTTAATACCTCCACCACTTTAAAGGCCTGCGCCTTATGCTTGATGGGGTCGGTTCCTATCAGAGAGATGGTTTCATCACCCAGATGGCCCGTCGCCCACACCGGACCAAACTTTGGATGGATGAAGTTGGCGCCCCGCCCCGGATGGGGTGTCTTGCCCACTTCCACAATCGCTGCAACTTTGTCTTCTTTGGCGTCGATCACACCAATCTTGTTGCTGTTGTTGGCCGCAACCATGAAGTAGCGTTGGGTGGAGTCCCAGCCACCGTCATGCAAAAAGCGCGCAGCCTCTAGCTCGGTTACTTTAAGCGCATGGATGTCCTTGTAGTCCACCATCAGGGTCTTGCCAGTTTCTTTCACATTGACAATGAACTCCGGCTTGAAGTGCGACGCCACGATGGATGCCACGCGCGGCTCTGGATGGTATTCCTGCTTGTCTACGGTCATGCCGCGCGTCGACACAATCTTGAGTGGCTCCAATGTGTCGCCCTGCATGATCACAAATTGGGGGGGCCAGTAGGCACCAGCAATGACCAGCTTATCGGTAAAGTCGCCTTCCTTGCCTTTGTACTTGGAGGTTTCTACCGACCGGGCCTCCAGACCAATGCGTACCTCCGCCACGTTGTCAGGCTTTGGCATCCACAAGTCAATCATGTTGACGCGGCCATCGCGGCCAATCACAAACAAGTAGCGCCCCGATGCTGACGTGCGCGAGATGTGCACGGCATATCCGGTCTTGACGATGTTGATGATCTGCTTGGTATCGCCGTCAATCAATGCGACCTCTCCGGTATCGCGCAGGGTCGTGGAGAAAATGTTGGCAATGTTGTAGTTGTTCATCTTCTTGGTGGGGCGGTCCTTGGGGGCTACCGTGACCTTCCAGGTACCTTTCATGTCGGCCATCCCCCACTCTGGCGGTTGTGGCGGCTCATGCTGGATGTAGCGCGCCATCAGGTCCACTTGGGCTTCTGTCATCTCACCGGAGGTCTGCCAGTTGGGCATGCCAGCAGGCGAACCGTAGGCAATGAAAATTTTAAGGTAGTCCGTACCCTTGGCCACCGTCAGGTCAGGCGTCAGGGGCTTGCCGGTGGCACCTTTGCGCAACACACCGTGGCAGCCCGCGCAGCGTTCAAAGTAGGTCTTGCGGGCCACATCAAATTCGGCCTGGGTCATTGGTGGCGCCTTGGGGTTGGTGCTTTGGACCATGGGCTCGCTCACCAACGGCGAAGAGCCAGCCTGGTAGTTCACTTCACCGGGGGTAACGTCCTTTTTGGTCTGTGCAATGGCGGTCAACACCAGCGCCGAGAGCGCGAGCGCAGTCATGCGAGACAACTTGTGAGTTTTCACGAAGTGATTCCTTTAGTTTGCTCAGGCCCGGGGGCAACAGCTATGCGTTGACAGAGTGTCCGCTGCGGGCCAGAGCGTTGCCATTCAGCGTACCGGTGGATGGTGGTTCATATCAAACGGGAAATCATTAACTTAGATCAAGGACTAGTCCGAATGCTCGAACACCGCACGGCTTATCAAGAATAATCGCGCCGAAGTTTCAGAGAAAAATGATGCACATCAAGAACACACCATCAGCCTGCCGTGACCCCAGTCAAAACAAACTGGCCTTGATCGTGGCGTGGGGACTGGGCGCCGCTGCCACAGCTGCCATGGCGCAGACCACCGATGCGCCGGTGGCATTGCCGGATGTTGTAGTGAGTGGTGCGCGCAGCGAACAGTCGCGCGCCGATGTACCGTTGTCCATGGAAGTCCTGGGAGCAAGGGAACTGGAGAACCGGCAGATTGGTGACATCAAGGATCTGGTCACGGACATGCCCAATGTTTCGGTCAAGCACGCGCCTGCACGGTTCACCGTTACGGGTGCCGGAAATCCGACCGGGCGTGATGGCAACGCCGGCTTCAATATCCGCGGGTTGGGTAGCAACCGCGTGCTCATGCTGATCGATGGCGTGCGTCTGCCGAGCAGCTATATCAATGGCAATAATGCGTTTGGTCGAGACACTGTGTCACTGGAACTGCTCAAGCGCGTCGAAGTCGTGCGGGGCCCGAGCTCCGTGCTGTATGGGTCTTCCGCGCTGGCTGGTTTGGTCAACCTCATAACCTACGAGCCCAACGAGTTTTTGGCCGCCAGCGGTGTCGACGCACACGCGGCGGGTGGTCGCCTGGCGGCCAGTTGGAGCGGGGCCGACGATGGTCGCGCGCTCGCAGCAACGGTAGCCGGGCGCGACAGCGAAAAACTGCAGTGGATGTTGACTGGCTCCGTGCGCCGCGCTGCCGAGCTTCAAAATATGGGAAGCAATGACGCAGCCAACGTCGACCGTACCCGACCCAACCCCCAGACCCAGCAGGGTGAATCGCTTCTGGCCAAGTTGGTCTACCGCACCGATGCCTTTCAGAAGCACGTGCTGACGGCTGAACATGTGGCCAAGAGTTTTGACATCGACTTGCTATCGAGCCGCAGCAAGGCGCCCCTGGTGGCTGCATCGGTGAGTGCGGAGGCCGATGCGCAAAACCAGCGACGTGACCGCCTGACCTGGGATGCACGCTACTGGCTGCACACAGCCTGGGCGGACCAATTGGAAACCGTGCTGGGCATGCAAAACGCCGACGCCCAGGACGACGGCCGAACCGTACGCAACGACGCGGGAGTGCGGCTGCGCGACACGCACTACAATGAGCGCACATGGCAAGTCAGCGTTCAGGCCATCAAGATCTTCCAGATTTCCGATGAATGGTCCCATAAGCTCACCTATGGTGTGGATTGTTCCCGCACCATGGTGTCCAACTGGTTTGGAGGATTTGATCCGGCACCGCTCACACCCTATGTGCCAAAGAAATACTTTCCTGACTCCATCGACACCAGCGTGGGTTTTTATGTCCAAACCGAGTTGCGCAACAACCAATGGAGTGTGACGCCCGGCCTTCGCTGGGAAAGCTTCGCGGTGGACGTGGTCAATCAAAACGGCTACGCGCCTCCGGCCACGGTTCCTGGCATTTCTGTCGCTGGAACCAACGTGTCGCCCAAGCTGGGTGTCCTGTACCGGTGGACGCCGTCCTGGTCGCTCTATGGCAACTACGCCAGTGGATTCCGTGCCCCCAATGCAGCGCAGATCAACGGCTTCACCGACCCGTCGCCGGGTGTCAATGCACGCCTGCTAGCCAACCCCGGCCTGGTTCCCGAAACGAGTAAAAATCTGGAGCTAGGGGCGCGCCTGCGTTTGGGAGATGTGAGCCTTGACGTGGCCGCATTCACCAGCAAGTTCAACCAGCTGATCGTTGACAAGAAGCCCTTGGGTGGCAGCAATACCGTGGCAGATCCCCTGATCTTCCAAACTCAAAATATCGACGATGCGTCCATCTGGGGCTTTGAATTCAAAGGTGATGTATATTTTGGAACCGTGGCCGGCGGTCGGCTGACTGCCCCGTTTGCCTATGGCCAGTCCCGCGGCCAGGATGATGGCACGGGCCGGCCGCTGAACTCCGTAGACCCCGCCACCCTGAGCCTGGGCTTGCACTATGCAACCGGTGACTGGACCATGCGCCTGGATACGCACTTCCACGCCGCCAAAAACACGCAAGACATCGACCCTGTTGCGGGTGTCAAGGTCGGCAGTAGTCAGTTCTCCAGCGTACCGGCGGTGCAGACCGTGGACCTTTCAGGGCAGTGGCGTATCCGGCGGGACATGCGGCTCAATGCTAGCGTGCAGAACCTGACGGACCGCAAGTACTGGCTGTGGTCAGACGTCCAGGGCTTGACAGCCTCAAACGCAGTCGTGCAAGCCGATGCTTACACACAGCCTGGACGTCACTTCAAGGTGTCGTGGATTTTGGACTTTTAAGATCGCCCGTTCTGGTAGCGATGGAGGCTGTGGCAAGGGGTGATAATCGCGTTGTTTTTTATAGCGTGCTACGCCCATTTTACGAAGGCTAATGGGCCAAAGCAGTTGCCGGTATCAGAGTCGTTTGGGCAGCGGTTTCGGCAAATGTAAACTCATCGGGTCGTCAGACACCATCACCACACCTTGCACGGCTGGGCCGCCGTCATCGCCGCGCCGGACTTGCAGGCGAAGGCTTTTGAAAACTCCGGCAAATTGACCACGACGCCATTGACGCGGTACTTGCCCGGCGAGTGCGGGTCGGTCACGGCCTGCACTCGCATGTCTTCGGGGCGGTTGTTTTCGCAAGCCCACTGTGCAAAGCCAATGAAAAAGCGCTGTTCGGGCGTGAAGCCCTCTCGGCTCTCGGGCTTGACAACGCTGCTCTGAACTTTCCATGCGGTCCAGGCCAGCACCATACCGCCCAGGTCGGCCATGTCTTCACCCAAGGTCAGCTTGCTGTTGATCTTGATGTTGTCTACCACCGTGTATTTGGCGTACTGGTTGACGATGCACTGCGCGCGCTGCTGGAACCGGGTGGCGTCTTGCTGCGTCCACCAGTTCTTCAGATTGCCCTTGGCGTCAAACTGCCGGCCTTCGTCATCAAAGCCGTGGATCAGTTCGTGCCCTATGGTGCCGCCGGTGTTGCCGTAGCCGGGTGCATCGTCCATCTTGGGGTCAAACAACGGGGGTTGCAACACGCCGGCAGGGAAGTTAATGTCATTCATCTGCGCGCTGTAGTAAGCGTTGACGGTGGGTGGTGTCATGCCCCACTCGCCGCGGTCCAGCGGTTTGCCGATCTTGTCCAACTGGCGGCGCACTTCAAACTGCGTGGCGCGGGAGAGGTTGCCATAAAAATCGTCGCGAGCGATGGCAACGCTTCTGTAGTCGCGCCATTGGTCGGGATAGCCAATCTTGTTGACGATGGCCTTGAGTTTCTCTACAGCCTTTTGCTTGGTGGCGGGGCTCATCCAGTCCAGGTGCTGCAGCTCGTCGTGCATGGCCTGCTCGATCTGCTCGGTCATCACCAGCGTCTGCTTCTTCAGCTCGGGGCCAAAGGCGCGGTCCACAAACTCTTGGCCCAATGCTTCACCCAGTTGCGCGTCCACCAAGGCCACGCAGCGCTTCCAGCGGGGTTGCTGTAGTGGTGTGCCGCGCAGCGTCTTGCTGAAGAAGTTGAAGTTTTCAGTCACGAATGCGCTGGACAGGCTTGCGGCCTGCGCATGCAACACATGCCAGCGCAGGTAGACCTTGATGTCGTCCAGGCTGCTGCTCTGCCAAAGCCGGGCCAGCTCCTGGTAAAACTGGGGCTCCGTAACGTTGATGGCCCCGCCCTGCGCCAGACCCAGGGTTTGCAGGTAGACATTCCAGTCAAAGCCGGGGGTCAGCGCTCGCAATTGGGCCACGCCCATCTTGTGGAACAGCTTGTAGGGGTCGCGCTTGTCCACACGCGACAACGTGGCGCGGGCCAAGGTGGTCTCTGTGCGCATGACGAGTACGGCGTGCTGCTGCGCCAATGCAGGCGCTTCGCCCGCCAGCTCAAACATGCGCGCGACGTGGGCCAGGTATTTAGCACGCAGGTCTTTGGATTTGGCATCTGGCTTGGTGTAGTAATCGCGGTCCGGAAGGCTCAGGCCGCCACCTGTGGCAAAGGCGATGACGTTGGAAGAGCTGGAGAAATCCTGGTCCGCGCTGAAACCAAAATACAAGCCGCTGTCGGCAATGGACAGGTGCAGCTTGGCCAGTACGGCAGGCAAGTCGGTCTTGCTGCGCATGGCGGCGATGTCGTCCAACACCGCTTGCAACGGTGTGGCTCCGCGCTTCTCGACCGCGGCTTCGTCCATGCAGGCGGCAAAGTAGTCGCCTATCTTTTGCTGGTTGGCATTGTTGCCTTCGGTCTTGTGCGTCAGCGTGTCCAAAATGCCCCACAAGAATCGCTGGTTGTCCTGGTACAGCTTGCCGTATACGCTCCAGCGCGACTGGTCGGCCGGAATCGGGTTGTTCTTGATCCACCCGCCACAACTGTATTGGTAGAAGTTTTCACAGGGGTTGGCCGAGGTGTCCATGGCCGAGGTATCCAGGCCTGGCGTGTAGGGGAACTCGGTCAGGGGTGTGTCCTGCGCCACGACGGGCGAGCCCAGGCACAGCGCTTGGGCGGTCAGAAATGCAAGGAGGATACGGCGCATAAAAAGTACCCGTGACGGGATGTATTGAGTCGAAGGAATTATCCACGGCGCGGTGCCGCTTCAACACGGCGGCACGGTCGTCCGGCGCAACGCGCTAGAGCGGCGGCATATGGGGGCATGGGTCCCTTTGGCTGGGTGTGCGCGTGTAATAGTTGTCGAATTCGCCCTGCCCTGCGCTCGCAAAGCCGTGGCGCAGGTAGAAGCGGTTTGAGTCGCTCCCCCGCAGCGCACCCACACGCAGGGGCAGGCCCAGAGCGTCGGCTTGCGCAAACACATGGGCCAGCACGTCGGCGCCTGCACCCTGGCCCTGGTGGCTGGGTCTGATGTAGAGGTGGTCCAGCAGCAAACCTCCATCTGCAGGCTTGACGACGTAGAAGCCGATGCGTGCACCATTCCAGACGATGTGCCGTGTGTGTTCCGGCGCGAACCCGGCCAGGAACCGTTCGCGCGCCCGCACGGGGTCGAAGCGGCCAATGCGTTCCAGGCTCTCGCGCATGGCGGCGATACGCAGCGCTACCAAGGCCTCCGCATCCTCTACCGTGGCAGGCGTAAAGGCGAGCGCTGCGAGCAGCATCGGCTGCTACCAGGTCTTGGTCTTGGCAACCATCGTGATCTCCACGACATCACCACCGGCGTGCTTGAGTTTCATCTTCACCGACTCGCCAATGTCTTTCTCGATCAGGGCCTGCATGTCCTTGCCTTTGGCACCCACCACCGCCTTGCCGGCGACCTCTATCACTTCGTCACCGCTTTGCATGCCGGCCAGCGCTGCTGGCGAGTTGGGCGCCACTTTTTCAATGGTGGCCGAGCGCAGCGTGGGATTCCAGAACACACCTTCCCCATCGATCTTGAAGCCAAAACCAAAATAGCCGCGTTCACCGGCCCACACGGCAGATGTCAGCGAGAGTAACAGCGCGAAAACCGCGGAGGAGAAACGAGTGTGCATGGTGAATAGCGCCCAAAAAAAGTGTCGCTACTGTACCAGCCAAGAACCCGGCGCAAGGCCATCAGTTCAGCGCGGCACCACTTTCGAACCACTTCTTGACGATGCCACGTTCAACGTCGGTGATGCCGGTGGCATTGTTCAGCGGCATGACCTTGGTCACCACGGCCTGTTGGTAGATGGCTTGCGCGTGCAGCTTGACGCCCTCGGCCGAGTCCAGCCGCACGTTCTTCATCTGCACCTGCGCGCCGTGGCACATGTAGCAGCGCTGCTCTAGCACCGGCTGCAAGTCTTTATAGACAATTTGGCCGCTAGCCCTCGTGAATTCTGCGTCTGCCGCTACTGAACTAATAGCATTTTCAGTTGGCACAGGTTCCGGCTTAAGCCAGACTATCACCGCAACAATGGCCACCACCCCCGCCAGCGCATACGGCCAGGGGTGGCTGTTGCGCCCCAGCTTGAAACCATGGCGCAGCACAAAGAACTGGCGAATGGCAGCACCGGCGAACATCATGCCCACCAGCACCAGCCAGTTCTGCGGGTGCGTGTAGGTAAAGCTGTAATGGCCGCTCAACATGGCAAACAGCACGGGCAACGTGAAGTAGGTGTTGTGCACGCTACGCTGCTTGCCGCGCTTGCCGTGGATGGGGTCAATGGGCTTGCCGGTCTTGATGTCGGCCACCACGGTCCTCTGGCCAGGAATGATCCAGAAGAATACATTGGCACTCATGCTGGTTGCAATCATGGCGCCCACCAGCAAGAAGGCCGCCCGCCCGGCGAACCAGTGGCAAGCCAACCAGGCGGCCACAGCCACCAGCACGGCCAGGAGCGCCCCAACAATGGCATCACCGTACTTGCGCTGGCCAAAGATGCGACAGATGCCGTCATACGCCAACCAAAACACGACCAGAAACGCCAATGCCACTGCGACAGCCGCCTGGGGTGACCAGTCCATTACCGACTTGTCGATGAGGTAGGTGCCCGCACTCCACAGATAAGACACGGTGAACAGCGAGAAACCGCTGAGCCAGGTGCTGTAGCTCTCCCAATAGAACCAGTGCAGGTGCTTGGGCAACTGCGGTGGCGCGCCCGCAAACTTGACCGGGTGGTAGAAGCCCCCCCCATGCACGGCCCACAGCTCGCCGCTGACGCCCTGGCGCTGAAGGTCGTCGTCGACCGGTGGCGTGAGGCTGCTGTCCAGGAACACAAAATAGAACGAAGAGCCAATCCACGCTATGGCGGTGATGACATGGACCCAGCGCAGCAGCAGATTGGCCCAGTCAAGGTAATAGCTTTCCATGTCGGTCTTACCCTTTTCAGTGCAGGCGATGCGCACTGGTTGCATGCAAGCTGCTCACCACTGCGGGCGCTGTAAGCAGAAATGGGTCGCGAACATAGGCAGTTGGAATTTGCTTCGCTCCGCTGCGACGATGGACGAAAGTGTATACAGGTTTAGAAAGTTTGTGGTGATTGACAAGGTTACAAAACGCCAAGGATTGCCCGGCACAGCGTTCGGATCAAGCAATAACCGGACCTGAGTAAATGCTCTGCAAGAGCTGTGCAGCCGCAGCCACTGCAATCACCTCCGGCTCCTTGCCGGGGATGCCCGGCACACCAATCGGACAGGTGATATGCGCCAACTCTGCCGCCGAAAAACCCCGCGCCTCCAACCGCTGGCGAAACGAGGCCCATTTGGTCTTGCTACCGATCAGGCCCACATACGGCAGATCGCACTGCGCACGCTGGCGTGCCAGGCAGGCGGCCACCACGTCGAGGTCTTCAGCGTGGCTGAAGCTCATGATCAGCACGCGTGAGCCGGGTTGCAAATCGGATACTGCGGCATGGACGGGGTCGGAGTACTCACACTGCACATTGGCTGGCAAGGCGGTGGGAAAAATTTCATCGCGGCTGTCCACCCAGGTCACGTGCATCGGCAGGTTCGCCAGCACCTGCACCACGGCCCGGCCCACATGGCCGCCACCAAACAGCGCGATCGGCAACAGCGCGGGTGACAGCCGTTGGCGCAGGCTCGCGGTATCCGACACTGCAACCTTCTCAAAATGTAAAACCACCTCACCGCCACAACATTGACCCAGGCTGGGGCCCAGTGCATAGCGCATGGAGGCATCGCCCTCACCGGTCTGCAACAAGGTTCTGGCGTGGGCAATGGCGTCGAACTCCAGATGCCCACCGCCGACCGTCGCCACGATGGTGTGGGCAAACACCGCCATCCAGGTGCCCGCCTCGCGTGGGACCGATCCGCGGGTAGACTGCACGGTAACTAGGACACCGGCTTCGTGGCGGTGTAGTTGCTCAAAGAAGACCGATTGCAAACTCACGTTCAGATACCTTTTCGACGGCTTACGGGCCTTTGCTCGCGACACAATTGATTACCAGTATGCATCCATCCGTTGGCACACCGCATCCGAAAAATATCAACATGCTAGTGCAAAAGTTGTATCGCGCCAGCCTTTGGGCAGGCACTGCCGGTATCCTGGCTGCCTGTACCAACTCGGGGCCGGTCGCACCTCAGCCCGCCGCCGCGCCAGCAGAGTCCAAGGCGCCATCTACATCCCCGCCGCCCGCACACGTTGCAGCTGAGACCGTCGCGCGGCCGTCCACAGCAACCACGGCGCGTGAATACCGCCGCGACGGTGCTGCGCACCTGTATGCAAAAAACACCCAGCGCATCTTCAGCGGCAAAATGCCGCCCATGCTCCATGCCATCGGCGTGTTGCAGGTGGACATCAACTCCAAAGGTGCTGTGACTGGCATGCGCTGGATGCGCGCGCCCAGCCATGTGCCAGACGTGGTTGCCGAGATCGAACGTACGGTACGCGCAGCGGCACCCTTTCCAATACCCTCCAAACTGGGCCGCGTGACCTATACCGACACCTGGCTGTGGGACAAGAGCGGCCGCTTCCAGCTGGACACGCTGACCGAAGGACAGCTCTAGCGCTTGGGCGCGTAGCACGCGGGGGTTTCACCGCGGGTTTCGCGCCGGTCTGCTGCATTTCGCGCCGCGTTGTGCCATTCCGTCTCAAAGCGGCTGCGTCTCCCGTGGTGGACTCAGACACTGCACTCCTCATTCAATTAATCAGGAGTCAGTCATGCAACACACCACCGTCTTTGGCCACGTTCGACACTTCACGATGGCTGCCAGCTTGGTTTGCCTGTGTGCCACCGCCCATGCTGTGCCGGACGCACAGTTCCAGCCCGCATTCCAGCAGTTCATCCAGGCCAGTGCTGGCGACACGGCCGCCATCGACGGGGCCGCGGAGGCGTTTTCCAACCTGCTCAAGAGCGATCCTACCAACCCGGTGCTGATGGCCTATGCCGGTTCGGCCACCGCGATGAAGGCTTCGACCGCCATGATGCCGTGGAAAAAGATGGGCTACGCAGAAGACGGCATGGCCCAGTTGGACAAGGCCCTGGCCATGCTCAATGCCAGCCATGACGCTCCCGTGCAGCAGGGCACTCCGGGTGTGCTGGAAGTGAAATTTGTGGCAGCCAATACCTTTCTGGCCGTGCCCGGCTTTATGAACCGCAAGGAGCGTGGCACCAAGCTATTGAGCGACGTACTGGCAAGCCCCCTGTTTGCCACCGCCCCCGTGCCCTTCAAGGGTACGGTCTGGCTGAAAGCCGCCAATGAGGCAACCAAGGCCAGCAATACCGCAGAAGCCAAGCGCTACCTGGGCCTCATCGTGGAGCAACACGCACCCCAGGCACCCAAGGCCCAGGAACTGTTGAAAGGACTGTCGTCATGAACACGGCCGACAACAACGCCGTGGTTGCCATGCGCGGCGTGCACAAGACCTATCGATTGGGCCAGCACGTGATAACCGCGCTGCAAGGTGTGGACTTGACCGTGCAGCGCGGCGAACTGTTGGCGCTGACCGGACCCTCGGGCAGCGGCAAGAGCACCATCCTCAACCTCTGCGGCTTGATCGACACGCCCGACTCTGGCGATATCGCGCTGGGCGGCCAAAGCATTGCGGGCCTGGACGAGAACCAGCGCACGTTGTTGCGCCGCGACGCACTGGGCTTTGTGTTCCAGAGCTTCAACCTGGTGCCGGTGATGACGGTGGCCGAAAACGTGGACTATCCGCTGTTCCTGGCCGGCGTGCCCGCTGCTGAACGGCGCGAACGCGTTGCCGCGCAACTGAAAGCCGTGGGACTGCAAGACCACGCCCACCATCGCCCTGACGCACTGTCGGGCGGCCAACGCCAGCGCGTGGCGATTGCACGTGCGCTGATCAAGCGGCCCCGCCTGGTGATTGCCGACGAGCCCACGGCCAGCCTGGACTCGCACACCGCCGACCAGGTGCTGGACCTGATGCGTGAACGCGGCCACGCCGAGGGCGCGGCCTTTGTCATCGCCACCCACGACAGCCGGTTGACGCGCCGGTGTGACCGCGTGGTGGCACTCTTAGACGGGAGAATCCAATGAGCAATATGCCCACACGTTCGCCCGCTCTGCCTGGCTCTCTTCCCCCCAAGGGGGCGCGTTTGGCAAAACCCCAAGTCCACGCCTCGGGGCGACCCGGGCGCGAAACCTACGCCTGGCTGAAATTCGCCGTTCAAAACACGCTGCGCAACCGCCGCCGTTCGCTGGTAACGGTGTCGATCGCCGCACTGGGCACTGCAGCTATCTTGCTGGCCGGTGGCTTTGCGCTCAATACCTACCAGGCGCTGGCCCAATCCGCCGCGCGCAACACCGGCCACCTGATCCTGGGCACGCAAGGCCACTTCACGCAGGATGAGGACACTCCCCTGCAGCATGGTCTGGAGAATGTGGCCGAGTTGCGCACGCAGTTGTTGGCAGACCCGGCCGTGCGCCAGGTGCTGCCCAAAGTGGAATTCACCGGTCTGATCAGCAACGGCGACAAATCCACGATCATGATGGCAACCGGTGTCGACCCAGACAACGAGTTCGCTGTCAAAGGTCCGTTCCTGACGATGAACGCAGGCAGCGTGCTGCTGTCTGGCAGCAAGGAGTCGGAAGTGATGCTGGGCGAAACATTGGCACGCAGCCTCAAGGCCACACCCGGCAGCAGTTTGACGCTGCTGGCCAGCACGACCGAAGGCGCGATGAACGCCATGGACGTGCGCGTCAAGGGCATCTTCTCCACCGGCGTGCCGGATATCGACAAGCGCCTGGTCTATACCGACATCGTGACCGCGCAAAAGCTGTTGGTGACGCAGCGCGTATCCAGTCTGGGCATCTTCCTGGACCGCATGGAATCGACTGGGCCCGCGCAACAGCGCTTGGCGGCACAGGTCCCGCAATTGACGTTGCAGACCTGGATGGACCAGGCCTTCTTTTACAAGTCGGTGCGTGATTTGTACAACCGCATCTTCGGTGCGCTGGGGATGATCATTGGCGTGATTGTCGTGTTCGTGGTGACCAATGCGATGGCCATGGCGATTATCGAACGCACCCGTGAGATTGGCACACTGCGCGCCATGGGCACACTGCCGGGACAACTGCTGCGCACGCTGGCAATGGAAGGCATGGTGCTGGGCGGCGTGGGGGCGGTGACGGGTGCTGCGCTGGCCCTGAGCATGTCGCTGATGCTGTATGTGGTGCCGGTGAACATGCCTGCACCACCGGGGCGGTCGGTGGGGTATCCGCTGAACATTGCGATTGATCCCACGATGTATGTCGCTACGCTGGTTGTGATGGTGTTGTTGACTATGTTGGCTTCTAGTCTTGTGGCTAGGAAGACGGTGCATATGCCGGTTGTGGATGCGTTGGCCCATACCTGAGATCTTGCGGGACAGACCGGAGCGCAGCGAAGCTCTGTCCTCAACACTTCTAAGGGGGCCAAATTTCCAGGGGTCCGGCCCCCACTCCCCCCAACCCCCTCGCCCCGCCGGGCGAGGGGGAGTCAAAGCGGACAGCCGATTTTGCTACTGCCAAGAAGTGAAGCTTCTACGGCTCGAACCTTACGTCAAACACGAAACGCTACATTTTTTATAGCTGCATACGCATATTCCACGAGGGCTACACCATGATTTACCAAACACTCACCCAGTTCAAGACAACACTGCAACCTGAACCCACAGGGTCTTCGCGCCGTAGAAGCCTGGCTTCAAACGCGCGGTCAAATATGGCTGTTGGGCTCCCCCTCGCCCGGCGGGGCGAGGGGGTTGGGGGGAGTGGGGGCCGGACCCCCAAGAAGTTGGGAATGGTCATTCTGTTTGCCGCCGCCGCGCTGGCAAACACCGCCAACGCCCAAGACATCACCCCATTGCTAAAAGACGCCGACCACTACCGTATGAGCGCCGACAACCTGCAGGTCGACACCCAGGTCGTCGTGCTCAACACCGACGGCAGCCAGGACAAAGAACGCCGCTACACCGTGTTCGCACAAACCGGCCGCAAGTCTTTGGTGCTGATGCAAAGCCCGGTCGAAAAAGGCCAAAAGGTGTTGATGCTGGCCGACGACTTCTGGCTGCTGATGCCCAACACGCAGCGCCCTATGCGTATCACGCCAATGCAAAAGCTCTTGGGTGATGCTTCCACCGGCGACATCGCCACGATGCGCTGGGCGGGTGACTACAGCGGCAGCGTGGTCGGTGAAGAAGCTTGTGCACAAGACAGTAAAGCCACCTGCCTGCACCTGAGCCTGCAAGCCAACCGCAAGGGCGTGACCTACCTGCGTATCGAGCTGTGGATCGGTAAGGCACACCACGAGCCGGTGCGTGCCGATCTGTTTGTACAGTCCGACAAGCTGGCCAAGCAGGCCCGTTTTGTAATGGACAAACCGACTGCTCCCACGATCGTCTCGGAGATGGTGCTGGTCGACCAGTTGAGCAACAAGAAGGAGACGCACATCAAATACTTGACACGCAAGGAACGCACGGTCTCCGCCGAATGGATGAACCCCATGTTCCTGGCCCGCAACCCTTCACTGGAGTAGAGCATGGGCACTTTTCTACTGCGCCACGCATCACGAAAATTGACCATGCTGTGCGCATGGCTTGGAGCGGTTTCACTTTCAGCGGGTGCGCTGGCTGAAGGCGCTGAAGTGTCAGGCCAACTGCGCGGCGCCTGGGTGCAGCGCAAGGCGGCGGACGCAGGACCACTGGCTGACGCCAATCGCCTACAAAGTAACACGGCGACCATCGAGCCGTCAGCAGCCACCATGCAGACGGAGTTGAGAGCCGCCGTCCATGTGGCGGGTGGCATCACGCTCAACGCCGTTGCCACGCTGCAGGCCCGCAGCCCGGAGGGCGGGCCTATCCTAACGAACGGCTGGGTCAATGAAGCCTTTGCATCGGGACAGGCGCTGGGCTGGCAGTGGAGCGCAGGCAAGAAAGTGGTATCTTGGGATGTGGGCTATGCCTTTCGCCCAAACGATGTGGTACAGCAAGAAGTGCGGCGCACGCTGGCGGCCGAAGCGGTGACCGGCAGGCCGCTGCTGATGGCAGAGCACTTTGATGCGGACACCGCTTGGTCAGTGGTCCTTGTCAACCCGCTGGAGCCGCAAGCCAACACCGGCGGGCAAGAGGCCGCGCTGGCCGTCCGCATGTACCAGCGCAGCGGCGCTGTGGACTGGCATGGCTTCGCACGCCAGGGCGAGCACACTGGAACCAGCCTGGGCGCCGCCGCAGCGTGGGTGGCCAGCGACACGATCGAGTTGCATGCCTCAGTACGCGCCTACCAACATGTGGACATCAGCGTGAGCAACAACACTGGCGTCAACCTGTCCAACACCAACCCCTGGCAGCCTACGCTGGCGGACGGTGGGCAACAGATACTGCTGGGCGGCACGTGGACCAACGAGGCCCAGGTCAGCCTGCTGCTAGAAGCCTGGCACGACGGCGCGGCAATGACCGATGGGCAGTGGTCGGCCTGGACGACGCGCAACCAGGCTTTACCAACGTGGCTGGTCCGGCGCGTACCCGCGAGCGCCGTGGCCGGCAACCTGGCCTGGCAAGGCAATGCCTTTGGTGTGGCCAGCAGCCTTCGCCAGGACAATGTCTTTGCGCGCCTAAGCTGGCAGCATGACCGATGGCAGACCGCGCTGGATGTGCTGTACACACCGGCCGACCAAGGCGTCATCGCAACGGCATCGGTCCTGTGGTCGGGTGAGCATTTCAAGCTGGAGGGCGGGTTACGCGCGCACTACGGGCCAGACGATGCGGTGGTGCGCCAGCTGCCGGTGCAGCGCCAAGGCTATGTGGTCGCGACCTGGGCGTTTTGAGTGGCAATGTGCGGGAGCACTATGTCCGTCATGCAACCGCACTGCATCGCTCATGCTGGATCAACCCGTGGACCGCAGGCGCGTGTTTGTCAAGGTGAAATGAGCAGCAAGGCCGTTCCCGCACGGGGCTTTGCAAGAGAACGTCAGAGCACCGTCACCCGCTTGCTCAGGTCCATCATGCGGGTGGCCAGCAATGAGCCAAGCGCCATGCTGACGGCCAGAGCGACGTTGGCATTGTTGTGGGAGAGGCGGTCAAACTCCTCGGGGGACAAAAGCCACACTTTGCAATCGCTATAGGCCGAGACGGAGGCAATGCGCGGCAGATGCGAGAAGAAGCTGCCCTCGCCCACCACGCTGCCCGGGCCAACGATAGCCAGGTGGACGATGCCCTTTTCGGTGTGCATGTCAACCTTGAGGTCGCCCGATTCCACGAAAAACAGCTTATGGTCCAGCTCGCCTTGGCCAATCAACAGCTCGCCGCGCGCGTGTTTGATGGGGTGTATGTAGTCCGCCAGCACACGCCAGCGGTAGAGTTCTAAAAACTTTCTCAAACCACCGGCCTCCGTATTGCGAGCCACGGCCGCTATCAGAGCCCCGACATCGGGTGGGTTGGGCGGGGGCGCGGCTGGGCTTGTCATGGTAGGCTTTCAAGTGCAGATAGGTCGGCGTATGCGCTGCCATCTTGCCCCCGATGCATGCAAATTGCAACACGTACCACATGATGTCTGCGTCGCTTCAGCAGCCGGTTGGGGCATGCTGCAGCAACGCGCCGCGTGGATCGAACGAAGCCGCTCAGGAACCGCGGTACGTGGAGTAGCTCCACGGACTCACCAGCAACGGCACGTGGTAGTGCTGGTCCGCATGGGCCACGCCGAAGTCCAGGCTGACGCGGTTCAAGAAGTTGGGCTCAGGCAAGGCCACACCGCGCGCCTTGAAATAAGCCGCCACGTCAAACACCAGCCGGTAGGTGCCCGCGCGCAGGGTGGCGTGGTCGTACAACATACCGTCCGGGTTGCGGCCATCGGCATTCAACACAAAGGATTTGACCAGCGTGGCCTGTTCGCCTTGGGTGGTGAAAAGCGCCACCTGCATGCCCGCAGCCGGGGTGCCGTGCATGGTGTCCAGTACGTGTGTGCTCAAGCCCATGGCGGCATCCTCTTGGTTGGTAATCCAGTCGACGCTGCAAAGTGTATACACTTTTTGCAATTGTGACTATGATGACCGCATGGACTCCACCACCACCGGCTTCATCGTCGAAACGCTGACCCGCTCCATCGTGGAGCACCGCTTGCAACCGGGTGCCAAATTGGTGGAGCAGACCCTGGCCGACCAGTTTGGCGTGTCGCGCACGTTGATCCGCCAGGCGCTGTTCAAGCTGTCGCAAAACCGGCTGATCCACATGGAGCCCGCACGTGGCGCCTTCGTGGCGGCGCCGTCCGTTGCTGAGGCGCAGCAGGTATTTGCCGTGCGCCGCATGCTGGAGGCCGGCATGACCCAAGCCTTTGTCCGCAGCGCGACGCAAGTACATCTAGACACGCTGAAAGACCACATTGCAGAAGAAGAGGCAGCCGTCATGCGCGGCGACGTGCCGGGCCGCACCACACTCTTGGGCGATTTTCATGTGCGCATGGCGCAACTGATGGGCAATGAGGTGCTGGCGCATTTGCTGGTGGACTTGCTGTCGCGCTGTGCATTGATCACACTGATGTACCAGAGCTCGGGCGCGGCCGAGCATTCGCACGAAGAGCACCGCCACATCGTCGATGCACTGGAAGCGCGGAACGAGGCACGCGCCTTGCATCTGATGGACGAACACCTGTTGCATGTGGAAGCGTCGTTGATGCTGACACCCGCTGCTGCTACACACCCATGAAAAACTACGACACCACTGCAAACTATCCGCGCGACCTGGTCGGTTATGGCAAAGACGTGCCGCATGCGCAATGGCCCAATGGCGCACGCATCGCTGTTCAATTCGTTCTGAACTACGAAGAAGGCGGCGAGAACAGCGTGCTGCACGGCGACGCGGGATCGGAGCAATTTCTGTCCGAGATGTTCAACCCGGCCAGCTACCCCGAACGCCATATCAGCATGGAGGGTATCTACGAATATGGCTCGCGGGCGGGGGTGTGGCGCATCTTGCGTGAGTTCGAAAAACGGGGACTACCGCTGACCGTGTTTGGCGTCGGCATGGCACTGCAGCGCCACCCTGAGCTGACCGCCGCCTTTGTCGAACTGGGCCACGAGATCGCCTGCCACGGCTGGCGTTGGATCCACTACCAAAACGTTGATGAAGCCACCGAGCGAGAGCACATGCAATTGGGCATGGCGGCGATAGAAGCGCTGACGGGCCAGCGTCCAGACAGTCCGAACGCCGTGCATGGCGTTGGCTGGTACACCGGCCGCGACAGCCCGCGCACCCGTCGCCTGGTGGCAGACTACGGCGGCTTCGCATACGACAGCGACTACTACGGCGAAGACCTGCCGTTCTGGATGCAGGTGCAAAAGACCGACGGCAGCGTTGTGCCACAACTGATCGTGCCCTACACACTGGACTGCAACGACATGCGCTTTGCATTGCCGCAAGGCTATTCGCATGCCGACCCGTTCTTCCAGTACCTGAAGGATACGTTTGATGTGCTGTATGCCGAGGGTGATCCGGATACGTCCAACGGCGGCCTGAACCGACCCAAGATGATGAGCATCGGCATGCACTGCCGCCTGCTGGGACGGCCTGGGCGCATCACGGCACTGCAGCGTTTTTTGGACCACATTGGCCATTTCAACGACGTCTGGGTCTGCCGCCGAGTGGACATTGCGCGGCACTGGAAAGCCGTCCATCCCTTTCAGGCCTGAGGCCGCCACACCCAACACAAACGATCCATGGCACTCACACTCACCCAACTAAACGCAGCCTCGCTGCAAGACGCCACGCAATGGCTGGCCGGCCTGTACGAACACTCGCCGTGGATTCCCCAAGCCGCATTGGCCAAACGCCCCTTCACCAGCCTGGCGCAGCTCAAGTCCGCGATGGTCGGTGTACTGAATGCGGCGGGTATCGAGCCGCAGCGGGTCCTGATACGCGCCCACCCGGAACTGGCCGGCAAGGCGATGGTCGACAAAAGCCTGACCGCAGAGTCCAGCAGCGAGCAAAGCAAGGCGGGTCTAACCCACTGCACGCCGCATGAGTTTGAAACCATCCAACAACTCAACCGCGACTACAACGCGCGTTTTGGCTTCCCGTTCATCCTGGCGGTCCGCGGGCCGCGTGGCACGGGCTTGAGCAAAGCCGAAATCATCGCCACCTTCGAGCGCCGAGTCCAAAGCCACCCGGACTTTGAACGCCAGGAGTGCCTGCGCAACATCCACCGTATTGCCGAGATCCGCCTCAACGACCTGTTTGGCACCTCGCCCGAGCTGGGCAATGTGGTATGGGATTGGCAAGAGGCGCTGGCCCAGCACACCGACCCCGGTTATGCCGAGCTGGGCCAACTCACGGTGACCTATTTGACCGACGCCCACCGTGCGTGTGCGCAGCGTATCAGCATGGACATGCGCCAGGCGGGCTGCGACACGGTGCACATTGACGCCGTGGGCAATGTGGTTGGTTGTTACAAAAAAGATAGCAACTTACGTATATCCGACGAGGGCTACAGCCCGATTTTGCATAAGACATTACTGACCGGCAGCCATTACGACACGGTGCGCAACGGCGGCAAGTACGACGGCCGACTGGGCATCTACGTGCCGCTGGCCTGCGTGCAGATGCTGGCCCAAGCCGGCAAGCGCCTGCCGTTTGACATCGAGATCGTCGCCTTCGCCGAAGAAGAAGGCCAGCGCTACAAGGCCACGTTTTTAGGCTCTGGCGCGCTGACCGGCCACTTTAATCCCGACTGGCTGGACCAGCAGGATGCGGACGGCATCACCATGCGCGACGCGATGCAACACGCCGGCCTGTGCGTGGACGACATCCCCAGCCTGAAGCGCAACGCCGACGACTACCAGGGCTTTGTCGAGGTGCACATCGAGCAGGGCCCGGTGTTGAACGAGTTGGACATTCCGCTGGGCATCGTCACCTCCATCAACGCGGGTGTGCGCTACCAGTGCGAGGTGACCGGCATGGCCAGCCACGCGGGGACCACGCCGATGGACCGCCGGCGCGATGCCGCAGCGGCCGTGGCCGAACTGATGCTGTTTGTCGAACGGCGCGCGGCGGCCGACGGTGATTCGGTCGGCACGGTGGGCATGCTGCAGGTGCCCAATGGCTCTATCAATGTGGTGCCGGGCCGCTGCCTGTTTTCGCTGGATCTGCGCGCACCCAACAATGCGCAGCGCGACACGCTGGCGGAGGATGTGCTGGCCGAGCTGGCCGCCATCTGCACCCGCCGCGGCGTGCACCAAAGCGTGACCGAAACCATGCGCGCCAGCGCCGCACCCAGCGCGCCCGTATGGCAGAGCCGTTGGGAGCGCGCCGTGCAAGCCTTGGGCGTGCCGCTGCACCGCATGCCCAGCGGTGCAGGACACGATGCGATGAAACTGCACGAAATCATGCCGCAGGCCATGCTGTTTGTGCGCGGCCTGAACTCCGGCATCAGCCACAACCCGCTGGAGTCGAGCACCAACGATGACATGCAACTGGCTGTCGACGCCTTTGCCCTCCTGCTGTCCGACCTGGCGCAGTCGTCCGCGGACTGATAAGCGCGCCAGCCCTGCACCTTTTCCACAAAGAGACTTGACCGATGACGACCACCACCCAAGCCACCTACGAACAACTCGACGCCTGGGTAGACACCCACTTTGACGAACAGGTCCGATTTCTGCAAGAGCTGATACGCGTACCCACCGACACGCCACCTGGCAACAATGCACCCCATGCCGAGCGCACCGCCGAGCTGCTGCACGGCTTTGGCTTCGAAGCCGAGAAGCACGCCGTGCCCGAGGCCGAGGTGCGCGCCGCCGGGCTGGAAGCCATCACCAACCTAGTGGTGCGGCGCAAATATGGCGCGGGGACCACCGTGCTGCTGAACGCCCATGGCGATGTGGTGCCGCCCGGTGAAGGCTGGATCAAGGACCCGTATGGCGGTGAAATAGAAGACGGCAAGATCTACGGCCGCGCGGCAGCCGTCAGCAAATGCGATTTCTCGACCTACACCTTTGCGGTGCGCGCACTGGAAGCCGTGGCCAAGCCTACACAGGGAAGCGTCGAGCTGCTGTTCACCTATGACGAAGAGTTTGGCGGCGAGGTAGGCCCGGCCTGGCTGCTGGCGCACAACATCATCAAGCCCGACCTCATGGTGGCCGCAGGCTTCAGCTACCAGGTCATCACCGCACACAACGGCTGCCTGCAGATGGAAGTAACCGTGCACGGCCAGATGGCCCACGCCGCCATTCCTGCCTCTGGCGTGGACGCGCTGCAAGCCGCCAACCGCATCCTGACGGCGCTGTACGCACAAAACACGCTGTACCAAGCTATCACGTCCCAGGTCGAGGGCATCAACCACCCCTACCTGAACATTGGCACGATTGAAGGAGGTACCAACACCAATGTCGTGCCCGGGCGCGTCAGCTTCAAGCTGGACCGACGCATGATCCCCGAGGAGAACCCGGCCGAGGTGGAAGCTACGCTGCGCCAGCTGATTACCGACACGGCGGCCACGCTGCCCGGCATCACCGTGGACATCAAACGCATCCTGTTGGCACGGGCCTTGCAACCCTTGCCCGGGAACCGTCCGCTGGTGGACGCGATACAGAAACATGGAGAGCAGGTGTTCGGAGAACCCATTCCCGCCCTTGGCACGCCGCTGTACACCGACGTGCGCCTGTTCTGCGAAGCGGGCATTCCCGGTGTGATCTACGGCGCTGGGCCTCGCACGGTGCTGGAGTCGCACGCCAAGCGCGCCGATGAGCGGCTGGAATTGGAAGACCTGCGCCGCGCGACCAAGGTGATAGCGCGAACGCTTTGCGACTTGCTTACGTGAAACATTGCGGGACAGACCGCAGCCGCACAGCGGCAAGCACTGTCCTCAACACTTTAGGACTGACTGATGACCACTTCTGCTGTGCACCCGGTTGACGAACGCTTACCCACTGGCAAACTCGCCGCGCTAGGTCTACAGCATGTGCTGGTCATGTACGCTGGTGCCATTGCCGTGCCACTGATCGTGGGTCGCGCCCTCAAGCTCAGTCCGGAGCAGGTGGCCATGTTGATCTCGGCCGGCCTGGTCACGCTGATCCAGTCGCTGGGCGCTACGCAGTGGTTTGGCATCAAACTTCCGGTCATGATGGGCGTCACCTTTGCATCCGTCGCACCCATGGTCGCCATGGCCAACACAACACCGGGCGCAGCCGGAGCGCAGCTGATCTTTGGCTCCATCATCGGCGCTGGCATCGTCGCCATGCTGATCGCGCCGGTGGTCAGCCGCATGCTGCGCTTTTTCCCGCCAGTGGTCACCGGCACCATCATTGCAGTGATCGGTGTGAGCCTGATGCGCATTGGTATCAACTGGATTTTCGGCAACCCGTTTGGTCCGACCGCGCCCAGCATGGTGAACCCCGAACATGCCAAGTGGCTTGCTGATATGGCGGCCGCCGCCAGCGCTGCAGGATCCACATTACCTCCGCTACCAAAAGGTTTGGCCCTTGCCGGCACCGTGCCCAACCCCCTGTATGCCAACCTGAGCGGCGTGGGCATCGCCGCCCTGGTGCTGGCGTCCATCCTGTTGATCGCACGGTTTGCCAAAGGCTTTCTGTCCAATATCTCGGTGCTGCTGGGCATCGTGATCGGTGGTGTGGTTGCCACGGCTACGGGGCTGATGAATTTCGACAAGGTCGCCAAGGCCGACTGGTTTGGCATCGTGCTGCCGCTGCAGTTCGGCATGCCGGTGTTCGACCCAGTGTTGATACTCACGACGTCGCTTGTCATGGTAGTCGTCATGATCGAATCCACCGGCATGTTCGTGGCGCTGGGTGACATGACGGGCAAGACTATTTCCCAACCCGACCTGGCCCGCGGCCTGCGCACCGATGGCCTGGGCACATTCATTGGCGGCCTGTTCAACACCTTCCCGTACACCAGCTTTTCGCAAAACGTGGGCCTGGTCGCGCTGACCGGCGTGCGCAGCCGTTTTGTCTGCGTGGCAGGCGGTGTCATCCTGATCGTGCTGGGTCTGGTTCCCAAAATGGCTGCGCTGGTCGAGTCGCTGCCCACGGTGGTTTTGGGGGGTGCCGGACTGGTGATGTTTGGCATGGTGGCCGCCACCGGCATCCGCATTCTGGCAGGCGTGGATTTCAAGACCAACCGCTTCAATGCACTGGTGGTCGCCATCTCGCTGGGCGTTGGCATGGTGCCGCTGATCGCCCCGAATTTCAAACAATGGATGCCGCACGACATCCATCCGCTGATCGAATCGGGCATCTTGCTGGCGTCTATCAGTGCCGTACTGCTCAATCTGTTTTTCAACGGCGCGCGCGGTGATTCCAGTGGGGCAATTGCAGCGGCCAAGCAGGCTGACGCGCACTGACCGCCCATGCCATGGCACGCCCAGCTCAAGCTGGACTACACCCTTGAAGCCGGCCGCACCGTGGCGCGCCACAGCCACAGCGGCCCGCTGCGCATCCTGCAAAGCCTATACCCCGAGGGTGACAGCATCTGCCACAACGTGCTGGTGCACCCGCCCGGCGGCCTGGTGGGCGGTGACACGCTGGATATTCACGTGCACGCCCACAGCGGTAGCCATGCGCTGATCACCACACCGGGCGCCAGCCGCTTTTACCGGTCCGACGGCCAGAGCGCACTGCAGCAAACCCATTTGCGGGTAGAGGCAGACGCCCGCCTGGAATGGATGCCGCTGGAGGCCATTTGTTACAGCGCCTGCTTGGCCGAAAACCGACTGACGATGGAACTGGCATCAGGCGCCGAGCTGATGGGCTGGGATGTCACCGCACTGGGTTTGCCACACGCCGAACTGCCATTTATTCGAGGGAGTTTTCGCCAACACATTGAAGTACCCGGTGTCTGGCTGGAGCGCGCAACGATTGACGCCAGCGACTCCCGT
This sequence comes from Rhodoferax sp., assembly GCA_025351745.1. Classification (GTDB taxonomy): domain Bacteria; phylum Pseudomonadota; class Gammaproteobacteria; order Burkholderiales; family Burkholderiaceae_C; genus Allorhodoferax. The sequence goes on from JANXVI010000128.1 coordinate 41,859, forward strand.
CTGCTGGATAGCCCCGTTGGTATGGCCAGCCAACGGTGCCTGGCGTCCATTTTCTTCGTCACCGGCCAATCCATGACCCGTTCTAGACGCGAACTGGCTCTGGAAAGCGTGCGCACTGTGATCGCACAGCATCCTTTGGCCAGCACGGCGGGTGCCACCAGCCCGCACCCGCAGGTGCTAGTGGTGCGCATGCTGGCACCGGTCGTTGAGCCCGCCATGGGTCTGTTGCGGGCATTGCGCAACACTTGGCGGCAGGAGCTATGGGGAAAATCGCCCTCCAGCCCTCGCATTTGGGCCACGTAGTGCTATCATTTTTATAACAAAGCCACGGGGTAAATTCTGCACCGGTGCGGTTGACAATGTTTTGGAGCACACTGTGCCAATCTAATGGCCATTCTGGAAAACGACTTTTCCGCATGCTCCGCCCTCGTGGTGGACGGCAATCCAACGTCCCGCTCCATATTGGTTTCGCAGCTGCGGGACTTTGGCGTGGGCACTGTCGTACAAGCTGCGCGGGCCGTCGATGCGCGGCGCCAACTCGAATTCCGCGCCTTTGATTTTGTGCTGTGCGAGTTGCATTTCGCCAACGAAGCCAGTTCCGGCCAGGACTTGCTGGATGACCTGCGGCGCAACCAACTGCTGCCCTTCTCCACCATCTTCATCATGATCACCGGAGAGGCGACCTACGCCAAGGTGGCCGAGGCGGCGGAGTCCGCGCTGGACGGCTACCTGCTCAAGCCCCACAAGGCGGCGCACCTGGGCGACCGCTTGCGCGCGGCCCGCGTGCGCAAGCTCTCCTTGCAAGGTATTTTTACCGCTATTGAAAAGGAAGCATTTGAAGAGGCGGCGGGCCTGTGCATGGAGCGCTTTGAGTCCAAGGGAAAGTTCTGGCTGTATGCGGCCCGGGTCGGCGCCGAACTGCTGCTGCGGGTGGGTCGGCCGGCCGACGCGCAACAGCTGTACAAGGCAGTGGTAGCGGCCAAAACGCTGCCCTGGGCCAAGCTGGGGGTAGCGCGCGCGCAACTGGACGCGGGTCAAGTCACCCAGGCTACCAGCACGCTGGAAAACCTGATTAGCGCCGACCCGAACTACGGAGACGCTTATGACGTCATGGGCCGCGCCCAGTTCGAACTGGGAAAATTCGACAAGGCGCTGGAGACCTACAAGATGGCCGCCACGTTGACGCCAACCTCGATCACCCGTCTGCAAAACCTGGCAATGATGACGTACTACTCGGGCGACCATGTGGAGGCCGAGAAGCTGCTGGACCGCACCGCGCGCATGGGCCTGGAATCCAAAATGTTTGACTGCCAGAGCCTGGTGCTGCTGGCCTTCGCACGGCTTGAAAATGGTGACCGCAAGGGTCTGCAGCGCTGCCACGACGACTTCAATCGCCTGATTGAGCGGAACCCGGATAACGCCAGAGTCAAACGTCTGGCCGACATTGTGATTGCGCTCAATTTGATTCAACAACACCAGCTCGCACAGTCGGTAGAAGCCGTGCGCGGCCTGGCCAAGACCATCAGCAGCAGCGATTTCGATTTTGAATCCGCCAGCAACGTGCTGGCGTTGATATCACAGTTGGCGAACAAGGCGATACAACTTGACGAGGTGGCGTCTATGGTCGACACGATCGGCCTGCGCTTCTGCAGCAACCGCTCGCAAACCGAATTGTTGGCGGCCTGTGCCGTGGCGCACCCACCGTTTGCCGATCGTATGCGGGCTTGCCAGACCAAGGTGCTGGAAATGGCCGAAACCGCAATGTCCTTGAGCATGTCGGGTAACCCGACCGCCGCCGTCAAGAATCTGATCCTTCACGGCCGCGAGACGCTCAACGCCCGTCTGATTGACAACGCCCACCAAGTGCTTTTGAAACATGGCAGCAAAATATCGGAGGCGGCCGAGTTGTCGGCCAACTTGCAGGAGCTTCGTGCCAAGTACGGGCTACACCATGTCAAAGCCTCGCTCGGTGAACAGAAACGCCAAGCGGGTGGATTGGTTTTGAGAACGGGCGCTGCGGGGCCCAACAAGGGATCGGAGAAAGGCGTCGAAAAATCCGCAGCAACCCCGATCAACCAGGCCCGTTAGATCGCGACCAGTCTGCGCACGCCGTTGGCTTCCATGTCCTTGCCCAGACCACTGGCGACCACCGCACCGCGCTCCATGACCACATACTGGTCAGCCAATTCTTGCGCAAAGTCGTAGTACTGCTCAACCAACAAGATTGCCATGTCGCCCCGGTCCGCCAGCATGCGGATCACGCGGCCAATGTCCTTGATGATGCTGGGCTGAATGCCTTCGGTAGGTTCATCCAGAATCAACACATGCGGCTTGGCGGCCAGTGCGCGGGCAATCGCCAGTTGCTGTTGTTGCCCGCCCGACAGATCGCCACCACGACGACCCAGCATTTGCTTCAGCACAGGAAAGAGTCCATACAGTTCGGGCGGTATCGGCGTGCTGGCACTTTTGTAGGCCAAGCCCATTTGCAGGTTTTCTTCCACGGTCAGGCGGCCGAAGATTTCGCGGCCCTGGGGCACAAAACCGATGCCAGCGCGCGCGCGTTCGTAGGGTGTGAACTTCTGGATGGGCCTGCCGTCGAGTTCGATGGAACCGGTCTTGATGGGGACCAGGCCCATCAGCGATTTGAGCAAGGTGGTTTTGCCGACACCGTTGCGGCCTAGGATGACGGTTACTTTTCCGATAGGGGCTTGTAGGCTGACGTCGCGCAGGATGTGGGAGCCACCGTAGTATTGGTTGATGTTTTTGACGTTTAGCATGTGATTGCGCTCGCCTGGCAGGTGCCGGGGGTTGCCCGGCGGCAACTCACTTTCTTTTGGCTCGCCAAAAGAAAGTAAGCAAAGAAAAGGCGACCCCGCTGTATGCGTCCCTTCGCTGCGCTACGGGCAACCTGCGGTGCTCGGACCAACCGGGGCCGGGCTCGAACTCGCCTGCGGCTCAAACAATCGCCCGTCCTATTCCGTCTGGCCCTGCGCTCCTCGGCGCATCCAGAAGGGGGTGGCAGCGGGAGGCAGTGCTCGTGGCGCGGAGCGCCACATTGCACTGCCGGGGCGCCACCGCATCTGAGCGCGGCAATGCCCGGCAACGCCGAGCGAGCCGCGCTGCCCACCACGCCGTTATGCGTCGGCGAGTAGCGCAGGGCTGGGCGGATCAGGGCTCGCGATTGTTTGAGCCGAAGGCGAGTTCGAGCGAGACCCCGCGCAGACCGAGCAACGCAGCGTGCCCGCAGCGCAGCGTAGGGTCGACGCATTCGGCTCGCCTTTTCTTTGCTTACTTTCTTTTGGCGAAGCAAAAGAAAGTGAGTTGCCGCCGGGCAACCCCCGGCATGCCCCCCATCGAACAAACTCAAGACTTCGACAAGCTCAGTCCGAACGGTTAACGGGTTAGCGCCCAAGGTACACCTCAATCACCCGCTCATCGCTTTGAACCTGATCCAACGTCCCCTGCGCCAACACCGACCCATCACACAACACTGTCACGATGTCGCTAACAGCGCGAATAAAACCCATATCGTGCTCCACAACCATCAGCGAATGCTTGCCCTTCAGCGTCAAAAACAGCTCGGCCGTGCGCTCGGTTTCTTCATCGGTCATACCCGCCACTGGCTCGTCCAAGAGCAATAACTTGGGCTCCTGCATCAGCAACATGCCTATCTCCAGCCATTGCTTCTGCCCATGGCTCAGGTTGCCCGCTTGCCGACCCACGCTGTCGGCCAAGTGGATGGTGTGCAGCACCTCGGCCAATCGATCCACTTGGCTCGAATCCAGACGGAAAAACATCGACGACTTGACGCCCTTGTCGGTGTGCAAGGCCAGCTCCAGGTTCTCGAAAACCGTGAGCTGCTCAAACACCGTAGGCTTCTGGAATTTACGGCCAATACCCAGTTGCGCAATCTCGGGCTCGGTGTAACGTAGCAGGTCTATCGTGCTGCCGAAGAAGACGGTGCCACTGTCGGGCCGCGTTTTGCCGGTGATGATGTCCATCATCGTCGTCTTGCCGGCCCCATTGGGGCCGATGATGCAACGCAGCTCCCCCGGTGCAATGTCCAACGACAAACCGTTGATGGCCTTGAAGCCGTCGAAGCTGACATGCACATCCTCCAGGTACAAGATGCGGCCATGGGCCACGTCCACCTCGCCCTGCGTCACCACGCGCGAGAAGCCGGCCGTGCGCCCGCCCGACTCAGTCTGCCCGGTGCGCGCGGCCAACGCGGCCATATGGGCCTGGACGCGCTGGGCGCCTTGCTCCAACAGGTCGGGGGTCATGCTCTGTTCCCCTTTAACTTCTTAACCAGGCCAACCACACCATCCGGTAAAAACAGCGTGACGCAAATGAACAATGCGCCGAGGAAGTACAACCAGAACTCCGGGTAGGCCACCGTCAACCAGCTTTTGGCACCGTTCACCAGGAACGCGCCGACGATGGGCCCGATCAATGTGGCGCGTCCACCGACGGCGGCCCAGATCGCAATCTCGATCGAATTGGCGGGGCTCATTTCGCTGGGGTTGATGATGCCTACCTGCGGCACATACAAGGCTCCGGCCACGCCACACATCATGGCCGAGATGGTCCAGATGGTGAGCTTGTAGCCGATCGGGTTGTAGCCCGAGAACATGACACGCGTCTCCGCATCACGCACGGCCTGCAACACGCGGCCAAACTTGGCATTGACCAGCCAGCGGCCGAGCAGGAAGAACAGCAACAACGTCACCGAGGTCATCACAAACAGCGTCATGCGCATGCTGGGCGTGGCAATCGGAATGCTCAAAATGCGCTTGAAGTCGGTGAAGCCGTTATTACCACCAAAACCCGTCTCATTGCGAAAGAACAGCAGCATGGCGGCAAAGGTCATGGCCTGGGTGATGATGGAGAAATACACCCCTTTGATGCGCGAGCGGAACGCAAAATAGCCAAACACAAAGGCCACCAGCCCCGGCACCGCCACCACCAAGAACAGCGTGGCGATGAAGCTGTCGCTAAAGGTCCAATGCCAAGGCAGGGTCTTCCAATCCAGGAACACCATGAAGTCCGGCAGATTGCTTTTGTAGTTCCCATCCGTGCCAATCTGGCGCATCAGGTACATGCCCATGGCATAGCCACCCAGTGCAAAAAACAGGCCGTGGCCCAGACTCAATATGCCCGTGTAACCCCAAATCAAATCCATGGCCAGCGCGCAGATGGCGTAGCACATGGTCTTGGCGACCAAGGCCACCGCAAAGTCGCTCAGATGGAAAACGCTGCCGACAGGCACCACCAGGTTCAGCAGCGGCACCAAGGCGCACAACACAATGAGTGCGGCAAGCCAGGCGCCCCAACCGGTGCGGGTCAACAAGGGTGCGCGAGAAGGAGGTTGTACAGTCATTGGCGTGCTCATGCTTCAGCGCTCCGGCCCTTCATCGCGAAGATCCCTTGGGGGCGCTTCTGGATAAAGATGATGATGAAGACCAGCACTGCAATCTTGGCCAGCACCGCACCGGTCCAGCCTTCCAGGAATTTGTTCAAGATGCCCAGGCCCAGCGCCGCGTAAACCGTGCCAGCCAGTTGCCCAACACCGCCCAGCACCACCACCATGAACGAGTCCACGATATAGCCCTGGCCCAGGTCCGGCCCCACGTTCCCCACCTGGCTCAGCGCGCACCCCGCCAGCCCTGCTACACCAGAGCCCAAGGCAAACGCATAGGTGTCAATACGGGCCGTGTTAACGCCCATGCAGCTGGCAATGGGCCGGTTCTGCGTGACCCCGCGTACAAACAGACCCAGCCGCGTCTTGCTGATCAAAAAGGCCACGCCGCCCAATACCGCCAGCGAAAAGCCGACGATGACGAGGCGGTTGTACGGCAGGGACAAATTGCCCAGCACCTGCACGCCACCGCTCATCCAGCCGGGGTTCTCCACGCCCACGTTTTGCGCACCAAAGATCGTGCGCACCCCTTGCATCAGCATCAGGCTGATCCCCCAGGTGGCCAGCAGAGTCTCCAGCGGGCGGCCGTAGAGGAAGCGGATCACGCTGCGCTCCATAGCGGCACCGACCAAAGCAGACGCCAAGAATGCGACGGGCACGGACGCCAACAAATACCAGTCAAAGGACCCGGGTAGGTATTTTTGGAAAGCACCCTGCACCACGTAGGTGGCATAGGCGCCAATCATCATCAACTCACCGTGCGCCATGTTGATGACACCCATCAGCCCATAGGTGATGGCCAGCCCCAAGGCAACCAGCAACAGGATTGAGCCCAGGCTGATGCCGCTGAACATCGCGCCCAGCCGGTCACCCCATACAAGTCGGGAACTGACCTTGCCCAGGCTCAGCTGCAGCGCGCCCTTGACCTGGGCATCGGACTCGACCTGCAGGCGCTCCATCAACAGGGTTTTCGTTGCCGCTAACGCACTGTCAGCCAGCAAATTGGCCGCTTCCAACCGCTTAGTCTTGTCGGCGCTGCCCAGCAGCGCAGCGGCGCGCAGCAGGCCCAACCGTTCCTTGATGTCGGGCACGGACTCTTGCGCATAGGCCTTGTCAATCAAGGGCAGCTTGCTCTCGTCTACCTCGCCCTGCAAGGTCTTGACCGCCTCGCGCCTAACCACCACGTCGGTGGACAGCAATTTGAGCGAAGCTAGAGCGCCATCGAGTTCACCGCGCATGCGGTTGTTGTTCAGGACGTCTTCGGCCGTATCGGGCAACGCGCTTTGCGCGCCACTGACCGGGTCAACCGCTTTGTCGTCTTTGACGATGACGGGCCTGCCCGCGACCACTTTGACAGCGTCGTCTGACAGCGCCTGGATAAAGGCCGCCGTCTTGTCGTCAGCGCCGACAACAGCGGCGCGCAAAGCTTCAATGCGTGCATCGCCTTCGCCTAGGGCGATGGCTTTTGCGCTATCCGCCGTTAGGGAATATGCGTTGCTGGCTATGAAAATGGAAGCAACTGCAAGCAAATTTCGAATCAACATGGCGGAACCTGTAACTTCTTTGACTGCGACCACCCCAAAGTAGGGTGATGGCCGTAGCGAGCGACCCGAGGTTGGGTTTGAAGCGCTGAACCGTACGCCTGTACGGTGAACACTGCAGAGCCCCAGATCGGGTCGCGCAGTCGGGCTTGCGCCTTACTTTGCTACCGGTTCGTCGGGCTTCTTGTCATTGCCTTCGATGTAGGGCGACCATGGCTTGGCCTTGACCGGGCCCGGTGTCTTCCACACCACGTTGAACTGGCCGTCGGCTTTCACTTCACCGATGAATACCGACTTGTGCAAGTGGTGGTTCTTTTCATCCATCTTGCTCACGATACCGCTGGGTGCCTTGAAGGTCTGGCCGGCCATCGCGGCGATGACCTTGTCGGTGTCGGTGGACTTGGCTTTCTCTACCGCTTGCTTCCACATATTGATGCCGATATAGGTGGCTTCCATCGGGTCGTTGGTCAATGGCTTGTCGGCGCCAGGCAACTTCTTGGTCTTGGCGTAGTCGGACCATTTCTTGATGAAGGCGGTGTTGTCGGGGTTCTTGATGCTCATGAAGTAGTTCCAGGCTGCCAGGTGGCCCACCAGCGGCTTGGTGTCTACACCGCGCAGCTCTTCTTCACCCACCGAGAAGGCCACCACGGGCACGTCCTTGGCCTTCAGGCCGGCGTTGCCCAGCTCTTTGTAGAAGGGCACGTTGGAGTCACCATTGATGGTGGACACTACGGCGGTCTTGCCACCGGCAGCGAACTTCTTCACATCGGCCACGATGGTCTGGTAGTCGCTGTGACCGAAAGGTGTGTATTTTTCGTCAATGTCGGTGTCTTTGACGCCCTTGCTCTTGAGGTAGGCACGCAGGATCTTGTTGGTAGTGCGCGGGTACACATAGTCGGTGCCCAGCAGCACCCAGCGCTTGGCACCGCCGCCTTCTTTGCTCATCAGATAGTCGACAGCAGGAATGGCTTGCTGGTTGGGTGCGGCACCGGTGTAGAACACGTTTTTGGACAGCTCTTCACCCTCATACTGCACGGGGTAGAACAGCAAGCCGTTCATTTCTTCGACCACGGGCAACACCGATTTGCGCGACACCGACGTCCAGCAGCCAAAGATGACGGCGACCTTGTCTTGGCCCAGTAACTGCTTCGTTTTTTCAGCAAACAGTGGCCAGTTGGATGCGGGGTCTACCACCACGGGCTCCAGCATTTTGCCCATCACGCCGCCCTTGGCATTGATCTCGTCAATCGCCATCAGCACGGTGTCTTTCAACACGGTTTCCGAAATGGCCATGGTGCCCGAGAGGCTGTGCAAAATGCCAACCTTGATGGTGTCTGCCGCGTAGGCTGGAACTGCCACCAAAGTGGACAGGGCGACGGCAGCGGTGAGCGCCTTCAACGCAAAACGCCGGGAATATATTCGTTGCATGTGTAACCTTCCGAAATTGAAGAAAATCGACTTCGCTGTGCGTGGCTTGCAGGTATCGGCAGGCTCTTACACAACGATGGATTGACTGTAGGCAAGGATGCTGCGATGCGAAATACGCCGAGTGGCGTACGGTGACCGGTGCAATGGGTGTTTACATGCAGTTGCATTTCTACACCAATCGGTCACGCAAAAGGGGCCTGCTTGGGTTTAGGCTTACACCCTGCTCAATAGCCCCATCGTGGTTTTCGCAGCGGCAAAACAACCGACCTCTGGTCGGAACCATCTGCGCCTACTGGCACTATCAGAGGAATAAATAGATATGCAACCCCAACACTCACCCATGCCCACCACAAACGCTGCACCGCCCACGGATGGCTTGGCCGCCGAGGCCACTATTGCCCATCTGGTAGGACAGGTCTACGCGATCGCACCACCGGCCGAGCGCCGCCGCTTGCTGGAGCTTCTGCTCAAACCCTTGGGCGTGCTGTCCTTGGTGGCAGTTGCCAACGGCCACTTCGCCAACATCCGTTTGCGCAGCGGCTGGTCCGACCTGCATGTGCGCGCGGAAGATGCGCAAAAGGTCCAACCCAGTGATGTCATCACTTTGGTGAACTACGTGCAGCAAGTCAGTATCCATGCCGTTGATGGACTGGCAGACCTGCTGTCCACGTCGTCCGTCTTGACTGGCTCGGCAGCCGCCGCGCTTTTGATAACCCTACTGGTGCAGCGCGCGCACAATCGCCGCGCGGAGGACCGCATGGAATAGTTCGGTAGGCCGTTCGACATGCTACATATTCCATAGCTACAAACGCATATTCCACGAGGGCTAACGGCCAATTTTGCAAATACACTTCCCGTCAAACGCGCTCCTGCAAACGCACGCGACCATCCACCCCAAGGGTCACGACATCACCCGTACGCAGTTGTTGCAGGGCCCCGGCCACACCAAACACGGCCGGCATGTCTTTTTCTCGCGCCAGGATCGCCAGGTGGGCCAGCCAACCGCCCACCTCTGATACCAGACCGCTCGCGCGGTCAAAGGTGCCCAGCCACACGGGGTCGGCAAGGGCGACGACGGCGATTTCCCCGGCGCGCAAATGCACCAGATCGTCGGCATGGCGCAGTACGCGCACGGCAGCAGTGACCTGTTGGCGACCTGACACGCGCTGGCCTTGGAGCCCATCCGAACCAATGGCCGCAGACCCCCGAGCCATATAGGCCTTCAACCAATCGGTGCGGGCTTCGAGCTCGCGCAGTGACAGGCTGGGGCCCACCACCACTTCACGAAACGCCTGCACTTGCGCGCGGCGCCCACGGGCGCGCTGAAGCAGTGCATCCTTGTCCGAGCCCAGCAGCGCGGGCAATTCGGCCAGTTCCAGGTAGAAAACCAGACTATCGCCCACCAAGCGCTGATCCACCACCAACAGCAGACGGCGAATCTGTGCCCACTCGCGCAGCAACGCGTGCTTGGCCTCTTCCTTGAGGCGGACGAAGCGCTCAGCCCGCAACAGACTGGAATGCAGCAGTTTGCGGCCAGTGCCGACTGCGGCCCCGGTGTACACACCGTCGCCATGCGCACTGGCAATATGCGCCATGCCGCCCACCCCGAAATGCCGTGTAAACGACTGCGGATCTTCGCAGTACCGCGGCTCGCTCAACTCCCAATCGTGGACCGCACGGTGCCCATGCGTCGCCAACGTAGGCACGGCTGAATGTTCTTTCGCAGAAGCAGCAGACGCCACCAACGCGGGCGACAAACCCTTGGCTGCCAGGGCCTTGGCACTGGCGCGGGCATAGAACTCGGCCGCGATGTTGATGATGTCGGCTTCTACATAGTGGACCTCGACAAATTGCCGCGTCCAGGTCTGCAGGGTGGTCATCAGCTCGGCATCAGACAGGGCGCGCAGATCCATGACCTCGCGCCAGCGCATGGCTTCTTGGTGGCCGGGCAAAAAGCTGTTGCGGAAATCCGCTTCTAGGGATGCAGCGCTGCGCGACAGGTAGAACGACGCCAGCATGCCCATGGGTGACGCCTGTGCCAGCGCTTGCAATACATAGGTTTGACCGAATGCGCTTTGCACTTCGACTGTGCCGTGGGGCCCTGCCTGCCAACGCAAGCCCAGGCGTTCGAAGGCGCGGTCGGTAGAACCACCGTCACCGCGTATCCGCTGCAGCATCGAAAGGCTCAGCGGCGTGGGCCAGGGCAAGTCGGCTGTCATATCGGTCTGCACCAGCGCTGGGGCGTCCGGTCGGTCGGCGTAAGGGGCCAGAAGCCGCAGAAGACGCGCACGCTCCTGGGCGATACAAGCGTGGGCATCCCAGGTTGCTTCGGCAGTCGCTGGCGGGGCCACGACATCACGCGCCTGCAAAATGTAAAAACGGCCCCCGGCAAATGCCCACTCGATGTCTTGCGGGCCGCCGAACTGGCGCTCTATGGATTGCGCCAAAGCGACCAACGGCCCCACGTCCAGCGGGCACGGCACCGTCACATCCAGCAGCAAGCCCGACACGCGCCCTACCTGCAGCGCGCCGGGTGTCGCACGCCCGCTGGCCAAGGCCTCACCCAGGCCCGCTACCCACTCGATCAACATGGCGCCAGCATTGCCGGGGGCGCAGGTAAACAGCACACCCGCGAATTCGGCCTCCACCATAACCTGCACGATGACGCCGCCGCCCCGCGCTTTCCCTTGCGCGTCTGCAGCCATGCCGTAGAAGGCGCGCACGCGTTGCATGGCGGCAGGCACGTCCTGCAGCGGCAATTGCAATTCGCTGCGGAAGACACCCGCCATGCTTTGCGCCGCCGTATCTTCAGCAATACCGGAGCTGCGCACCGCATAGCGGGCGTGGGGATCCAGACCCAGTGTGTCCAGTTCGGCCCGCACATCCACTTCAGCGGGCTCCGTGTGCTGCGCGGGCCAGACCCAACCGTGCGGCACCGGCAAGCCAACCAGGCGCATTTGCCCTTGGCGCCAGGCTTTGTTGCCCACTGCGTCAGCGGCGGTACAGTGCTCCAGGGGCCTGGCAGCCAGTGACTGCGCGCGCAGTTGCGCCCTGTTTGCCGACCACCAGCTTCTCAATTGAGCCGCGCGCTCGGCCCATGGTCGCTGTTGCAGCCACAGCAGTGCCATGGACGCCAGCAGATACAGGCTGATGGCAGCCGACAGGTCCCAACATAGCCATAGCATCAACATGGCGGCCAAGGCCGCGAATGCCCCGCGCAAGACATTGGGCATGGCGGTGCCCAAAAGCAGGCGCCAGGTCAACGCGCAGGTTGTAACGGCAATGGCCAGGTTGCGCCACGGCGTGAGCCCATGCTGGCCGCGCAATTGGCGCACAGCGCGCTGCAGTCGAAAGACGTCGTCGGCGTAGTGGGCACGCAGCCGCGCAGTCTGGTCGGCGATGGCGCGCATGGACCGCCGGTCGCGCTGCGCCTTGGCAGCCAGCGGCGCCAAGGGCAAACGCGTGAGCAACAGGAGCATCAGCATGGAAGGCACCAAGCCACCCACGTGCGCAGCAGACCAGGCAATACCCCGCGCAAGGGGTTCCACCGCTTTGTCGATGGCGGTAGACAGTACCCGCTGCACCCGAGGCCAGGTGCCGCTGGCGGCAATTTGTGTGGGTACCGGAAACTCTTGCGGCACCGTGTAACGTCCGCGAAAATCCTGACCTAGTCGGGTCAGCTTCAGGCCCAGTACGCGGGCATGGAAGCAACTGCGGTTGTCGTAGCAGGCGGCAATCAGCGGCTGCACCGGCAACTGCACCAGAGCGTCCGTCAACGCGTCGGATGCCATGCCGCGCATGGGCAGGTTGAGCGCATCGGGCAGGTGGCCGCGCGCAAATTCGTCGGGACTGCGCACATCGATGAAGCGCGCCTTGTCATTGCGGACCAGCACACTGACCTCGGGTGTGTCGAGATAAACCGTGTCGCGTGCGTAGCGGGGCAACGGCGTGAAGCGTGCCCGCCAAACCCCATAGGTTGGCGTGGACAAGGGCCTGTCTTCGCGAACCCACTGTGGGTAGCCACCCTCCAGCACGTGGCAGGGCAGGCCCAGCCGTGCGCGCTGCTCGCAGACTTCGCCACTGCGCTTGCCCGAGTCGCAGACGAACACGACTGGCACGCCATCCTCTGGTGGCTTGCGTACACCCAACAACAGGTCGGCATAGCGCAGGTTGATGGCACCGGGCAAATGCGTGACTTCAAACTCTTCGGGTTCGCGCACATCGACGAGGTGCAAGGGCGTACCACTGTTCATGCGGGCCGCCAACTCGGCACTGGTTAGCGTGGGCGCTGCGAATGCCCGTTCCCAATCGGGGGGCTTGCGCCACAAATTGGTCTCCAGCCGGCGGCTGTCAGCGCTGACATGGCTGGCATATTGCCAAACATTGAGCAGGATGGCCAGCATCGCCACCGTGCCGAAAACAGACAGCCAACGGCTGGCGTGTGCACTGGCGCCAGAGCTACGGCGGCGCAAACGCAGCAAGGCGGCACCCGACATGGCCGCCAGCAAGCCCGCAATTTGCGCGGCCGAGACGAAGGCGTTGATGACCAGGTCGGGCGACGGAATGGCGTAAGCCGGCATCGCGCAAACCAACAGAGCGGACATAAATAGTTTCAGGCGCATGCCGGCAAGTATCGGACAACCCAAAACGCCATTCTTCGGATGCGATACTGGCATTCAACCAATTTGGTGTCCCATCCGTTCTTACCACTACCGCATCGCAACTTTTGCTGGACGCTGGTACGGTAGCAAGTTCCGATACATCCAAGGCGGTGCGTCGGCCCAACCGCAGTTTCCAGTCACTCCACAGTGCGCAATTCTCATGAAACTTCTCCTGCAAAGCCTTTTTATTGTCCGCAAAGAAGTCGAATATTTGCTTCTGCACCCCAAGACACTACTTACAAGCGCATTGGTCGTCTTCGTGCCCGCTCTGTACTGCATTCTGTACATTGCGAGCGTGTGGGATACGGAACAGAAGACCGGTGCGCTACCCGTGGCTGTAGTCAATCTCGACGAAGGCGTGAATTACCGCGACCACACGTTCAACGTAGGCTGGGAAATCACGACCCGGCTCGAAGACAGCAAGCGTTTTGGGTTCGTGGTGTCCAGCGACGAACAAAAGGCCCGGACCATGGTGCGGCAAGGAAAATTGGCTTTTGCGGTGATCATTCCTCGCGACTTCAGTGCCAGTGCGGTTCCCGGCGCGGAGGCCGGCGCTGGAAAAGTTGTGGTTTATACGTCCCAGGGCAACAACTATGAAACAGCGGCAATTGCCAGACATTTTGCGGAAACGTTGGGAAGCCAGATCAATGAAAACCTGAACGAACGGCGGTGGGAGCTAGTGCTCCACAACGCTGCGGGCTCCCAACGCAATGTAGACAGCCTGCGCAAAGCAGTCGACAAGTTGCGAGTCAGCGTGCGCGAACTTGGAACCGGTGCAGCGCAAACGTCCACTGCTGCTCAATCACTGGCCCGTGGCGCGCGCCGTTTGAGCGATGGTGTCGGCCAGATGAGCGCAGGGGCCAAGCAGTTGGGGGGCCCGTTGAGGGCAATGGATGCGATATGGCCCAGCAACACCGACCTCAGCGCGTTGACCAATCGGATGAGAGCCTTGATGCAGGGGCACGCAGAAATGGACCGTACGATGGAAGAACTACAAAGAGTCTCCCTGCAATTGCGTGAGCGAGCGACGGCGCTAAGAGATGAGGCAAAGAACAGGCGATTCGTAGGGAGCGATGACCCTGACGATTTGGGAAGGTTTGCGGCCAGTATGACCCAACTCGAAGCGGACATCAAAGCCGCCAATGCGACGCAAAGACAGCTGGCAATAACGGCGACCCGTCTGCGCAACAGCGTCAATACCCTGGCACGCGACATGCGGGCGATGGGCGCGGATGAACGCACTGTGGCAAGCAAGTTTCCAAAAGAAACTCAGTTCGAAGAGTTGACCCAAGGTGCGACCGATGTTGCGGCCAGTGCGGCCAATTTGATGGGGAATTCCCAAAGGACAAGCCAGAGCGTCCAACACCTGAATGCGGGTGTGGATCTTTTGGCAAAGGCGCTACCCGAGCCGGTCGAAAGCCTGGGGGGCAGTGCAGAGGGCTTGGCCAATTCGGTTGAACCCGTTGTGGAAATTGATGCGCCAGTCGAAAACAGTGGCAGCGGATTTGCGTCCAACATCGTTCCAGGGTCGCTGTGGTTAGGGGCAGCGTTGGCCGCCTACTTGATCCACATACGGGTGCTGCCCCGCCATGCGCAGTTCTTTTCCCGCCCTGCCAAGGTTGCGGGCAAAATTTTTCTTCCGGCCTGTCTGGTGCTGCTGCAGGCCCTGTTTGTCTTCATTGCCGTACGCTATGTTTTGCAGATCCACATCGTTCTGCAATGGGCGTTGGTACTGACGCTGATCATCTCGGCGCTGACGTTCCTGTTCATCGTATTTGCGCTGGCCAAAGCATTTGGTGATGCAGGCAGGGGAATTGCCATGTGTCTCTTGGCGGTGCAACTGTCATCTTCGGGTGGCATCCTGCCGGTGGAACTCAGTGGCGGCCTGTTTGCGCAAATCAGCCCCTGGTTGCCTTTGACCTGGGTCATCGAAAGCATCAAGGCCAGCATGTTTGGCGCCTATGGCGGTGCCTGGAAGCCGCCTTTGACCTTTGTCGTGCTGGTGGGGCTGGGTGCTTTCG
Organism: Rhodoferax sp.; assembly: GCA_025351745.1. Classification (GTDB taxonomy): domain Bacteria; phylum Pseudomonadota; class Gammaproteobacteria; order Burkholderiales; family Burkholderiaceae_C; genus Allorhodoferax. The sequence continues at coordinate 56,929 of JANXVI010000128.1, forward strand.
CACTATCGTGCGGAGTGGGCCGATGGCGCTTTGTCAAACCCCCTTACACGCCCGCACGCCCCAGAGGTTGACCTCAGACTTTCTTACCGTTGGCCTTGTTGCGCTCGGTCAACGTGCCGATCAGGCCATCAACACCTTTGCTGCTCATTTCCTGCGCAAATTGGCTGCGGTAGGTTTCTACCAACCACACGCCCATGACCTTGAGGTTGAAAATCCGCCAACCAGCGCCCAGGCCAGGGGTCTTTTCCAGGCGATAGTCCAACTGGACGGTTTCACCGCCGCCCTTTATTTCCGCGCGAACGACCACCTCTTTGTCTTCGGCTGCCGCCTTCACAGGCTTCATGCTGATGGTCTGGTCTTTTAACTGTGTCAAAGCGCCGGCATAGGCGTTCACCAACAAAATCTTGAACTCTTGCTGCAACCGCTGTTGCTGCTCGGGGCTTGCCTGGTTCCAGGCTGGGCCTACCGCCGCCGCGGTCATGCGCTGGAAATTGACGTTGGGCATGATCCGCGCGTCCACCAGGGCCACCATTTTGGTGGTATCGCCCGCCCGTACGGTCTTGTCGTTCTTGACCGTCTCTTGAACGTCGGACAACAGGCGCTTGATCAGGACATCGGGCGCTTCATCTTCAGCGTATGCCATTGGCGGGGCCAGCGAAGCCACGGCGACCACCAACAGCGCAAGAGTCTGGCGCAAAAGGGTTTGCTTCATACTATTTTCCACTCGTTTTGCGGCTAGGAAATTACCGCTTCAGCAGAAGTATCGCACCATAGTCAAGCGAATCGCGACCGACAGGGCGCGATCTGGCAACCGCAAGTTACAGGCGCTTGCGTGCTGGTATCGATTTGGGAGCCTGTCGGTATCGCGCCCTGGGCTCAGGCAATTCAAGCGGATGGATCCGTGGGGGCCGATTCCAGAATTGCGGCACAAGCATGTGCTTGGGCAACCTGAAACACTATGAGAGTTACCTCCCCCTTTGTACGCATCGCTTCTTTCACCGGCATGGCGATCGCCGCCTCGGCCTTGACCGGCTGCTACGTGGTGCCGCTGGACCAGCACCCCCCCACATCGACGGTCATCTACGCACCCGCACCGTTCGTGCAAGCACCGGTCACCTTCGCAGCGCGGCTGTATCCGGCCAACGATGCGGCCACCGGCTACGGCATGGTGCTGGCGGTGGTGACGAACGATCTGAACGGGCGGGGCCACTTCAGCACGAATATCAACGGCGAGAGCTTTTCGGGCGAGGCCACGCGCACAGCCAGCTCACCGCGCGACGGTGTCGCCAACGGCGCGGGCAACCGCGGCAACTTCATCAACTGCCGTTTCTCGATGAACTCCACCACACAGGGAACCGGCAGTTGCCGC
>JANXVI010000154.1 GCA_025351745.1 Rhodoferax sp.
GCCTTCTCGGCTGTGCCGCCAATGCCGATGCCCAGCATACCGGGCGGGCACCATCCAGCTCCCATGGTGGGCACGGTTTTGAGCACCCAGTCCACCACCGAATCGCCGGGGTTCAGCATGATCATCTTGCTTTTGTTCTCGCTGCCGCCGCCCTTGGCGGCCACCGTCACTTCAATCGTGTTGCCGGGTACCAGCTCGGTAAAAATCACCGCTGGCGTGTTGTCCTTGGTGTTCTTGCGCAAGAACTCGGGGTCGGCGACCACACTGGCGCGCAGCGTGTTGTCGGGGTGGTTGTAGCCTTGGCGCACACCTTCGTTGATGGCGTCATCCAGGCTACCCGGCTTGCCGTCGGCGCCTGCGTCGAAGCCTTCCCAGCGCACATCCATGCCCACTTTGAGGAACACGTTGACGATGCCGGTGTCCTGGCAGATAGGCCTGTGTCCGGTCGCGCTCATCTTGCTGTTGGTCAAAATTTGCGCGATAGCGTCCTTGGCAGCGGGGCTTTGCTCGCGTTCATAGGCGCGCGCCAAGTGGGCGATGTAGTCTGTGGGATGGTAGTAGCTGATGAACTGCAGGGCTGCGGCAACCGATTCAATCAGGTCGGCTTTGCGGATGACGGTGGTGGTGCTCATGGTGTGGTTACGGCTGTGTGTAAAGAAGTCTTGAGAACGGGGTTGTGGGGCTAGGGACTTTAGGCATCGTACGCATCGACCAGTGTCTTGAGACTCACATTGTAAAAGCCCGCTGTTGATGCGATAGCTACCGCATGCAACTGGCACCGTTGCGCCGGGTATTTGTTGTGTAAAGTCAGTGAGTTGTAAGTGCAATCCATAACCATACGCGCCAAACCACATCGACACCCGAGGAGACACCCCATGAGCACGCCATCGTCCGCCATCGAATCCATGCTGATCGAGAACCGGGTTTTCATGCCCAGCGATAGCATGGTCCAGAATGCCCGCATTTCCAGCATGGATGGCTACAACGCATTGTGCGCGCAGGCCGACAGTGACTTCGAAGGTTTCTGGGCCAAACTGGCCCGGGAGAATGTTGTCTGGAACAAACCCTTCACGCGTACTCTGGATGAGTCCAACGCACCGTTCTACCAGTGGTTTGACGATGGTGAACTCAATGCTTCGGCCAATTGCCTGGACAAGCACATGGGTACGTCCGTCGCGCACAAGACCGCCGTTATATTTGAGGCCGATGACGGCACCATTACCAAGACTACCTACAAAGAATTACTGGCTCGCGTAAGCCAGTTTGCCAATGCTTTGAAAGACGACGGTATCCAAAAAGGCGACCGCGTGCTGATCTACATGCCCATGACGCTGGAAGGTGTGATCGCCATGCAGGCATGTGCGCGCATTGGTGCGACCCATAGTGTGGTGTTTGGTGGCTTTTCGGCCAAGGCCTTGCAGGAGCGCATCATCGACGCGGGCGCGGTGGCAGTCATCACCAGCAACTTCCAGATGCGCGGTGGCAAAGAATTGCCGCTGAAAGCCATCGTTGATGAGGGCTTGGCGATGGGAGGTTGCGAGTCCATCAAGAACGTGTATGTCTACCAGCGCACGGCAACCCCTTGCAATATGGTGCTTGGCCGCGACAAAACCTTTACTGAAGCACTGTCCGGCAAGAGCACTGAATGCGCACCTGTGCCTGTGGGTGCCGAACACCCGCTGTTTATTCTCTACACCTCGGGCTCCACGGGCAAGCCCAAAGGCGTGCAACACTCGACGGGTGGTTATCTGCTGTGGGCCAAGCTGACCATGGACTGGACATTCGATCTGAAGCCAGAGGATGTGTTCTGGTGCACGGCCGATATCGGCTGGATTACGGGCCATACGTATGTCGCTTACGGCCCCTTGGCCGCAGGTGCGACCCAGATTATTTTTGAGGGCATTCCGACCTTCCCCAATGCGGGCCGTTTTTGGCAAATGATTGAGCGCCACAAGTGCAGTATTTTTTACACCGCGCCTACGGCAATTCGTTCGCTGATCAAAGCGGCAGAGGCTGATTCGGCTGTGCACCCGGACCGCTCGGACCTGAGCAGCCTGCGCATTTTGGGCTCGGTGGGCGAGCCCATCAACCCCGAAGCGTGGATGTGGTACTACAAAAACATTGGCCATGAAAATTGCCCTATCGTAGATACCTTCTGGCAAACGGAGACCGGCGGCCACATGATGACACCGCTACCGGGTGCCACACCGCTCGTGCCCGGTAGCTGCACGCTACCGCTGCCTGGCATCATGGCCGCCATCGTTGACGAGGTGGGCAAAGATATACCCAACGGCACGGGCGGCATTCTGGTGGTTAAGCGCCCGTGGCCGTCGATGATTCGCACCATCTGGAACGACCCTGACCGTTTCAAGAAAAGCTATTTCCCGGAAGAAATGGGCGGGAAAATGTACCTGGCCGGTGATGGTGCCGTGCGCAGTGCCGACCGTGGTTACTTCCGCATCACGGGGCGCATTGACGATGTGCTGAATGTCTCAGGCCACCGCATGGGCACGATGGAGATCGAGTCGGCTCTGGTCGCCAAGTCGGATTTGGTGGCCGAAGCGGCAGTGGTGGGCCGTCCTGATGATTTGACGGGGGAAGCCATTTGCGCTTTTGTTGTGCTCAAACGCCCCATGCCTACGGGCGATGAGGCCAAGGCCATTGCCAAAGAATTGCGGGATTGGGTTGCGAAAGAGATAGGCCCGATTGCCAAGCCCAAGGACATCCGCTTTGGTGAAAATTTACCCAAGACGCGTTCGGGCAAGATCATGCGTCGACTGCTGCGCTCGCTGGCCAAAGGTGAGGCTATTACCCAGGACACGTCCACTCTGGAAAATCCCGCCATCCTGGATCAGCTGGGCCAAGCTTACTGATCTGCCGCAATTTCAAGGTGGTCTGCATCGCTTGCGTTACAGTACCCCAATAAATGCGAAGGCCGCGAATTGACCAGTGGTTGCCACCGGGGCTGCCCTTCTAGGAGAACACGATGTATTCAGTTGGATTGGGGGTAGTTTTCCTGCTCATGAAATACCTGGAGATTAGCCCGGTCGCCCTGTGGTCCTGGTGGTTCGTGCTAGCGCCGTTTGGTGTGGCCTTTGCGTGGTGGACCTGGGCGGACGCCACCGGTTACACCAAGCGCAAAGCCATGGAGCGCGAAGATGCCCGTAAAAAAAACCGCATTGAGCGCAACCGCGAAGCCATGGGCTTTATCAGCAACAAAAAGAAGAAACGCTGAAAGAAAGTTATCTGCTGATGCAGGTCCACGCTCAAAGCCTTGCCTCAGTAGTTGTCCAGCACCGCACCGTTGCTTGCACTGGATGCGTTGAACGCAAACTTGGCCTGCACGCCGCGTGTGTAGCGTGGCTTGGGTGCCGTCCATGCTGCGTGGCGTTTGGCAATTTCTGCTTCCGGCACATTCAGCTCCAGAATCAATTGGCGTGAGTCGATGGTGATGGAGTCACCTTCCTCAACCAGCGCGATGACGCCACCGGCAGCGGCTTCGGGTGCGACGTGGCCCACCACCATGCCCCAGGTGCCGCCTGAGAAGCGGCCGTCGGTGATCAAGCCAACGCTTTCGCCCAGACCTTGGCCAATCAAAGCGCCCGTGGGGGCCAGCATTTCGGGCATCCCAGGGCCGCCCTTGGGGCCCAGGTAACGCAGCACCATCACATCACCGGGGACGATCTTGTTGGCCAAGATCGCCTTCAATGCGGATTGTTCGTCTTCAAACACGCGGGCTGGGCCGGTCATCACGGGATTCTTCAGGCCGGTGATCTTGGCGACCGCGCCTTCAGGGCTCAAATTGCCCTTGAGGATGGCCAGGTGGCCTTGCGCATACATGGGCTTGTCAATGGGGCGGATCACGTCTTGGTCGGCACGCGGCACATCGGGGATATCTTTCAATACCTCGGCAACGGTCTGACCAGTAATAGTGATGCAGTCGCCATGCAGCAAGCCCGCGACCAACAGGGTCTTCAT
>JANXVI010000176.1 GCA_025351745.1 Rhodoferax sp.
TGCCCGCTGTGTCGACTGCAACCCCTTTGGGACTGGAGATGCGCGCCTGGGCGCCGGTGCCGTTAAAGGTCTGGATGTTGCCCACCACGAGGCTTAGTTCGACTGGTTTGGGAGCCGGGTTTGCTGTGCCTGAGCCAGGGCTATTGCTTGCGCCACCCCCACCCCCGCAGGCAATTAACGCCATGCTACAGGTGATGGTTACGAGAAAAGCTGGCGCATTGCGCAGCGCATGCAAACACCTGAATCGATCAAGAAACATTGATTACTCCCTGGCTTCTTAAATGGGTGACGCTGATAGCGCGCAGATCAGGGTCACGGATATGGCGGCAATGGGCTACTGCAGGCGAATGCGGACGATCGCCCTGTTGTCTACGACCACCAGCAGCGAGTTGCTGCTCTCCGTTGCCAAGTAGGTTGGTAGATACAAGCTTCCGCCTTGGCCCATCACTGTGTCGGGGCTGCCGAGGCTACCGGCTATGGTGGTCACCGTGCCGTCTTGGCTGATTTTTCGAATCAGGCGGTTGCCCCTATCTGAAACATACACGTCTGTTCCCAACACCGCGATGCCGCTGGGTCCATTGAATTGCGCAGTGCCCGCAGCACCATCTTTGTACCCTGCCTTGCCATCCACACCGGCGAGTATCGCAACCGTGCCCGAGGGACTGATCTTCAAAATGACATTGCGGTAGCCGTCCGCCGCGTAGGCGTTTCCACTGCTATCGAAAGTGAAAGCACGTATGTCCCCAGTACCAGGATCAGCGAACGTTTTTTGGGTAACAAGGTTTCGGATAAGAGGTGATGCGCCATATAAATTGTCTTGTGCATCGACAGCCAAGCTTTTTACATACCCGTAGGACTTTCCGGTCTTGACTCCATTCGGCGCGTATTGGTACGTGCTGGAAAAGGTACCGGCATAGCTGGTAACGTACATTAATCCTCGGCTGTCCAGGGCCAGGTTTTGAAATTTCCCATTTACATCCGTCATGGTGGTGGTCAGCACGCCGCTGGGGCTCAGGCTGCGCAAAGCGGAATATTCAGCGACCACCACGTTGCCCCGTTGGTCCGACGCTATGCCAACCACGTCTTTTAACTGCGCTTGGTCTCCCTGACCATCGACGGAGGCGCGGCCTCGCCCGGCAAGGGTGGATACAACACCGCTGCTGGAAATGGTGCGAATGGTGTTGTTGCGTACATCGGCCAGCACAAGATTACCTTGGCGGTTTAGTGCAAGGTTGCCCGGCTCGTCGAAGGTCGCGTTGAGCCCTTGTCCATCATTTGAGCCTGCTTGACCGCGGGTACCGGCAATAGTTGTCAGAACACCCAGCGGCGATAGCTTAAGAACCGTGCCGCCAATCGATGTGTAAACAATATTCGGTGAGAATGAAACCGTGAAATTTCCATTGCTCAGGTAGACATTTCCGGCGCCATCGACAGCAATTCCACCAAAGTTGTATATCGCACCAACCACATCCCCTGCGTTGAATGCGTAGACCTGCGAAAGGACCGCTGCGGGAGTGAGTTTGTGCAATAACGGAACTCCGGTCTGAAGAACTCGCGATGTGCCAGACGCGATAAACAGATTTCCACTGGTGTCAGCTGCCATATGGACATCATGTTTAAAGGTGTCCAACGGCACGGGTAGGGTCACCACGGTGCCGTCGGCTGCAATCTTTCTAAGCACCGAAGATTCCAGCACAAACAGGCCGCCAGTTGGGTCGGCTGCGATACCTCTCACGAATGAGAATCGCGTCACATTGCCCTTTCCGTCGACCGTGCCAGACTGACCCGCGCTACCGGCATAGGTGGTCACCAACCCGGACGGCAATATCTTTCGAATAGTGAAATTGCCAGAGTCATTGACGTAAAGGTTGTCGTCCTTGTCAATCGCGATGTCGAAGGGGCTTGAAAAGCGGGCCGTAGCGCCAGCACCATCGGCAGAGCCGGAGTTGGAGGCGTCACCTGCAAAAACCGATACCACGCCAGCGGGCGAGATTTTGCGGACCGAATGCAGCCCAGTTTCCGTGATGTAGGTATTACCGGCACTGTCGATAGCAATGCCTGTCGGTTTGGTGATGCGGGCGTTGGCGCCGATGCCGTTAAAGGTCTGGACGTTGCCCACCACGAGGCTTAGTTCGGCTGGTTTGGGAACCGGGTCTGCTGCGCCTGAGCCAGGGCTATTGCTTGCGCCCCCCCCGCAGGCGATCAACGCCATGCTACTGGCGATAGTTAGAAGAAAAGCTGGCGCCTTGCGCAGCGCATGCAAAGACCTGAATCGATCAAGAAACATTGACTACTCCCTAACTCTTTTATTTAGGCGGCAACCATACCGCACAAATTTGTGAAATCCTGATCAAGACGTCAGAAACTTGTGTTGGATTGTTTGAACCGACACGATGGATGCCGGCGGGGCACCGTTTTACAGAGTGTGTCGGGTGTCGGGCGGAAATCGCCCATGTGCGTTGGCGAGGCGGTTGAAGTGGTCAAAGGATGAAAACGTGTTGGCCACCGCCGCACCATGTGCATCTACCAGGCGCAAGCCTGACGCGGCGTCGACATGGCCTATGCACGTGACAGGCGTTGCGCTGGCTTGGGCCGCTGCCTGCACCGCGGCGCGGTGGTGGGGCGGGGCGCAGAAGACCAGCTCGTAGTCGTCACCCCCGGCCAGCACACAGCGCAGGGCTTGTGCTGCAGGTAGTCGCTCTTCGGCCGAGAGTCTTAAGCCAAATGGAGCGCTAGCCCTCGTGAGATATGCGTGAGCAGCTAGCAAATTGATAGCGACCGC
>JANXVI010000491.1 GCA_025351745.1 Rhodoferax sp.
CGCTATCTTTTTTGAAATTCGCCAGTTGCACCGCCTCGTCGACACCCAGTGCCTTGGGCAGCGGTTTGGGGGCCTTGGGGGCGCGCACGTCTTGCACCGGGTTGCTGGCGACCAAGCCCTGTCGGCCCAGCCAGACGTAGAAGCCGCGCCAGCCGGACATGATGAGCGCAATACCGCGTCCGCTACGCCCGCCACTGTGCATTTGCGCTACCCAGCGGCGGATGTGGGCGTTGCGGACCTCGGTCAGTGCAACCGGGACTTTGGCGGCGTTTTCCTTGAGTTTGAGCAGGTCCAGCGCGTAGAGCTCGACGGTGCGGGCGGCGAGGCGCTTTTCGACGCGCACATATTCGAGATACCGCTCCACGAGGAGCGCATCTTCTGGCGCCGCAATAGGGGTCAGAGCCCGATTTCGATCAGCATCCATGGGCTCCGTCGCCGCGGCCCCCACGCTCCCCACTGCGTGTGGTTCGCTGCCCCCCGAGGGGGCCCTCACGCCTTGGGGCGGCCCGGCGGCGTTCATGTCTGCGCCTGCCTCTGCTTTCCTACTTCAGCCGCGACAGCGCGGCGCTGGCCAACTCGCCCAGGCGGGACAAAAAGTCGGTGCCCATGCCGCTGTGGAAGCGGTGGGCGTCGGGCGATGCCAGCACCAGCATGCCGAAGGCCGGGCCCGCGCTGCCGGTCGAGCCACCACGCAGCGGAATCAGCACCAGCGAGGTCACAGTGGCAGGCTCAGGCAACCAGCTCACGGCCTCGAAGCCGGTGTTCAAGCCGCAAAAAGGCTCCATCAGCGACGAGGCAAACACCTGGGCATCGTCGCTGACCTCTTGCGACACGGTCAGGCCGGCGAATTCGGGCGCCATGCCCCACAGCCGCATGCCGACCTGGGGTACGGAAAACTGGGTCTGGATGTCCTGCTCAATCGCCCCGGGCAGCGCATGCAGGTCGGTCGCGGTCAGCAGGCTGCGCGCCCAGCGCAAGAGCTTGTCGGACAGCATGACGTTTTCGCTGCCGTTGCGGATCATCTCCATGATGCGGTGTTCCAGCGCCTTGATTTTCTCGCGCAGCATCTCCGCCTGGCGCTCTTGCAGGCCCACGGTGCGGTTGCTGTGCGGGCTGGTGAACTGCACCGCCGCCAGCAGCTCGGCATGGCGCACAAAGAAATCGGGCGTGTTGCTCAGGTAGTGGGCAATGTCGTCTTCGGTGATGGGGTTGTTCATGGCGGGGTTGTTGGTGTTCATAAGTTGTCGGGAATCTCAATTTCAGCCTGAAAGACCGTGGTGGCCGGGCCGGTCATCAGCACCGGTGCAGTATCACCGGCCCAGGCAATGGTCAGCACGCCACCGCGGGTTTGCACTTGCACGTCTACGCCCACATCCAGCAGGCCCAAGCGAATGCCAGCGACCACGGCCGCGCAGGCGCCGGTGCCGCAGGCCAGCGTCTCACCCACGCCACGTTCAAACACGCGCAGGCGGATGTGGCTGCGGTCTACAACCTGCATGAAGCCGACGTTCACGCCTTGGGCGAAATGCGGGCTGGCCTGCACTTGCGGGCCCAGCAGGCCAACGGGGGCCGTGTCCACGTCGGCCACTTGCAAAACGGCGTGGGGGTTGCCCATGGAGATAGTTGCTACCAAAACAGTAGCATCTAGCGTAGACCCGACGAGGGCTAGAGGCCAGTTTCCCCAATTTCCTTGCGGCTGGAACACCAATCCGGCGACATCCATCGGGATCTGCGCCAAATCAAACACCGGCGCGCCCATATCGACAGTGACACGGCCATCGGGCAGCAGGCGCGGCTCGATGACGCCCTTCATGGTCTGCACGCGGATCACGTCCTTGGCGGTCAGTCCCCGGTCGCGCACATAGCGGGCGAAGCAGCGCGAGCCATTGCCGCATTGCTCGACCTCGGCACCGTCGGCGTTGTGGATCACGTATTCGAAATCGATGCCCGGCGCGGGCGAGGGACGCACGGTCAGAATTTGGTCGGCGCCGACACCAAAGTGGCGGTC
>JANXVI010000193.1 GCA_025351745.1 Rhodoferax sp.
CATTCCGCAGTTTGGCCGCGACTTTCTCAAGGCCGAGATCACCATCGAACAATCTCTGGTGCCGCGCTTCCCCGATGTGCACGTGGTTGACCTGCAAGAGGCCTGGCGCGACATCCTCAAACGCGCCAAGCTGGTCCAGCACCACAAAATCACCCGCGAAGAGCTGTCGGTGCGCGAACACATGGGTATGGTGCTCAAGCGTTTGCAGGGGCGCCGGTTTGTCGGTTTTGAAGACATTTTTGACCCCGAGAGCGGCGCGCCGGTGCTGGTAGTCACCTTTATTGCGCTACTGGAATTGGCAAAAGAAACACTCATCGAAATCACCCAGGCTGAGGCCTTTGCGCCTATCTATGTGCGTCTGGCTTACGCACCTACGTAACGTCAATCTCACAAGTTTCCTGTGACATCGCGCGGACATTCACTCGGCTAAAGCGCGTGCTCTTTGAGTCGCTCCAGGCTCACATGCTCCAGGGCGTTTGGGTGGGTAGCCTCCAAGTACACCGGCGGTGCCACGCCAGCCTGTAGCGCCTCTAACCAACGGTTGACGCACAGGCACCAACGGTCACCGTGCCGCAGGCTGGCAAAACGGCATTCGGGTTGAAGGGTAAGAGCAGGCTTGCAGGGTATTGGCTAAAACATGGAGGGCGGACATCAACCACTTGCTGTGGTATGTTGGCGAGAAAAGGCCCTCAGACGCACAGGCTGCCCTTCTTCCAGCAAACTCTAGCCTCGCATGCTGTCACAGTGGCAAGCGGTACTTCATTACACAGCTATTCAATACACCCCATGGACGAAGACGAACGCTGCTGCGGAACCGGTACTTGTCTCATCAACGCCGAAGGCCTTTGCTGGTGCGGCCAACAGTGGAACGGCACTACCATGTGCCGCCCCGCTGCGCCGAAGACCAACGCGCCCCATCCATTACCGCTACAAACAGATGCTGCGCTAGGCGACACCGCATGAACGCTCCCCTGCGCGACGCACTGCCCCTGCCGCACTGGGTGGCCCGGTTGGGCTATGCAGGTTTGTTGCCGTTTGTTGTCTTGGTGGTAGCGGCAGGGTTTGCCCCTGCGGCATACCGCGCACAAGCTTGCTTCGCCCTACTGGCTTATGGCACCACCATTGCGAGCTTTTTGGGGGCAATCCACTGGGGATTGGCGATGCGTGCGCCGCTTACACCCCAGCCTGGTCCGTTTGTGTGGGGCGTGTTCCCCAGTCTGGTAGCGTGGCTGGCTATGCTGCTGCCGCGCGCTCAGGGGCTGGTAACGCTAGCGCTGCTGCTGTGCATTTGCCTGGCCATGGACCGACGCAGCTACCCGGCTTATGGGCTGACGGAATGGCTCGGGATGCGCCTGCACCTGACCCTGGTCGCAGTCATTTGCCTGCTGGCAGGAGCCGCAATGGCATGATCCATTCCATGTACTTGAACGCAGATTACAAACAGCGGGTGGTCGTCAACCACCACGATCTTGATTGGGTTGCAAGTCCGCAAGTAGGCGTTGAGCGCCGTATGCTCGATCGCATAGGAGGTGAAGTTGCCAAGGCCACCTCGGTCGTGCGCTATCACCCGGGTTCAAAATTCGAATCGCATACGCATGAACTGGGCGAAGAGATACTGGTGTTGCAAGGCGTGTTCAGTGATAACGACGGCAACTACCCGGCGGGGACTTACATGATGAACCCTCCCGGTTCATCACACGCTCCGCGCAGCGACTCTGGTTGTGTTCTGTTTGTAAAACTCAGACATTTGGGTCCTGACCAACAACACAGAGAAGTCGTCGACACACAGACGGCAGAATGGTTTCAAGGGATGGTCCCCGGCCTGACCGTGATGCCGTTGATGCGGCAAGGTCTGGGTTCGACCATGGTGCGCTGGGCTGCGCAAACGTATTTCAACCCACATCGGCACTTTGGTGGTGAAGAGATTTTTGTCGTGGATGGCGTTTTCGAGGATGAGCACGGACGCTACCCCAGCGGCTCATGGATTCGGAGCCCGCATATGAGCACGCACAAGCCGTTCAGCCAAGAGGGCTGCACCATCTTCGTGAAGACTGGGCATTTGTCGGGGAATTAGCAAGATACCGGCAGTTCTTTCGGCTAATTTCTTTTCACCGTGGGAAAAAGCTGCTATTCGTGGACTTGCTGCGGTGCCACCAGTGGCAGCATCATGGTGAACGCGGTGCCGTGCCCCAGTGTGCTGTCCAGCTTTATAGTTCCACCCAACACGCCGCCCACGATGTTGTGCACGATATGCAAACCCAGGCCCGATCCACCCTGCCCGAGGCGTGTGGTGAAGAATGGCTCGAAAACACGGTGCTGGTTTTCTGGTGCAATACCTTTGCCCGTGTCGCGCACCGACAGCTTGACGGATGCATCTGCGGCCAGCAGCTCCGCGTCAATCACGATATCGCCCACGTCTTGGGGCGTAAAGCCGTGCACCAGCGCGTTGTTGATCAGATTGGTCAGTACCTGGCCCAAGGGGCCGGGGTAGCTCTGCAGCAAGATGTTGAGTGGAACCTGCACCGCAATGTGGCAACTGTACTTTTTGATCACTGCATTCAGTGTCAGCAAAATTTCGGCCACCAGAGAGTCCAGGGGAAATGTGCGGCGCTGCGAGCTGGTTTGGTCAACCGCCACTTGCTTGAAACTGGACACCAGATGCCCTGCACGACTGAGGTTGCGTGAAATGATCTCGGCGGCAAAGCGCGTCTCGTTCACAAAACTCTGCAGATCGGAACGGCGGATGCCCTCGTCCATCAGACGAGTGAATGCCTCCACCCGGTGTTCCAAAGCGCTGGCAACTGTCAGCCCATTACCAATCGGTGTGTTGAGCTCATGGGACACCCCGGCCACCAGCGCCCCTAAAGCCGCCAATTTTTCGGATTGCACCAGCTGGTCCTGGGCCAATCTCAGCGTCCCCAGCGTATCGGATAGCTCGCGGTTCGCCATCTGAAGCTGGGCCGTGCGTTCGGCCACGCGGGTTTCCAGTTGTGCATTCAAAGATTCGATCTCTTTGCGCGACTCTTCACGCTCGGTAATGTCCACGTACGACGACACAAGCATCGGGACATCGGTCTGCGCAAACAAACGCGTGGACACGGCGACCAAGCGAACTGCGCCGTCCGCTCGGCGCATCAGGGTTTCCATCTCAAAATAGGGCTCACCGCCCTTGACCAAAGCCAATATGCGCTGCCTGTCCTGCGGATAGACCCAGACATCCAGCGCGTCGCCGCTCTTGCCCTGGCAGGTTCGCGCATCAAAACCAAAACTGGCAAACCAGGCATCGTTCCACTGGGTCGTAGCAAACTGGTTATCGCCATTGGCGTAGCACATGGGCAGCGGCGACTGCTCAAACAGCAACGCAAACCGCGACTCGCTGATGCGCAATGACTCTGCAGCCCGGTGTGCGTCGGTCACATCCCGAGAAATCCACACCGCGTGCGAATGCACTTTCCTGTCAACTGAAATCAGGATCGCATTGACCTCGAAGTCGCGCAGTGCGCCATCGCGTCTGCGCGCCTTGGCCAGCGCGTTGCGTACGACGCCATCTCTCTTCAAGCGCTCCACAATTTCAGTTCGCTCGAGTGGGTTCGCCCAGATGTTGAACTTGGAGATGGGGTGGCCAATAGCTTCGCGGGCGCTGTATCCGCTCAATCTTTCAAAACCTGGGTTGGCTTCCACGATCATGCTATCGCTCAGCCGGGTGATTACGATCCAGTCTGGGCTCCCGTAAAAGAGGCGCGAAAAGCGATCGTCGGACGTGCCACGCAATTCGGCATTCAGCCATCGGATAGCCGTTTGGGGCAAAACTCGGGTCAATAAGCTCATAGTTTTCGCGGCAATGACTTCGACACCAACTGGAGGCAACGGATGTGAAATTCCACCGCACAGAACCAAGTATGGCACCGCAAAGGCACCTCAAGAGTCGTGCTTTCCCTGATCTGGCGATCGGAATGGTCACGGTTTTGGGCCCCGCAGTAACCAGGAACACCGCGAATGGGATAGTGCGCATGGCCGTAGCCCGGCTCACGCGCACAACAGACATCCGCCCAATGACCCGCCTATGGGGGTGCAGCCCCGAGACCTACCCGAATGGAAATTGAATGGAGCCGCCAAGATAGGGTTAGTATTCGCCCCGACTCGCCCAAAAAGCCCGCAATTGGAGTTACCGACATGACACAACAACCCACTGACAGCAATGCAGCCGCCTTGCACGCGACCCCCTACGGCACCCTGCCCCCGGCATCGCCGATGCCCAACCGCAAGCCCATCAGCCTGCCGCGCCTGCTGGAGATGCGCACAAGGGGCGAAAAGATCACGATGATCACCGCCTACGATGCCACTTTTGCTGCCGTAGCAGATGCCGCTGGCATCGACAGCATTTTGGTCGGCGATTCGCTGGGCATGGTCTGCCAAGGTTTGCACACTACGGTGGGTGTGTCGCTGGAGCACATGCGTTACCACACCGAAATGGTGTCACGCGGCCTGCGCCGCGCCCAGGCGACGGCCTGGCTGATTGGCGACCTGCCGTTTGGTTCGTACCAGGAATCCAAGGAAGAGGCCATCCGCAGCGCATCGGTGCTCATGCAAGCCGGCGCCCACATGGTCAAGCTGGAAGGCGGTGGCTGGACCACCGAGACCGTTCGCTTCTTGGTAGAACGCGGCATTCCGGTGTGTGCACACCTGGGGTTGACGCCCCAAACCGTTCACTCGTTGGGCGGCTACCGCGTGCAAGGCAAGACCCAGGTCAGCGCCGATCTGCTCAAGCGCCAGGCTCACGAATTGCAAGACGCAGGTGCCAGCATGCTGGTGCTGGAAATGGTGCCCGCACCGCTGTCCAAAGAAGTGACCGATGAACTGGTGCACTGCGCCACCATCGGTATCGGTGCGGGCAAGGGCACTGCCGGCCAGGTGCTGGTGATGCACGACATGCTGGGCCTGAACCTGGGCAAGAACCCCAAGTTCGTCCGCAATTTCATGGACGACGCCAGCACCATCCGCGGTGCGTTCGAAGCCTATGTGGCCGCCGTCAAAAATGGCTCGTTCCCCGACGACAGCCTGCACGCCTGGTGATATGGCTATGAAGCTCGTCCACACCCTCGCCGAACTGCGTGATCACCTGAGCGGCTTTCGCCACCCAGCGGTGGTGCCCACGATGGGCAATCTGCACGCCGGCCACCTGGCGCTGGTGCGCCAAGCCAAGCCGCTGGGTGACATCACGGTGTCCACCATTTTCGTAAACCGCCTGCAGTTTGCTCCGCACGAAGATTTCGACACCTACCCGCGCACGCTGGACGCCGATTGCCAGCAGTTAGAGGCCGCCGGTTGCGACCTGGTCTTTGCCCCCAAAGAGGCCGAGATGTACCCGCAGCCGCAGACCTTCAAGGTGCATCCGCCCACCGAGCTGTCCGATATTCTGGAGGGCCACTTCCGCCCCGGCTTCTTCATTGGCGTCTGCACCGTGGTGCTGAAACTGCTGTCGTGCACGCAAGCCCGCACCGCGCTGTTTGGCAAGAAGGACTACCAGCAGTTGATGGTGATCCGCAACATGGTCAAGCAGTTTGCGATGCCAATCAACATCGTCGGCGGTGAAACCCAGCGCAGCGACGACGGCCTGGCACTGTCCTCGCGCAACGGCTACCTGAGCGCGGCCGAGCGCCAGCAGGCTGTGCAATTGTCAGCCACGCTGAAGACAGTGGCCGAAGCACTGCGTGCCAACGCATCGATAGATGCGGCGGGCACCAGCCGTCTGGAATCGCAAGCCATGCAAAACCTGAGCACACTGGGCTGGCGCCCCGACTACGTGGCCGTGCGCCGCCAGGCGGATCTCCAGGCTGCGCAAGCGGGAGATGCGATGGTGGTTTTGGCTGCAGCACGAATCGGGGCTACGCGCCTGATTGACAATTTGGAAGTGTGAATGCTACGTTTTATATAGCAGAATGAGCCCGTTCTGCGAGGGCTAGCAGGCATTTACACTTACAGAAATCTCAAAATACCTCTAATAGGTATTTTTGAGACAGCTTGAACACTTTTCAGCAACAAGGTGTAGAAAAGAGGTTACCGACCCGCCTTGATATCTTCAACCAAGGCTTCAACGACCTGGAGCCCCTTCGTCGTGCCTTCGGTCAAGAAGCGGCCAGCCACGCCGAGCATCGGCACTCCGTCAATCTTGTAGTTATTCGTCAGTTGCGTTGCGCGAGCCGTTTTTGTTGCAGTTGTGAATGATTTGAACTGGTCCAGAAATTTAGAACGATCGACGCCCTGCGTGGCCACCCAGTCAGCAGCCATCGCCCCATCACTGAAACTGCGACGCTCAACGTGAATTGCCGCAAAAACACGGGCGTGCAGCTTCTCTACGAGATTCATGGCCTCAAGCGCAAAGTACATTCGCTGCATTACGTCGAAGTTCGGCAAAAAAGGAACCGGGACGCGCCGAACAACGACTCCTTTGGGTGGGCTCTTGGTCCACGCGTTGAATGTGGGTTCGAATGCATTGCAGACGTGGCACATGTAGGAAAAAAACTCAACAACCTCTACGCTTCCCGCCGGAGCCTCCACCGGCGCCCGTTGCTCCAACAACTGAAAATCTTTGCCAGCCACAGGCTTCGAATTTTGTGCGTGTGCCAAAGGCACTAGCAACCCTGAAAAAGCCAACCCTGCACCAGCAGTGCAAAGAGAAAATTCACGACGTTTCATATTCATGCGATACAACTCCAAATGTAAGTTTCAGGTCGCAAACTACTGAAAAAGTTCCCGCCCCATTCTTACTATTCACCTGGGGCAAGTGATGCATCTCACCCGCAGGATTTGGCGCAATGGGCCCCAAACCCTGCCACCACAAACTGCAAGAGCCACCTACAAAAACCGATCCAGTATCTTGCGACTGTGCGCATCCAGCGCCAGATGGTCGCGGATCAAAAACTGGATGCCGTGCGAGTCTGCGACCAGCAGCGTGCCATCGGTGCCGATGCGGCGAATGTCTTCGTCCCCCCGCAGCACAAACTCGGTAGCGCCACGGTCGGTCTGCACCTTCCACGTGCAGGGCGTTGAGAAGCTGGTCACCGACACAATGGCGCTGATCACCGGCATGAACTCGCGCGTGCCCAGCTCCGTGCGGATCAGCGTCTGCGCAGGTTCGGCCACCGTGTTCAGCGCCTCAATCCAGGCCACCTCATGGCCGTCGGTATCCACCATGGAGATGCCGACTTCGGGGGATTGGATCGGGAATGCACGCACCGGCACCACGCCCACATGGCGTTCACCCTGTGCGTTGGTCAGCACCAGCTTGCCAAACGCGTCGCGCTGCAGCGTCCAGCCGCTGGTAGTCACCATGCTTTGCTCGTTCATTTGTCGGATGCGTCCATGTCGACGTCCATATTGCGGGCCTGGGCCTGGTACAGGTTGAAGTAGGCACCCTCGGCTGCCATCAGCAC
>JANXVI010000253.1 GCA_025351745.1 Rhodoferax sp.
GAGCACCGCCGCGACCACCACCAGCAAAACAGCACCGTCCACCACTGTCGCGGCTGCGGGAACACCGGCCAAGGCCTGGTTGCCGGACTTCGTGCTGCTGGCCGCGATCTGGGGCGCGTCCTTCTTGTTCATGCGCTTTGGCGCCAAGGAGTTGGGGGTGTTTCCAACCTCCGGGTTGCGGGTTGCCATCGCAGCCGTGTTCCTGCTGCCCATCGTGCTGCTGCGCGGCCATGGGCCCAGCCTGCGCAAGCATTGGAAGCGGACCTTTGTGGTTGGCATCTTGAACTCTGCGATTCCGTTTGCGTGCTTCAGCTTTGCGCTGCTGTCCATCACGACCGGCCTGTCGTCCATCCTGAATGCGACCACGCCGCTATTCGGCGCCGTCATCGCCTGGCTGTGGCTGAAAGACCGACCTACCGGCTCGCGTGCCGTGGGGCTGCTGATCGGCTTTGGCGGCGTAGCGCTGCTGGCCTGGGACAAGGCCAGCTTCAAACCCGATGCCAGCGGCACCGCCACCGGTTGGGCCGTACTGGCCTGCCTGCTGGCTACGCTGTGCTACGGCATGGCGGCCAGCTTCACCAAGCGCCACCTGACCGGCGTGCCCTCACTGGTTTCGGCCACGGGTAGTCAAATGGGTGCCGCGGTCGGCCTGGTGCCGCTGGCCTGGTGGTTCTGGCCCGAACACGCGGTGTCGCTGAACGCCTGGTTGACGGTCATTGCACTGGGCGTGCTGTGCACCGGCGTGGCCTACATCCTATACTTCCGGCTGATCGAACGGGCGGGGCCGGCACGTGCGTTGTCGGTGACCTTTGCCATACCGGTGTTTGCGCTGCTCTATGGCGGGGTGTTGCTGGGCGAGGAGGTGACGACATGGATGCTGGTCTGCGGTGTGGTCATCGTGGTGGGAACCAGCTTGTCGACAGGCTTGGTGCGCTTTAGCCGCAAGTAAGGCAACAGCGGGGCTATGTTTCAGCGCCGGGCCGCCCCAAGCTGAAACGCGCCCCCTCGGGGGGCAGCGACCCGCAAAGCGGCGGAGCGTGGGGGCAAAACTTTCTACTGCATGGCCCCCGCCATCACATTGATGCTCAGGGCCAACACCAACATATTGAAAGCAAAGGCTGCCAGGCTGTGCAACAGGGTAAGCCGGCGCATATGGCGGGCGGTAACCACTACGTCGGACACCTGGGATGTCATACCCACCACGTGGGCGTAGTACAAAAAGTCGAAGTAATCGGGCGCCTGCTTGCCAGGAAATTGCAACCCCGCCCCCTCGGCGCGGTCGCGTGATTCGGACTGGTAGTAAAGATGGGCGTAATGGAAGGCAAAAATGGTTTGCATCAGCAACCACGACGAGGCCAGTGCCAGCATGGAGAGGCCCAAATGCGCAAAGCGCTGCACAGCGGCGAGGTCTTTCACATGTTGCAGCATCAGCGCTATAGCACCGGCGCTGGCAAAGACCGACAGCAGCAGCAGGCTGGACAGCATCCAACCCGACTGGTCTTGTGCCAAGGCGCGCTCGCGGGTGCGCTGGGCGTCAAAGCGCACGGCCAACCACCAAGCCAGTCCTAAAAAAGTGAAGCAGCCCGCGCACCACGATAACAGTACTTGGGTCGACCAGGTGGTCGGCAGCGGCAGCAGCGCCACGACGGCGCCTACGCTGCCACCACATAGCAGACGCTGGCGGCCCGAAATCTCCGAAAAATGCTTTTGCACGGGGGCCTCTATGTCGGGCTATTGGCGAATAACGTCAGCGCCTGCAGGAGGCTTGAACTGAAAGGCCGTGGGCTCTATCGCCGCATTGGCCTTGAACGCATTGAAACGCAGACTGGATTTTTGGCCAAAGCTGTCCATGATTTCCAGCACTGCCAACTCTCCGGTCTTGAATCCAACGCGCACCTTTTGCAAAGCGCTGTCCTTGGCCTTGGGCGTGGCCAGGACCCACTCCAAGCCTTCGCTGTCGGCATCCGGTTTGAGCTCAAAGTCGGCCTGCAAGGCTTTCAGATCAGGCGCCGATGCAATCAGTGCGGCGGGGGTAGCGCCTAGGGCCTGGGCCTGCTTGCGCGCGGTCACCTGGTTCAAATCCACGTCATACAGCCAGAGTGTTTGGCCATCGGCGACGATAGTCTGTTCAAACGGTTTTTTGTAGACAAAGCGGAAGCGCCCGGGTCGGGCAAATTCGAAGACACCGCTGGATGTTTTGTTGCGTGCGGCTTGGCCCTCTTTGGCCGGGATAGTCACCACCTGGGTGAAGTCCGTGTGCGCCGATTTTACGGTTTTCACAAACGACTCCAAGCTTTCCAGGCCTGTAGCCCTCGCAGATACTGCATATCCAGCTATCAAAATAGTAGCGACCAGTATTTTCTTCATAGCAACCTTCGCGGTAGTTGTCGTTATCTTCATTCAGCGCGCGCTGGCACCAAAATATCACGCTGGCCGTTGGTGCTCATGGAGCTGACCAGACCGGCCTT
>JANXVI010000255.1 GCA_025351745.1 Rhodoferax sp.
GCCCCGCTCAGCCAACATGCGCAGAATATTTTTCTTGACACCAAAGTCATAGGCCACGACGTGGAAGCGCGGCGCCGTTTGCTGGCCATAGCCCTCGCCCAAGGTCCATTCGGCTTCGGTCCATTGCGTGGTCTCGGACGCGGAGACGACCTTGGCCAGATCGAGACCCGACATGGATGGCGCGGCCTTGGCAGCGGCAATCGCTTTATCCACCATCGCGGTGGTGACCGATTCGCCAACAGCCAGCGCCAGAATACAGCCGTTTTGCGCGCCCTGCGTGCGCAGTTGGCGGGTCAATTGGCGGGTATCGATGTTGGCGATGGCCACGGTACCGGCCTGCACCAGGTATTCACTCAGTGTGGCGGCGCTGCGAAAGTTGGACGCCACCAGGGGCAGATCACGGATGATCAGGCCTGCGGCGTGCACCCGGTCAGACTCAACGTCTTCAGGATTGGTGCCGTAGTTGCCAATGTGGGGATAGGTCAGGGTAACGATCTGCTGGCAATAGCTGGGATCGGTCAGGATCTCCTGGTAGCCGGTCATGGACGTGTTGAACACGACCTCGCCTACCGTGGAGCCTGGGGCTCCAATGGAATTGCCAATATAGACCGTGCCGTCTGCGAGCGCCAAGATGGCGGGGGGGGTGGTTCCCTTGAGAGACAAAAGCACTGGGTTCTCCGATAAATTTACGGGTACGCCCAAGCGAGCTCAAGAACGATTCTTGGCGGCTGTTGTTGGTAGGGAAAGGTGCTTGAAGTGCGCTTGGGACGGCAGTTTTCAGGAAAGCCTCTCATTATAGCGGGTGATGCCGCTCGCCCTCCCCTTACCTATGCCTTTTGTGCATGCGGACAGGGCATGACGGGGGTTTGATAGGTCGGGAGTGCAGAATATACCCAATTGAGGGTTTTCAGGCTATTTTTTGGCCAATCCAATGCCAAAATCAGCCTATAGCCCTCGTCGAATATAGATTCTTAGCTATCAAATATATAGTAATCGCCAGCCCACCGCACTACCGCACTACCCCGTGCGCATCACTCAACCTGGCTAGCTCTGCTGCGGCAACTGTATTTTTGGGAAACTCGAATAGAGCTTGCGTGTAGTAGGCGATTGCCTCTTGTTCCTTGCCAAGTTGCAGCAAACAAAAGGCAATGTTCACCAGCGCCAATTCCCGGAGGCAGCTGCGACTGACCGATAGCAGTGTGATCGCTCTCCAGCGGTCTATCCAAGCATTTCGACTAAGAAAGTCATAGCTAGCCTGAAACTTCGGGATCGCCTCTGCAAAACGTCCTTTTTTCACCATTCTGATTGCCAGGCGTTGACTGCCTTGAGCAAGCCACTCCATTGCGGTCCCGACCACGTAGTAGGCAATGAGTCCGGCCGTAAGAGCATCGCGGAACCCCAAGAAATGGGCGATGGCGATAAATAGCGCCACAAGGCAGAGCTGGGGTAACCAAGCCAACCACGCGATCTGCGCAGGCATCAAGGGCGCAAGCGGCAGTTGAAAGGGCAGCCTGTACCGCTTGGCCAGCGCGGCGATTTTTTGCGGTTCTGTTGCGCGCGCTTGGGCCCAGCGCAGCCAGCGGTTTCGCCAAATGGCATGCCATATCCAATAGGAGCCGAAAAACATCACCAGAAGAGCAATGACGGACGCAGCATCCTTTGCAATTGACATTGCGCCCGATCCAAGAAGCGCGGTGAGCAACCCAAGCGCGCAAAGTGCAAATATCATTGCAGGCGCCCAAAGGAGCGATAGGCCGGTAAGCAAGAGTGTTGCTGTAGAGCGCTGCCTGACTTTTTGCTTGGACCGCCAGCCGTCAAACAGCATGAATACCGTAGCAATTGCAGTGGGGATGGCAAAGAACATCCCCACCACAAAGATGACGTAAGCGAATTTCTGGCTGGTCGAAGGCGACGCCTTGGGCCTGTAGGCCCACACACCATAGTCAAGTTCGTTGCGCGCTAACTGCAGATTGGCGATAAACGCGGTCATCCTCTCAGCAGCAACATGGTCCGCCAGACTGCGGTAGTGGTAGTTCAGTGTCAACAATTGGTCCGCGACAGTGCCAGCACTCTCAAACTCGAACGCAGGGTCCTTCACGGTTGCATGGGACGGGGAAACGCCAGGTACAAAGGGCAAACTGCCCGCACGCTGACCGTCAAGTCTTCCGGATACCGTAGCGCGTACGGTGCTGCGCGAACGGTGTCGTCGGGCCTGTATAGCGCGGCCCTCATGTCGGGCACATAGTAGTAAACCGCAGGCCTTGCCTCCTTTGAATTCTTCTTAACCAGACTTGGCACGCTGTAGTACTCCACCGTGACCAAGCGATTTTCAACCTCGTCATCCTCCACCGTAAAAGGCTTCACGACTGTCAAATTTGGGTAGGAACGCAAGTAGAAGTTCTGGTACTTGCGCTGGAGGTCGGCCAGGTCGTCATTCCGAACGGCGCCTCGCATGTCATCTGCGCTCATGCCTTCGTACACCGTGGTAATGGTCAAATTCGACAGATGGTCGTAGCCGCCCGAGATATCCATATCCATGGTTATCGCCCGACGATAGACAGTGGCCTTCGTCGTGGGCATGGGAGTGAGCGCAGTGGTTTGAGCATCCACCACCAGCGCCATGCCGTAGCGTGCCTGTGCCAGCCGTTGCAGTTTGCCTTTTTGCGGTTGCCGCGTAGGGTCAAGCCAGAAGTCCGTTCCGTCGATCTGTGCCTTGACGATGACGTGGTCAAAGGCATGTGGCGACGGCAGCGCATCCGCAATGGCCTGCCTGCGGACCGTGTTCACCAGTGCAGGTTCGGCCTGGATGCCCAAGGCGCGCAACATCGCAACGGCAAGAAGAACCTTGTCTTTGCAATCGCCATAGCGATTCTGGAATACTTTTTGGGGCGACCGGGGTTGGTAGGAGCCCTGACCCATTTCGATGCCAAGGTAGCGGATGTTTGATTGAACGAATTCCAAAACGGCTGCCAGCCTGGCCTCGGGGGATGACTGTGCTGCTGCAATGCGTTCAATCTCGCGCTGCAGGGGCAAGCCCAAATCCTTGGGTACCGCAAACAACGGTGCTGCCCAGCGTGCGATTGCTCCCCAATCCTTGAACGTGGTCCATTCCACATAGGCATAAGGGTCGTACCAACGTGGTGTGTCGCTCTCCTTCGCAACCGACGCCACGTCGGTTGCGGCCCAGTTGTATTCGGTCCAATCATTGTGGGTGTCGATTTGCGGTTGAAAGTCTCCCAAATGGGATCGAAAGGTCAACTCCTGCCCGCCCGCAGGAACCAGGAGTCGGCGGTACAGATGGTGCACGGACAAGCCCCAGCGCATGTCCAAGCCACCAGACTCTTTGCCAAGGAGCAATGGGTTCGTGCCGCGGATACTGTAGGCGTATTCCACAACGTCACCGAGGCGAACATCCGCCAACACGATATCGACGGTCTTGCTTCCGTCATACATGCGATATTCAAGATCGGTCTCTCTTTGCAAGACCTTGATTGCCATCGTCCGTAAACGGTCTTGCAGATGCCCATCCCGATGCACGTTGACGGCATGAATGGTGAGCGACTGATAGGAAGGATCAAACCCCAGGCTGATGTGCGAGGCTTTCTCCAGCCCACGACCGCTCAAAGCCTGCACCGCATTGCGACGATAGGTTGTTCTACCGGAGGGCAATAGCTGCGTCTGCTGGTCAACCAGTTGGAAGAATACCCCCTCCAGAGCCTGACCCAGTGCGGGTTGCGCAGATACGTCCAGCACCCGTTGCACGACCCAGTTGGGTTGCGGTGCCAAGTGATAGTCAGCCGCGTGCGCGCTGGATAAAGTAAAAATGGTCGCCAACAGTAGCGCAGCTGACCGGGAAATTGCCCGCACCAAAAACCGAACCCTAGCCATCCCTGAACTGATCATCCACTTGTTCCTAGTTTTTTGTGTGGGCGCATCATAAACGCAGGTATGCACATGGCACGACATTCAAAGTGCCGGTGGCCCAGATGAACGGCGTGCACCGGCATTTCGTAGCAAGCAAGCTATTTGGCTCTAAACCGCCACCACAGTCGCCGGCCGAAACAGGCTGGGCACACCGCGGTCGCGCAACTGCATGAATGGCAACTCGACCAGACGGTAGAGCACGGCGCCAACTGCGATGCTGGCCGCCGTGATCACAAGCACTTGCACGGGCTGCGCCAGCGCATACGGCGCCAGGTAA
>JANXVI010000307.1 GCA_025351745.1 Rhodoferax sp.
TGCTGTTTGCCCCCGACCGCAACGACCCGAATCCCCTGGTCATCTACCACGGCCAGTCTTGCCCCGATGGCTTTGCGTCTGCTTTGGCAGCCTGGTTGTTCTATGAAGGTAAGGCCGAATTTTTGGGGCTGGACCATGGTAATGTGCGTTCCGTGGCCGACCTGCCTGCGCTGGATGGCCGCGCTGTCTACATCCTGGATTTCTCGTTTTCAGCCGAGATCTTGCGCGTCATTGAAGAGCGCGCAGCCAAGCTGGTGCTGTTGGATCACCACAAGAGTGCGGCAGAACAACTCACCGGATTTTCTTGCCGCTGCGGGGTTGTGCACTTTGACATGAACAAGTCCGGTTCGCGCCTGGCGTGGGAGTTTTTTCAACCCAACAAGCCGCTGCCGGATTTGGTCCGCTTCATTGAAGACCGTGACATCTGGACCTGGCAATACCCGGAGAGTGCCGGTTTTTTGGCCGCCTTGGACATGGAACCTTTTGACTTCGCGCACTGGGCTGAGATGGCAGCCTTCGACGCGGGGCAGGTTACCGCCTTCATGGCGCGGGGGCAGGCAATGGACGAAAAATTCAACAAGCTCGCCGCTGGCATCGCGGACAGTGCGCAGCCCATTCGCTTCAACGGCGAACATGGCCTGATGGTCAATGCGCCGGGTGTCTTTCACAGTGTTGTGGGAGACATCTTGTCACGCCAAAGCGGCAGCTTTGCCTTGATGTGGTGTGTGTCCAAAGAGGGGGTTGTCAAGGCTGGGCTGCGCTCACAGCGTAACTTTGACTGCATCGCGCTGGCGCGCAGCATGGGTGGCGGTGGCCATGCCCAGGCTTGCGGCTTCAAGATGGGCAAGGAGCGCTTGCCCGAACTGCTCAGTGGCGTTCTTACTTCGTCTTGATCTTGCCGCGTGGCATGACCGTAGTGACTGGCGCCATCGGTCGGTCAGACGTTGAGTTTTTAGGCTCGGATGTGTCCTTCTTGGGTTTTTTTGCCATCTTTTCTTTGCGCTGATCACCTTTAGCCATATGTCCTCCAAATTCAACCCCGACATGGGATTCGATGGCGTGATATTACGGCAGAAATGGCCCAGTGTGGAGCATGCCAGTGCTTGTTGTCGTTGGCTATTGCACCTACCATGTCTTCATCCGTCATTATCGGTAACCATGCCATGGCAAAACACATGACACCCAGCACCCAGTGGCAAGAAACTGTCGCATCCGACGAAGCGCAGCGCTATGCCCGATACGGCGAGCAATTTGCGGCGCTCCAGGCCAGAAAGTCCAAAAAGCACGGCAATGGCCGTGCTTTGCACCGCAAACAAGTGACGGCAGCCGAGGGCTCCTTTGAAGTGCTGAAGAATCTGCCGGACTTTGCGCGCCAGGGTTTGTTTGCCAAGCCCGGCACGTTTGAGACCTGGGTGCGCTTGTCCAACGGCGGCATGGACAAAGCGTCGGACCATAAGCCCGACATCCGCGGGTTCTCACTTCGGGTCTTGGGCGTCTCTGGCGATTCGGCCGCCGGCAAGGTTCTGGGAGAGCAGGTTGAATCGTCAATATTTGACCCGTGGCAAGCGCTGGCTGCTTATCGACCCTTGGGCGATGTCATGCGCGCGCGCAAAGCGGGTTACTTTGTGAGCCAACAGGCCCGGGGCGCGGCTTAAATAGGGCGCTCTTGATTTGGCTCAAGTTTGCTGAGGCTCAACAAGCGCAGTATGCGAAGGTATTTATCACCATTCTTCAGGAGGCATTCACATGTTCACACACATAGTTATCGCAACCGATGGCTCGCCTGCTTCCGAGCACGCGGCACAGTTGGCGGTGAGCCTGGCCCGCACGCACGGTGCCAAGTTGACCGCGGTGTATGTGGTGGATCCTTATCCGTACCTCGGAGTCGGTGAAATCAACCCGATGGGTTTCCAGTCGTACATGTCCGCCGCCCAGGCTCAGGCGGCACAAGCGCATGCCTATGTTGAACAACTGAGCAAGCAGGGCGAGCAGCCTGTTGCTTTGGATGTTCGTTTGGTGGAGGAAGTTGGCGCTGCCAGCGGCATCGTACAAACCGCTGAAACCCTTGGCGCCGACCTGATCGTGCTGGGATCGCATGGACGCAGTGGCATTGCGCGTCTGATGTTGGGCAGTGTGTCGAACAAAGTGGTGGCGGAGTCGAAGGTGCCCGTGCTTGTGACTCGGTAGAGGAGTCACGCCTGTATAGCGCCATGCAATGTGTACCCGCGCCTTGAAATAGTGGGTTTTGCGCCCAGCTAGGGAGTCTTACGACGTATGGACTGGAGCGTGTGCAGTGGCTTTTATTGTTGTGTGCGGCCTGGCTCTGTTGCTGGTCATGGGTTTACTGGGCCAGCCCTATTGGCTACGGCTGCGGCGCAGCAAAGTACGTGCAGTTGCATTTCCTGAGACATGGCGCAAGATATTGCGACGCCGCGTGCCTCTGGTGCGCCGACTGCCGGCCCATCTGCATATGCAGCTCAAAAAAAACATGCAGGTTTTCATTGCCGAGAAGTCGTTTTTGGGTTGTGCAGGGTTGCAAATTACCGAAGAGATGCGGGTGGTCATTGCAGCCCAGGCCTGTCTGTTGATTTTGAATCGCGCCACAGATTACTTTGCAAACGTGCGGCAAGTGTTGGTCTACCCCGGCGCTTTTTTTGTCAACCGCACGTCGACGGACTACGCCGGTGTACAGCGGGAAAATCGCCATGCGCTGGCTGGCGAGTCATGGTCGCAGGGGCAGGTCATCTTGTCCTGGCAAGACACAATGGAAGGCGCTGCCGTCGCAGACGATGGCCGTAACGTGGTGATACATGAATTTGCCCATCAGTTGGATCAGGAAAACGGCGCAGCTCGAGGTGCACCCCCGCCCACATGGGGTGACACGCAGTACGACGCACGGCGCTGGTCGAAGGTTTTTCAAGCGGCTTACGCGCAGTTGCAGTCCGAAGTTGAGAGCGGCGTTCAAGGCCTCATCAACCATTACGGTGCGCAAGACCCGGCCGAGTTTTTTGCGGTGGTGTCCGAAGTATTTTTTGAACAACCCAAAGAACTGGCGGCACACTACCCGGCTTTGTACCGAGAGCTCAGTGGCTACTACAAGGTAGACCCTGCGGCTTGGTAAGGCGTTGGGCCACGCGCAGCGCGCTTACACGCCTTCGAGCATGAACATGGTCCGGCGTGCCGATTGTCGGCTGATGGGCAAAATTGCTTGGTACTCGGGCGAGTTGTAGAAACGATTGGCAGAGTCAGCGTCCGGAAAGCGGATCAGCACCATGCGGCTGGGTGACCACAGATCGGATTCTTTCAGTGTCATACTGCCTCCGCGCGCCAGGTATTCACCGCCAAAGCGTTCGACCAAGGGCTTGGCCTGGAGCTTGTATTCTTCATATAGTTCGGGGTTGTCGAGCAGGGTATCGCCGATCAGGTAGGTTGCCATAGTTGTCTCGGGTAATGGGAAAAGTGTTGTGGGGATGCCCAAGTAACGGGTCAATACAGACCGCGGACCCTGGCTTGCAAGCGACTAAGGCCCAACAAAGCGTCGGTAAACGGAGTGGCCACGCCTGTCAAACTGCCCAGCTCTCGCACCACGGTCACCAGAGCATCGAGTTCCACAGCCTTGCCCGCCTCCACATCCTGGAGCATCGAGGTCTTGAACGCTCCGAGCTTGAGGGTGACCTGGTGTCGATCCGATGGTTGCTGGTCAATGGGGATACCCATGCGATTGCCGATCTCTTTGGCCTCCAGCATCACGCTAGAGACGAAATTGCGGACCAGTTCGTCGTCAAGAATGAGATCCGTGGTGGCTCCCGTCAATGCGCTGATGGGATTCACTGTCATGTTGCCCCATAGCTTGTACCAGACGTCTTTTTGCACCTGGGGCGATATGGTCGTTGAAAAGCCAGCTTGGGTCAGCAGCGCTGCCAATGCCTGCACACGTTCACTGACTACACCCGAGGGTTCGCCCAGTATCAACCCATTGCCAAAGTGGTGTCGGATGACGCCCGGCGCGTCGACCGAGCAACTGGCGTGCACCACACAGCCGACGACGTTGGCTGCAGGGATGGTCGCAGCAATCTCCCCGCTGGCATCCACTGCCAGAAGGTGGGTGCCTTTTAGTGCGCCGCCAAAGCCCTCGAAGAACCACCAGGGAATACCGTTCATGGCGGTGAGCACAATAGTACGCGGACCTATCAGCGGGGCGACCTGGCGCACCACGTCCCGCAGCGCGGGAGCCTTGACGGCAATCACTACCAGATCCTGCACGCCCAAATCTGCGGCGTTGAAACTTGCCTTAACGGCGTGCCGTTCATCACCCACTTGCAGCCCCTGGGTTTGCAGTGCCGCCAACGTTGTACCTCGGGCAAAAACACTGACCGTGCAACCGGCACGCGACATCCCGGCCCCCAACCAGCCGCCGATGGCGCCGCAGCCGACGATGCAGACACTGGAAAATGTAGGTGTCATGTGTTCCTTAGTACCCAGTTACGGAAGTTCATGGATTTCTTACAATCGTTTGGATGCTGGTTGTATTTTGGCAGCGTTGCCTACGCTGATCATTTGTCTGGCATCTGGTTCGAGCCCATTGTTGGCGCGCCTCGGATGGCTTATGAACATAGTTATCCACAAAGCGTTCCACAGAAACCGGGGGTAACTATAAGCCTTTGCATGTTGCGACGCAGTATTCGGCCCGATCACAATTTTTGCTATCACACGGGCTAGCACCATTGGTAAATATGCCCTTTTGGGTTTGGGGTTTACCCTCAATTTCAGCCAATTCTTGGCTTCTTGGAATGGAGGCATACCTGAAAGCAATGGGCAAAGGCTTGCAAGGTTATCCACAGCAGTGACCTAGTCAGTTGGTAGTAAGAATCTGGCGGTTTGCGATGTTGAAGCCAATTTATCGAATGGACTCTAAGATTGCCCCGTCGCGCAGATTTATATGGAAAACTACGCGGTAGCCCTCGTCCAATGAGCATAGTTCACTATCAAATCAATAGCTAACGACCTAAAACGCAGAGCCGGGCATGCCAAGGTGCGCGCCTTGCCGGATTGCGAGATTACGGTGAATGCCTGCGCATGGATCAGCTGTGACTCGGTGTGCATACAGGGCATGTAGGGCAGTCAGCCAGGCAAAGGTGCCCCGCTTAGCATCCAGCCCGACCCTTTGCTCGCCGGCGACCAGTTCGACTACAAGTGTGATGGCCGGGGCGTTTTGGGGGAAGGCGGCGGCCATGTCGCGATGCTGAGTCTGCCCACGGTTGGCTGCGCGCGCACCCTCTGCCGACTGCAATGGCATGCGCGGGCGATACGAAGAATGGTCAGCGCATTGTTGTCATTCCGTCGGATTCTTCGTCCACGGGTTTCTTACTTGCGTGCGTCAACGGCTGCCGCAAGTTGGGCGTTGCTAGAGCTAGACACAGTAGTGTCTTTGTTGCTCAGGAGCCCACAGGTTCCTTGGTATACTGGTTTTTGACAGTCCTTTCGCTCGGTCAGTCGCTTTTTTTTAAAAGTTATCAACTTTCACATTTTGGAGTTCTCATATGAATAAATTTCTGGTCGCCCTGGTCGCGGGTTTGGTTGCTACGGGTGTGTATGCTGCTGACGACGCAAAAAAGACACGTGCTGAAGTGAAGATGGAAGCCAAAGAAGCCAACAAAAAGGGCGACACTGCTGGTGGTGAAGCCAACGCTATGGTAGCTACTGCTGAAGCCAAGTTGTCCAAAGAAGAAATGGCTGCCGTGCGCGCAAGCGTCAAGGCCGAAGCCAAAACCGCCAACAAGAAGGGCGTTGCCGTCGGCGGTGAAGCCAACGCAATGCTAACCGCTGCTGAAGGCAAGTTGTCCAAAGAAGAAATGGTTGCTTTGCGTGCCAAGGTCAAAGCCGAAGCCAAAGTTGCCGTCAAAAAGGGCGAAGTCAAGATGGGTGAAAAGTAATTCAATCTAACCTCGCTGCAATGCGAGGTATATGGTTGAAATGGAAAAGGGCTCTTTGTGGCCCTTTTTTGCATTTATAGCTGTTCTTCTGGGACCAACGGGCTCAGGACCCAAGCCTTGAATCGCAACCAAAAGGACGTATCAGGTTCTGTGGTCAAGACCATTTCCTGGTCGTCATCCATACCAAGCCACTCAATACCAGAACCGTTCTTGTTCAGGCGCAACCGGTAAGCGCTTTGCAGCCTGTCTATATCTATGATCCGAATGATTTCGCGCGCGATCTCTGGGCTGTCGATGACAGCGCCAAACTCGGTGTTGACCGACGCTGAGCGCGGATCCAAGTTCATGGAGCCAACGAACGATGTCTTGCGATCTATGACAAATAGCTTGGCGTGCAACCTTCCCAATGACGAGCCAAACAGGAAGGGACGCTTGTTGTATTTCACACGAGACGTGCTAAGTTCATATAGCTCGATGCCTTCGGCCAACATCTGCTCGCGGTAGCGACTGTAACCAGTATGGACAATGGGCTCGTCGGTTGATCCCAGCGAATTGGTCATAACGGTGACCTTGACACCCCGTTCTCGCAACGTTCTGAGAAACTTCATGCCCTTAATCCCGGGCACAAAGTAGGGTGACGATGCCACCACCTCGCGTTGGGCCATGCTTACCGCTTCGAGAACGTTGTAGGTCACGCTGGTCTCTAACAGGTCGCTGCCAGCCAAGCTTTCAAAGGGCTTGTCGGGGTGGTCCGCAAACACGTACGCCGTGCCCCAATGTAAGCCCAAACGCCCCCCGTCCAGGTCGTCCGAAATGGGGGCATAGCCCAGAACATCCGTGGTAGCTAGTGGCTTTGGCGCTGGGGTCTTGGCGGGACCGGTTTCTTCCTCGAAGAATGCTATAAGTTGGTCCTTGGTCCATTCGTTTTTGGCAATGGCTTCCAGTGGATAAACGGCTCGGCTATTCCAGTAACGGTCAAAAAGGGCTCCCATGGCGGGAAGCACCTCGCCGACCACAAAGGCATCCAGATCGATAAAGTTTTCTGAAGTACCGCGCAGGTAGTATTCGTTTGCCACGTTTCGACCGCCGATCACGGCCATTGCGCCGTCTGCAATGAACAGCTTGTTGTGCATGCGGTGGTTAACCCTCGATAGATCGCCTAGCGAGGCAAGAAAGCGTCCAGTCTGCCCTTGTTGCCGCGCACAGCAGAATGGATTGAAGAGCCGCACCTGGACGTTTTTGTGCGCAGCCAAAGCCAGGAACAATGCGTCTTGGCCACCCGTATAGAGATCGTCAATAAGCAGCCGGACTCGAACTCCGCGGTTGGCTGCGTCACGCAAGGCTCGCAACACCCAACGCCCAGTTTCATCGTTTTCCAAGTGGTAGTACTGCACGTCCAACGACTCTTGCGCACGTTGAGCCAACTGAACACGGGCGTCGAGAGAAAACGTGCCCAGCGGCATGAGCCGAAATCCGGACAGTCCTTTCTCGGGTTGAGACTCTTGGGCGATACGTCCCAGCATGGTATTGCGCGATGCTTCTATCGACTCACTGGCAATCGCTTGACGATCAATGCTGGGCAGGGCCACCGCACATCCGCCGAGCACGGCGTTCAGGCACAACAGTGCGACCATCAACGCCAGTCGACGCGTGATCGCCTGGCCCAGGGGAACCTTCCTTGCAAAGCTGTTTCTTACTCCAGATAGCATGGCAAAAAATACGCGTGGCCCGCTATACTGGTTTTCAAACTTTAAGGATCTGGAGTCGCGGTATGGATGCATGCTCAAAGATGTTGGCGGTATTGGCTTTGACGGCTAGCAGCGTCTGCGTACACGCGGCTCTAGACGTCGGTGAGCTCGCTCCGAAGTTTACGACACAAGCTGCGATTGGTGGCAATGTCATCAAGTATTCGTTGGCTGACGAACTGAAAAAAGGACCGGTGGTTTTGTACTTTTTTCCACTGGCATTTTCCGAAGGCTGTTCCATTGAAGCCCATAATTTTGCCGAAGCGATTGAGGAATACAGCGCGTTGGGTGCTACGGTGATTGGCGTCTCTCGCGACGATATTGAGACGCAAAAGAAGTTTTCAGTATCCGAGTGCCGCGGCAAATTCGCGGTGGGGGCTGATGTCGACCAAAGCATCATGAAGTCGTATGACGCGGTGCTATTGTTCCGCAGCGATTACGCCAACCGTGTGTCCTTTGTGATCTCGCCGGCAGGCAAGATCATTTACCAGTACAACAGCCTCAACCCGGCGAAACATGTCACCAACACCATGGCGGCTTTGAAATCTTGGCGCGAGTTTGGCCTGGTCAAGTGATTGACTGCGCCGTGGCTGGGTACCGCTTGCCAACCCAAGTTTCAAATTGTTGACACATAGCCTGGTCAGACTCGCTGTTGTCGGCGATCAATTCGGCACCGTGCACGATGCGGATGGTTGCGTCCAGGTCAGGCGCGGGTGCTGGGAGGTAGTTGCGTGCGTTGGCTTCAGCTATCTTGGTCTGCGCCTCTGCCCAAGCTTCATCCACCGTCTGGTTGCAACTGTCTGCCAGATACTTGGCATTGAACGGTTCACCCGTCAGGCTCAGCAGCGTGTCGTTGTGACTGATGCTGTTGCCCCGTGCCCAATAGTGACTGGCAAGAGCTGGGCCTATGGCCGGGTTGTCGGTCAAATAGCCGTAGGTGCGCTCAAAGAATGCGCGTGTCTGGTACACCGCCATATTCGCCAGCAAATAGCCGTGGTAGGCCGCGGCCGACTCCTGGTTCAGCAAGTGCGAAATCGCCAGCAGCGGCCGGGGACCAACCGCTACGCCCAGTATGCGCAACTCGGTTGCGCGGGCCAGGGCCAGCACCGTGTCGGGGGTGAGTTCGCCATCGCTCAGGCGGTACAGCGCCCGCTCAAAGTAAGGCACCACCAAGCTGCCGCGCTCGGCAAATGCCGCAAAGGGTTGCGTGGTCTTGATGCGCGCGTGGATTAGCCCATCGGGAACCGGTTCGCCCTTGGCGTTGCGGGCGTAACGCTTGAGCCAGTCTGCATCGTCGAGCAGGCTATCGCAAAACATGGACTGGGTCTCTGCATAGGCCATAGAGGTTGGCGCGAACTCCTGGGAGAAGCAGGGCGCATTTTGCGTCACATTGGCAAAATGCGCGGCGTGACCTCCCTCGTGGAATAGCGTGTTGATGGCACGTGCTCCACTGCCGATCTGATCAGGCTGCGCTCCCGCGGTAAAGTTGACCTGCCCAGCCACCCACTTGTTCTGGGCGTCAAAATAAGGTGGAATCGGACCATGACAGAAACCGTTTTGGAATTTGCCCTTGCGCTCCAGCAAGTCTAGTTGCATGGTGGCGCCGCGGTAGGTAATGCCCAGGCGGCGAAAGCTCTGCAGCCAGCGATCCAGGCCCTTGGCAAATGAAAGATAGGGGTCGAACTGGCGGGTCACATCGCCGCTGACCAAAAAGCGCAGATTCCAGGGTTCAACGGCCGCGGAACCATGGGTTTTCTTCAGGTCATCCAATGCCCGTGTGTTGGCCGCACGGGTGCGTTCCTCAAAGTCGTCCAATATGGTGAACAACTGATCAGCCGACATTTGTTCGTTTTTTTGAACCTTGTAGTCAAAGTAATTGGGGAGGCCCTGTTCGCGTGCAAAGGCATTGCGCTTCTTCACAATGTCCAACCAACCATTGGCCAGTACCCAGCGCTCCAAATCCATCAGCGCGTCGTGTGAGCTCTTTCGTGCAGCCTCGTTGCGGTTGGTACCTAAATTGGTAGACAGCATGCTGAGCGTGGCATCCTCCACCTGGCCCGCCTCGTTCGTGTGTTGCAGGACCAAGTCGCGGCGCTTGACGAACAGGTCGGCTTCTAACTGGATCAGCTCGGCCATTATCGTGCGGCCGGTGTCACTGTCGATGATGTTGCTTTCGAACAAAGCCAGCCAGCCATTGAGACCG
Organism: Rhodoferax sp.; assembly: GCA_025351745.1. GTDB lineage: Bacteria > Pseudomonadota > Gammaproteobacteria > Burkholderiales > Burkholderiaceae_C > Allorhodoferax. The sequence goes on from JANXVI010000307.1 coordinate 9,882, forward strand.
TGGCGTAACGCGGTCGTGGCTTCATCGGCGTCGGTTTCGCCCAAGCTGGACAGTGCTTTGCGAACTGTGGCGAGGTGGGCTGGGTCGGAGATGAAATTCTTGTATGCCTCTTCAGCCCGGGCAAAACCGGAGTCATCGCTTGAGACGGCCATGTAGGTGTCCCAGAACAGGTCTTCTTTGGTCTTGTGGACGGCGAGGTAGTCGGTGTTGAGGGTGTCAAACACTGTGCGTGCATTCAGCATTATTGTCAGTCTCCTTGTGGGCTGGCTGATTCTAGGACCTTGCCAATACCCCGCCCGCTGGCTGGGATGCTGGCGCACACCTCCGTTCAGGCATTCCTTTGCAGGGCCGTTCGCTTGGCCCGAGCACGGATATTGAGCACCTCCACGCCCAGCGAGAACAGCATGGCAACGTAAACGTAGGCTTTAGGTACATGGACGTCGAATGCCTCGGCGATCAACAGCGTGCCCACCATCGTTAAAAACGCCAAGGCAAGCACCTTGATCGATGGATGGTTGTCCACAAATTCGCCAATGGGTTTGGCTGCAAACATCATGACTGCCACCGAGGCCATGACAGCTGCGACCATGACGCCAATCTTGTCCACCATGCCAACGGCAGTGATCACTGAATCCAACGAGAACACGATGTCCACAATTCCGATCTGCACAATGGTTCCCCAAAAGAGGGCCGTGCCGTTTTTGAGGTTAGCGCTACCACCGACTTTGGCTTCATCGCTTTCCATCGCTTCTACTTCCATGAAAATCTCGTGTGAAGCCTTGTACAGAAGGAACAATCCGCCGCCCAGCAGGATCAGATCGCGGCCACTCATTTCTTGGCCCAGGGTTGTAAATAGCGGGGTGGTCAGTGTCATCACCCATGCCAGGCTGAACAGCAGACCGATGCGCGAGACCATCGCGAAGCCCATGCCCAGCCGGCGCCCCAAATCGCGCTGCTCAGGTGGCAGACGCCCGACCAGAATGCTGATGAAGATGATGTTGTCGATGCCCAGCACGATTTCCAGTGCCGCGAGCATAAAGAAAGCCACCCAAGTGTTCGGGTCAGTGAGTAATTCCATATCAAAACCGTCGGTGAAAATGCAACGAGTTTAGTGCTGCATGGCCTTTGGCCTGGGCAAAACGGGCGGGGAGTCCTCAGCGACTTTGAGGAATTGCAGGTAACCAAGTAGGGCGTCTCAGGCCGCTCGCTAACATTACTAAAACACAATGACTACCATCCAATAGGTAGATTATACTGCGTTTATGGATACTAAAGAGCACATTCTCTCCAGCGCACAACGCTTGGTGCAGCAGCGCGGTTTTAACGGCTTCAGCTATGCAGATGTGGCCAACGAGGTGGGCATACGCAAGGCCAGTCTGCACCACCATTTCGCCAGCAAGGTCGATCTGGGTGTGGCCTTGGTCGATGCGTATGCGGCACAGTTTGACCAGGCGTTGGCGGACATAGACAAAATCGGGGCCAGCGCGCTGATAAGGCTTAAGGCTTATGCCCAGATTTATCGCGCCGCGCTAGACAGCGACCGTATTTGCATGTGCGGCATGCTAGCCACTGAGGTGCTGACCCTGGATGCCTCCATGCTACCGAATCTCAAGCGTTTTTTTACCCGCAATACCGAATGGCTAACCGAGCTACTTGCCGCAGGCCGGTCCCAAGGCGTGTTTGCATTTGATGGTGCGGCGGCGGACCACGCGCGGCTTGCCCTGTCCATGTTGCAGGGTGCTTCGCTGGTGTGCCGCTCCAGTGGCGATATGGAGGCGTTTGACCGTACCACCGCGTTGTTGGTGAAGTCATTCTTGAGGACGGGTTAACCTTTTTTAACCCATAAACCTACCTACTAATAGGTAAAGGAATATTGTATGAATAGTGATTTTTCAGGTAAGAGCGCCTTGGTGATCGGTGGCTCAAGCGGCATAGGCCGCGCAGTCGCCCATCGCCTGGCCGATGCGGGTGCAGAGGTGTTGGTGGTCGGGCGCAACGGGCAAAAACTGGTGCGCGCCGCCGCTGAGCGCGAGGCGTCTATCAGCACCCTCCGAGCCGACATCACCGATGCGACAGGCTTGCGAGCCTTGACCGATGCGGTGCAGGCGCAAGGCAAGCCCTTTGATTTGCTCGTCAACGCGGCCGGTGTGTTCTCGCCCAAAGGGTTTCTGGACCATAGCGAAGCAGACTACGACAGCTACCTGGCTATCAGCAAAGCACTGTTCTTTGCAACCCAGGCTGTGGCTAGGCGCATGGCGGCTGTGCAGCGCGGTGCGATTGTCAATATCGGCTCCATGTGGGCGCAGCAAGCCATCTTGGCAACGCCTTCGTCGGCGTACTCGATGGCCAAGGCGGGCATGCACGCCCTGACACAACACCTGGCTCTGGAATTGGGGGTGCACCATATCCGCGTCAATGCAGTTGCACCTGGCGTTGTGGACACGCCGGTTTACGACAGCTTCGTTCCCCGAGAGCAGCATGACGCGGTTTTGGCCAGCTTCAATGCTTTTCACCCTCTGGGCCGCATTGGCCAGCCTGATGACGTGGCTAGCGTCGTGGCATTCTTGCTGTCCGACCAAGCCAGCTGGGTGACCGGGGCCGTGTGGAACGTGGACGGAGGTGTCATGGCGGGGCGCAACACCTAGAGCTTCTGCTTCACGGCGGTGTATCAAATACCAGCGCCGCCACGGTGTCATCGGTGCCCGGCTTGCAGCCGGGCGCAATCGCCTCCCAGCCCCGGTGCACCACGATATGCTGCGGCGTGTAGCACAGCTCGATACGGGTCGCATCCGGCAGATAATTGTGCACAAATGCTTCAATCGACGACGGCATGCTGACTTGGAACTGCGCGTCCACAATATTTTGTGGCGGGTGGTCATCAGTGTGCAACCAGGGCAATAGGCCGGCCATCCATGCTACCGGTCCCCAGCCCAGGTTGAAGCTGTGAGGCGCGAAGTCTTGGTCGCGCAACCACGCTTGCGCTGTGCCACGTGGATCATCGACAGGCGTTAGCGCACCCCAAGCAGTGGCCATCAATTCGGCCAACCACTGGTTGCAATTTTGATACCGCTGGCTAAATGCGTATGCATTGGCGCTGTAAGTGGCACCTAGCAGGCGCAGGGCTTGTTGTTCGTCCAGTGCAGTGCGCTCCAGGGCTTCACTTGCCGCCGGGGGCAGCAGCACGATGGATACATACCCCTCACTCGGGTCCAGCCCGCCCATCACAAAGCCCGACATGCCCTGGTCGAAAATACGAGGGCGCTTTTCGCCGCAGGCGTAATACAACTGACGCACCGACCAGGGAATGCCGGGGCTGGACTTGAGGCTCACACCTGCATGCGAATAGCGTTGGTCAAAGCGTTGCAGTGCCAAACCAGAGCGCGATACGATCGCCATGCTGTGGCCCGAATGGTTCAATTCTGCCTTGACGACGGCGGCCACCTGCATCAAGCGGTCTTGAGTAGCGGCGCTGGACTCCGATTGGCCTTGGCAATAGTTCGACGACCCAGACCATGCGCCGTTCGTAAAGAGAGCCAAGGACGAGATCAGTGCCATCTTCATGACTGAGCGCGACGCGCCGCACTTGTCAGACGCCAAGTGGGCGGCTCTCCAGTTCGCCAAACCAGGCGTCATCCATCACCAGGAAGAAAGGTATGGCGGCATGGACTGATGTTGCAACGGTAGTAAAGGCGAGGCCGTAAGGACGATGCTCCGCAGAAACCAACTCGCCTAGCGCCAATTGACCACGTTCTGCAGCCTGCCGCGGCAGAAGCAAGAAAAATCCATTGGTTGTTGCAAGCGCGTGGGCAACCGCTTGCAGACGCAGTCGCAGCATGTCTTGTTGCCCGTGCAGTGCCACCATATCCACCACGGTGTATCGCCCCTGTGCGACCTTGTCTTTGGTCGACGCGCTATTGCTGGATTTTTCGATGGACGCCGAAGAGCTGCCAATCGCCGTGGACGAAGTGCTGAATGCCGACGAGGTGCTGTCCGCCAGTGCGGGAATGGCCGCCAGACTGAGGGTCAATACACAGAACAATGGAAGGGCGGTTTTTACAAAATGTCGCATGGTTGGTTGAAGGAAAATGGATGGTTCAAAGCTGTAGCGCGAGGATAACGGCAAGTCCAGCCCAACGCAACGCGGGCAATGTGCGGTGTTGCACAGACCCACAGCGGGTTCGCCCCTAAATTTGTTCCGCAGCGCATTCCAAAGTTTTTGCGTTGCTTCTCAAAACCGAAAGGATCTTCTTATGAACGACACAACTTTAACCCCTAGCCAAGTGATCGACACCCTGAACGGTCTTGTTGAACTGAACCGTGATGGTCAAAAGGGCTTCCAAGAGGCCGCCGAAAAGTTAGACGCACACGATGTGAAGACCTTTTGCCTGGAGCAAAGCCGCGTCCGCGCACACTTCGTCGGCGAACTGCAAACGCTGGTACACATTCTGGGCGATGAGCCCGAAAACAGCGGCACGGTCACCGGTGCATTGCGTCGCGGGTGGATGGACCTGAAGGCAGCCCTGGGCGGCGGCGACCACGTCATTCTGGAAGTGGTCGAATCCGGCGAAGACCAAGCGGTACGAGACTACCAGAAGGTATTGGCCAAGACGCTGCCCGCCGACGTACGTGAGATCGTTCAGCGGCAGAGCTACAGTGTCAAGCAATCCCACGACACCATTCACGTGATGCGGGATCGCGTTTCGATCTAGTTCGCTTGAATGGTAGCGTAGAGGGAGGCTGCAACGGCAGGCGCCCGCGCAGGTTATGTCTGGTGCATTTCAATTTGTAGGACAGCGCGACCGAGTAAGTGCCGTTTGACTATCTCCATCTATCAGACGTACTCCACGAACCGCTGAAAGCATACTCACAGTCCGTCGGCGTGGAGTTGAACGGTGGTTTGATATCCCGTCGACGCGGGTGAAATTCGACATTTCACTGGCCAGCGTAAAAGCTATTGTGCCAACTTGCGTTCGCGTTCTAGTTGGGCCAGCACAGAAAGCATGCCGCTGCCCAGAGAGATCTGGGGATTGGAGAATCCGTCATCTTTGTGCCCTTCGATCTCGCGCTGCCGGATGATGGGAACAGCCGCAGCAAAGGCATTTGGAAACGAGTAGGTCTGACGCAGTTGCTCATCAAACAGTGCGCGACCAAAAAAGGTGAGTTCGGACTGGCTGCCGCAGCCGTAGGAAGTGTGTGTGGAGTCCGAAGCGGTCATCACCAGCGTGTTATCGCCGGAGAGTGGTTCTACCCACCCGCCTGAAAAGCAGGCCGATACGGCGATCACGCGGTTGCGCACGCCGGCTTCATCCAGCATGTTTCGCAGCATCTGCGGCGTCAATTCTGCAACTTCTAGCGGTGGGTGTTGGGTAGCGAGTTTGAAGTCCGATCCGCCATGCGAGCTGAGGTAGACCACCAACACATCGCTATCGCGGTCCATTTGCCGCGTGATGGCTTGCAGGCTGGCGCGCAGATTCTGGTTCGTGGCCCAGGGAATGCTGTCTGTTACAGACGGATGGTTGACCAATTGAACCACATGGCCTTGTGCCCCAAAACGGTCATGCAAGACATCGGACACCATGGCGCTCTCGCGCACGAAAACGCTTTGTGCATAAGGGGCATACACCAGACCAAACACGTTGATTCGGCCTGACTGGCGGGTTGTGACGGCGGCCAGCGTCTGGGTCAGCAGTGCCTGCTGGTCCTCAAACACATCTTGGCTCAGCGCAAGCGACTGCGACTCGCTGGCTCCACCCGGTTCCTGATCCACATAATCCGCCAACCAGGGCCGACTGTCCAACTGCGTGCTGGCAAAACCCTCTATCAACAATACCCCAATGATGACGATGGTCTGCGCGCTTCGGGACGCCGTTACGGCGGCTGTAACCCGCCACGCTACCAACATCAGCCATACCCACATCAGGCTGTAGACCAGCCAGGTCAGCCCCGTTCCCCCGGCCAACCAGTCCGGCAGTTGGTCCCGTGCGGCCAAGCCGGTGAACATCACGCCAACCGCGCCCATGGGCAGGCCGGCAACAGACCATAGTCCAAACCATGCGGGCACCGGCGAAAGCGGGTCCTGTGGCTTGCGCAGATTGTTCAGGCTGGCCCACACCAGATACAGCATGAAGCCGGTAGTGGACAGTGGGTAGAGCCATCCCAATAGCTGGAAAGAAGCCTCGCCCGGAACCTCTAGCCGTGCCATACCGATCTGCACGGTCGCCGACAGCGCAATCAACCAGAACAGTTGGAGGGTACTGGGCGTGGCGCTCCGGATGTTGGCAGGCAGGCACACCGCGACCTTGAGGCCCGCTCCTATCCACTGCGCCAGGCCTAGACCCACAGGTTGCGGAAGAGTCTGTGGCGCCGGTGTGGGTGGCTTCGGCTCGTGTGCCGTCGGCGCGGTTTCTGAGGGGACGGGTTGTTGTGGTTCGTCGGACGTGGGTTGCATGGCGGGCTCAGCTGGCGGCGGGAAGAGTCAGCATTGTCCGCGATGCGTCAGAACGTAGGGAGGTAAGGGTGTGTGAAATAGCATTTTCACACACCCTCAATAGCATAAAGTGCCTGTAGCCCTCTAAAAACGGTTGTTTATAGCTATAAAAAATGTAGCATAACTAACCTATTTAGGCGCAGGGTTTACCAATTCGGGCTTGATCTTGTAGCCGCTGGAGTTGTCGGGCGCTTTGTGACCATTGACATCGCCGCCCGCGCCACGTGCGCCGTTGGTTGAACCCCCGCTGCCTGCGCCATGCTTCGCCGCATTTTTAAGCGACTCTGCAGTTCGCCCCTGCTCCGCTGCGCCGCCCGCGCCTGTGTCGCCGGTCTTTGCCGCCAAGTCTGCAGGCTGCCACACTGGCACGATGCCTTTGCCTTTGAGTACGGTATTGAACAAATCGTTTTTGCTGGTGTGGCGCAGCCCACCTTTGAGCGCAGCCAATTTTTTAACGATGTCTTTGTAGTCGGGGCGTGCTGTGCCTTTGCCATCGCCATCGGGGTTGGGGTTGGTGCCTGAAACCGTACCGTCTGCGTTGTAGAAAATTGCATAGACTTGCCCATTTTTGTCGTAGTACAGCTCGGTCACCGAGCCGTCTTCGTTTATGTCGGTATAGACGGGTGTATCTGCAAGCGCCGCACCTCCAAATAGCAGCGATGCGAGCAGCAAAAAGAATGCGCAGAAGGTGCGTAGCGATGTTGTCATGGTTTGTCCTTTGAAATGAAGTTGTGTACCGTGCAAGGTGATCAAAAATTACACGTAGTTAAGAAACAGCGGGATCGGCGGCGTACTCGGGCACGCAACCTTAACCGCCCCCCGTGTGATGCTGCTGCGACAGCGTCATACTTTCCCTTATGGAGTGATAGTGAAGAAGACCTGCCCTTTGCCAGCGGGAGGAATGGCGCAACTCAACTCGCCGGGCTTGAGCTCGCCCTGCATGGCTGGTTGTAAAAAAACCGTCCACTTCCCCGGCGCCAGTGCTTGTCCCAGGTTGTTCAGATTCCATTGAATCTGGTTTTTTCCATAGGTCCTGGAAGACAAAGGAATATCGTCACTGAGATTGATAAATGGAAGAGGGCGCGCTTTGATGGTGTAGGCGCAACTGACACCCGTTGCCGATAACGTTGCATCGATCGTTTGTCCTGCCGCATAGCTCTGACCAGAAATGGTCAAGTCTGTAAGGGTGCCGGGCTTGGGAAGCGGAGTCGGCGTAGCGACTGCTATCGCAACATCCAGTTTGACAGGCGCTACATTCAACTCGAGGCTGGGTTCGCCCAGACAGCCTTTGTTGTCTGCCTTGTCAGTGCTGCTCTCATAAACCTCGAACCTTACTCCGTGGTTTGCCGCTGGTTTTGGTACGGTCAGCGATCCCTTGCCGATGTCGATGTTGCCAGATACATAGACCATCGCGTTGTCGCTGAGGGGCGTTTTGTCCGGAAGCGAAAGCGTGCGCAAATGGTAGTTGCAGGTTGCGCTTCCGCTACCGTGAACGTTCACGATCCAATACGTGCTGGTGTCTACCACACTGACAATTTTGGTAACCATGGATCCGAAGTTCGGTGTGGGCGCGGGTGGGGGTTTGACTTCAAAGTCAGCGGAGGCATTGCCGTTGCAGAGGTTGCCGCTTTCCGAACGCGCTGTGATCGCAGCTCGAAACTTGCCACCCTGGGCAATAGTAATTGCGCCGGGGTTGTACTCAGTGGATGTCGCGGTCTCGAATCCGCCATTAAAATTTGCTCTGAAGAGTTCAAAGTTGATGGCACCGTTTCCCTCATTGGCGGTAGTGACGGTGTAGGTAAGCATGCAAGTGCTGGTCTGCCCGCTTAAGGAGATCGTCGAATAGAGCGCAACGGAACCGGCCGGGAAAACAGCGCCGCCCTTGAGCGTAAGCTTGTTGATGGTTGCCTTGGCATTGATCGGAATTTGGGCCTGCGCCACGGGCGTTACAGCCACCTTGGGGTTCGGGGGGCTGCCACTCGAACCCGCGCGAGGGCCGTTGACTGCTGCTTGCGCAAAGCCTGCTGTCACAAGGCCCAGTGTCAAAAGTGAAATACGAAAATTGATGTTCAAGATTATTCTCCAGAATGTAAATCAGTCGAGTGGCAATTACCGGATGCAAGTTCCCCATTCCGCCCTTTAGTCGATGCGCAAATCGATTGGGTTCAAAACATTTCATTAGCTATCCCAGCGCAGTCCATCCGTCACACAGGAGGCACGCCAAAGAATGTCTTCAATGGAATCAACAGCCAAAATTTTTCGGCTAAGTATGGGTCGGCACTTACAGGTGGTTTTGGTCGCATGCTGCCTGCACCCCAGTCAGTTCATGCACTTGGGCTTGCGATCAAAGCCGACAGATCAACCCCATCACCGGAAGAATTTTTGAAACGCACCCGTGGCCATCATGTCTACTTCGATGGCATGCGTGCTCGGACCCGCCAGATCAATAATCGCGCTGTCCGGTACGGCATAAAAGTCGCGGATGTATTCCCACGCACTCTGGGTTCGGGCGCAGTACTCGCTTTCAATGCCGTCAAGCGCGCCTCGGGCCTGCCTGCTCGCGGCGTCAAAATCCATCGCGGTTGTAAAGCGGCTGCCGTTGCGGGTAAAGCCCGCATCTGCCATGCGCGCGCAAATGGAATGCCACAACTCGCGGCAGGCTACGAAGGATTGCGTTTCGTAGTGCAGGCTAATGATGATTGCAGTTTGCATAAGTTAGCACGCCTGTGGCAGGTACGCGTTCGAGGATGATGCGATCGTTGCCAATAGGAGGGCGGCATAAGAGGGGGTTTGTTTCATAGTGTTTTCTCTTTCAAACCAAACAAGTGGTCCTTGTGGTGTTAGGTCGGCTAGGGCTAGGTTTTGGTTCAATCTTGGGTACGCCCACGCATCGCTTGCGGACGAGATAGGCCACCATGGCGTCGGCTATTTTTGTCTGACTGCAATGTTGGAGCTCTAGAAAGTTGCATGGAAATTCGAGTTCGACGAGCGCCAGCTTGCCATCCTTGTCTTCGAGCACTTCCGCGGCAGCAACTTCGATCCTTGCCGCTTGCATGGCGCGCAGCGCAAGGTAAATTGCCTCTCGGGGCGGATCAGCTTGTACGAAGTTGCTACTGCCCCCATGGCCCCTGCCCAGGCTCAGTACCCCCGCAGCGATGAGGCGATTGCCGACGATGATGAGGCGGTAGGCTCTGGCGTGTTCGAAGTCCTGTACCAACACGGGGGGTGGGCCTGTCAATTGGAACGGACCCTGCAGCGAGACCGGACTGTTGACCGTCATCTCTTCCTGGTATGGGAATTCAAAGAAATCGTCGTCATAGAAGCCGATGACGCCTGGTTGCCAAAGAGCCTGTTCCAGTTGACGGCTTGCCGTGCATGTGCTTGCGCGGTAGAGAAAGTCTCCTGACTGTGGCGAGGACAATGGTTGCGCCCCGTATCCCTGCGGCGTGACCATGACTGCCGGTAGTCCAAACGCATCGCATGCGACGGAAAGTGCCTGGTTGGTGGACTGCAAGCACTCGCTCGTCACGCAAAAAAATCGAGCCGGGTACCGGGGATCGGGGGTTTTTTGTCCGGGTTTTGCGGGCGTTGAATGGAGGCACATCCATTACGCGCATTCAATTTATGTGCCAGAAAAAATTGTCAATGAAATCAACAATCTATAGGCAAACGCTGGTGTAGTTTTGTCTGCAAAACCAGACATTTGAGCCAGATCAATCTCACTCTCGTGAACCCTCGTCGGGCTTCATCAGAGCCCGATTGGCAGAGGGGCCGTCAATCGTAGCGTGGACCGGTCCTTGAAAGTGATGGTCCAGAACACCGGGTCTTGCGGTGTGTTCGGTACGAGGGTGGCGATGTTGTGTGGGTAGATGTGAACCATGCTTGCCCCTTCTGGCGGAGCGCCCGCGTGGTAGTGGCGGTGTGCCGCCACGGACCCCGGCAAGATGTCCAGCACATTGGATACCGATTCGACAACGCGCACACCCTGCTCGGTCTGACCAAAAACCTGGATCAGTGTTTGTCCAATCTGGTTTTCAGATACGACTTCGACAAACAGAATAGCGCCATCGTTGATGTGCACCGGCTCGATGGTGGGCGGATTCGTCGCCTTGCAAAATGGGATCATTGCCATGGTGTACCTGCTCAATCCAAGAGTTCTGCGGGAACCGTTTCACGGGCATGCTCGCGTTCCCAATAGGTGGGCCGTCCATAGTGACTATAGAGTTCCAACTCGTGGCTGCGGTTCAGGTCCTCTGTGGATTCGTAGCGCGGGCTGTTCTTCACCGTATCACGGGACAGGTTGACCGACACACTGGAATCTGCCCAACTGACTTCAGATATCCAGTCCGGTGGAATCAGCACCTTGTGACCCATCCACCAATTGCTGGTGTCCACTACCAGGTAGCGGATGGCCCATGTCCTCTCGTCGACCAGCATACTTTGTACATGTCCGATATCACCATCGCTGGCATGGATGTGATAGCCCAACACAGAATTGCAACTGCGCAGGTGGGGATCGTCGTTTTGGCGGTGTGCACGCTCGTCCCGGGCATGCGCCTCGGTTTCGGCAGTGATCAGTGGCACGATTGGGTAATACAGTCCGTCGCCCCAATAAGCATCGGCGCCCCAGTAGTAGGGGTAACTGTAGTAGTCTGCGTAGGCCATCTCGTGCTGGCGGGATACTGGCATGTCAGTATCGATGTCTGGACTGTTCTTCACTTGTTCGCGACTGAGGCTTACGCGCAGACATTTGCTGTCCCAGTCGGCGCGCTGCGCAGCGTACGGCGAAATCAACACCTTTCGGCTCGTCAACCAGGTTCCGGTGTCTACCACCAGATAGCGGACCACCCACGATTGGTCATCGAAGAAGATATCCGCAACCTTGCCAATTTCACCGTCGGTGGCGGCTATGGCGTAACTCTGAAGCTCTTGCGAATTGCGTAGCATGGTGCCTCCCCTTCGTCATTGCAAAACAGAATTTCATCATGGGGGCGAGGCGTCGTTTGGTCTGTGCGCCTGCACACAGACGTCCAACCTGAGGCAGGGTTGGGGCCAAAGCTCCACGCGTGCGCAAAGCTTCACTGTCCGCTGGACATAGCTGACGTCGTATGCGGTTGAATGTATTTTTGCGCGGCCTGTCAAATGTCAAAGGCGTAGCTCGGCGGCGTGCCACAACTCGTGCAGGTTATGTCCCATTCAACCCCTTGCGGTGACAGAGCTGCACCTGGAGATGCCGGGCGGTTGAGCACGTTCAGTAACTATGGCTCCACGTGCGTGGAAGCCGTTGCGGTGCCGGTGCAACTGCCTATGCCCTTTGCGGTCCACTGCGTGTTTCCCAACGGCGGCGCTGGGTGGAGATTGACGACAGCGGGGAGGGTAGCAACATCTGCAGGACTGTTGAATGTGAATTTCAGGCCCCCGCCTTCAATGGTGAAGCTGCAATGGCCGTTGCCACCCACATCAAGCGTTGTCGCACCGCCGCCGTGGTCTGTCCAGGGGTGCTGAACGAGTGTCGTCAGCATGGGAGGTTTCAATTGCATTGAAGATTTCGAAGAGACCGTTCCTTGAGGCGTGACCTGTGTCGCTGGATTGGGTGGTTGGGCGGCCAGTGCCTGACCTGCGACCATCGAGGTGGTCAAAACTGCGAGGGCCGACAGGCGGTGGTTGCGAAAGTTCATGGGGTTCTCCAGTTATGGTTTAAAACATCAGTGCGGGTTGCACGTATGAGTCGCAGCGTCTGAAAGATCGGTTCAACCGAACTTCGGCGATCGCAGTGGCTGGTGTGGGCGGCTTTCGCGCAAGCAGTTTGCGAAAGTCATTCGCGGTTAATTTCACCAGCAAGTGTGGAAGTGGCCGCCATAAAGCGCTCAGAACCTATAACCCCACCATCTCGCGCCTAAACCCCACTGCACCCTGCATATCCACATCTGTATCCATCTCCCTGGCCGCCTTGTGTCCCGCATAGACAGCAGCAGCCACGGTGCCAGGTGCGAAGGCATCACCTGCACACTGCACCGACTTGACACCTGCAGCGTGCCATTCGTCGTGACGGGCTTGCAGTGCCGCAAATACACTGTCCACCGGGTCGCGCATGGTGACCAGCAGAAGACAGGCGCAGCGCAGCGACGTGCGTGCATCGGTATAGGTGTTGGACAGCTCGACGCGCAAGCCATCGGGGCCGTTCGATACGCTGGCGATGGCCGTGCTGGTCCGGATGCGGACGCCCATCTTCAACAACCCCGCCTGAATGCGCAGCTGCTCCATCGTCATGTCGGTGAACTCGGAGACTTTGACCGATGGAGTGACCAGATGCACCTCCAGCCCTTGTTGACACAAGCGCTCGGCCATGGCACCCGCCATGTAGTAGTGGTCGTCGTCATAGACCAACACGGGGGAGGTCAGTGCGGCACCGGCAAAAACCTGGTCGGGGCTGAACACTTTGGGTTGTACGTCGACCTGTGAAATGCCGTCGATGGCTGCACGGTGTTGGCGGCCCAGGCCGTCTTTGCGCCAGCATGCGCCAGTGGCGATGAAGACGCGGTTGAAGCCAAACTCCAGCACCTCGTCCGCAGTCAAGCAGCTGTCCAGGTACAGGTTGACATTCGCCATCTTTTGGATCTGCAGCATCCGGTGGTCGGCCACGCGCATCCAAGTGGCCAGACCGGGCAGGGCGGCGTCATTGATCAATCGGCCGCCCACGCGCGTGCCCGCATCGACCAGCGCCACTTCGTAGCCGCGTTGGCCCAGAGCGCGTGTCAGCTCCAAACCGGTGGGGCCGGCACCGACGACCAGTACCGTGTCTTTGGACTGGGCCGGTGCAATGCGCTCGGGGTGCCAGCCCTTGCGCCACTCTTCGCCCATCGTCGGGTTTTGTGTGCAGCGTATCGGCACGCACTGGTTGTCGCCGGTCACGCAAATGTTGCAGCCTATGCACTCGCGGATATCGTCGAAACGGCCCTCGAAGATCTTGCGCGGCAAAAATGGGTCGGCAATCGACGGGCGGGCTGCACCAATCAAATCCATGACACCACGCTTGATAGCCGACACCATGGCGTCGGGTGATGTGTAGCGGCCCACGCCCACCACCGGTTTGGTGGTCAGCGACTTCACATGGGCGATGTATTGCTCTTGATAACCCTCTTGCGAAAAACGCGCCGTCTGGCTGTCGTTGGACCAGTCGGCGATGTTGACGTCCCACAGATCGGGCAGCTCCGCCAGCATGGCAATGGCGTCGCGGCCTTCGTTTTCGGACGTGATGCCCAGTGGTCCCAGCAATTGGTCCACGGCCAGGCGCACGGCCACGGCGCAGCGGTCGCCCACGGCGTCTTTGGTGTCTTCGATCAGCTCACGCAAAAAGCGCACACGGTTCTCCAGACTGCCGCCGTATTCGTCGGTTCGGCGGTTGCTGCGACGCGACAAGAAGTGCATCGGCAGGCCCAGGTCGTGACCCGCATAGACGTAGACGATGTCAAAACCGGCGTCGCGGGCGCGCAGCGATGCGGCGCGGTGCCAGCGGCGCACGTTGGCGATGTCGTTCTTGTCCATGCTGCGCGCCTGGATCGGGTCCGTGGCCTTGACTGGTGTGTGCGATGGCGCCATCGGTATCTCGCGGCTGTATCGGTTGGGCGTGGCGTAGCCGTTGAAGAACAGCTCGGCACCGGCCAGCGCACCGTGGGCATGGCAGGCGTCCGTCATCAGGCGCAGCGCGGGGATGTCGCTGTCGTCCCACAGCCGGCCCTCAAAGTGTGGCGCGATCTCGGAGAACGGGCTGATCTCGATTTCCTCGGTGCACACCACGCCCCAGCCGCCCTCGGCTTTGACACCACGCATCGCTGCGAGGGATTGCGGCTTGCCGTGGCCCATGCCGTTGCAATGGGGCACCTGGTAGAAGCGGTTCTTGGTGGTGACGGGGCCGATCTGAACCGGCTCAAAAAGAATGTCGTAACGGGGGTGTCGCGGGGTCGTCAACATGGTTGTGGGTTCGATCCCTCGTTTACTAGACAAAGGTCGTGTCGTCAGAGGGTTGGGGTAACATTTTGAAAGCGATGGCTTTGACCGGGCCACTGGTTGCGATGGTGCCGACATGGGCCAGACCCTTGGGGATGGGCGTGGCGCCCGGATCAGGGTGCTGCAGTGCTCACAGTTAAATATACCCAAAAAAGGTTTAATGCAGGGATTTTACTCACTATCAGAGGGAAAGTGGTCTTTAGCCCTCGTAAAATATACTTATGTTGCTATAAATAGTATAGCTATTGCGTTTGGCAAACAGGGTGTTTGGGTAAACCCCTGCGAGCAAGCGCTTAAGTGGCAGCGCGGTCGTCGTTGCAGTACTTTCGGAACAATTCGTCTGCGATCATGTGCAGACCTTCTTCTTTTTCCGCGGTGGTTGGCGTGTCTATCAACCGTAGCAGATCAACCGAAATGCCGTGCGCCAGTGAGTCCGATTGGCCGACGATGTGTTCCAGCACTACCCGTTTCCATTGCTCATCTTGAGACTGCAACGCGTAGCGTGCATGGGGTACGAGCGGAGCGCCGATGCGGGCTAAAAAGGGAAGAAATACTTTTGCAACCGGCCAATTGGCATCTTCCACCCATTCGAGTATCTCGCCCAAGACGGGCGCCACTGCCGGGTAGCCCAGTGTGACCAATTTTGCGGCCTTGCCGGTCTCGTCTTTGGAGCCAGGAACCAGCTCGGACAGGTCACGTGACATAGCACATGGCGATTGGACGTCGCACTGCCACTCTGTGGATACAAGCCATAAATTCCTCCTGCTGCAAGTCTTGTCATTGAAAATGCACCAACGATTGCAGGATAGCTGAATTTTTTGCTTTGGTGGTGGCTATTGGCACGGCAGTCGTGCGCCTGCAAAGTGCGGGAAACGAGTCCGCGTCAAGATTCCCCGGAATATTGCAATACACTGTGGTTATTACCAGCCTTTGTTTTCCGGAGAATCAACGGTATTTTTCTGTGCCGACTGCGCCAGAGCACCCGCTAACGGACCGTTTGCCATCTCTCCCTCTCTCTTTTGGAAGTGCTCCATGCTCGACGACACCACTGCACCGACGGGACTTTATACCGATGACAGCCAAGTGACGCGATGCGTGTGGTGCCGCGCAACCCCACACTATCAGCACTACCACGACTATGAGTGGGGTGTGCCGGTGCACAACGACGAGCGCCTGTTTGAAAAGATTTGCCTCGAAGGTTTTCAGGCGGGCCTGAGCTGGCTCACGATCCTGAACAAGCGCGAGGCCTTTCGCAAAGCCTTCGCCGACTTCGACATGGACAAAGTGGCCGTGTTTGATGACAACCATGTCAAGCGCCTGGTGCTCGATGCCGGGATCGTGCGCCACCGGGGCAAGATTGCATCCACCATCAACAACGCCAAACGGGGCCAAGAATTGCGTAAAGAATTTGGTTCGCTGGCCACCTATTTTTGGACGTTCGAGCCACGTGCGACCGCACGACCGAGCCAAATCACACGCCAGACCCTGAGCGGCGTGACAACATCGCCTGAATCCATTGCGTTGTCCAAGGACCTGCGCAAGCGTGGTTGGAGTTTTGTTGGACCCACCACCATGTATGCGTTCATGCAGGCGATGGGCCTGGTCAATGACCACTTCGAGGGCTGTGCAGCGCGTGATAGGGCTATTGCCGCGCGCTCGGTCTTCTCTGTGCCGACCCAGGCATAGTGAGCACGCGAAACAGGACCCGATGCCGTCAGTCTTCAGCGCTCAAGGCAAGCGAGTCGTTCGTCAGATTTGCTTACCAAAATTCACGGTCCGCGGCGCTGGAACTGTTGATACTTGGCTCAACGCCTCACGATTCAATCAGATTGCCAACCCATCGTATGCCTGTGAAACGGTCTAAAAATAATACCTTCTGGACTGCAATTGCGGTCTTTACACTCGGCGTGTGTTCAGTCGCCTGGAACTTTGATTGGCTGTCGGACGTTGGTTTCATTGGCCTTCTCGCCGCGAGTTTGACCTTGTCCCTGATGGCCACGCAGTTTTTGTTGCTCGAACAGCACCGGCGTGGCAGTGCGCAAAACGCCATGCAACGCGAGGCTGCCAAGCTGAAGTCGCAAGTGAAGTTACTGCTGACGCAAGCCCACTACGACAATCTAACCGGTTTGGGCAACCGCAATTTGCTACACGACCGCTTCCAGTTTGTTGTAGAGCGTTGCATGCGTAGCAAGGCGAGCTTTGCCCTGATGATGATTGACCTGAACAGTTTCAAATCCATCAACGACACCTATGGGCACAGTGCTGGTGACGCGGTCCTGATCGCTAGCGCCAACCGGTTGATGGCTTCGGTTCGGGCATCGGACACCGTGGTGCGCCTGGGAGGTGACGAATTCCTGTTGCTGATTGAGCGGTTTGAACATGGTAATGATGTGTTCAAGCTGGGACAGAAATTGATCGACACGTTGTCTGAAGATATCGTACTGCCATCGGGAGAAATTGTGGCCGTGGGTGCAAGCGTTGGCATCGCACAGTTTCCGCAAAATGGTGCGGACATGCCGGGTCTAATCGAGTATGCCGATCAGTCCATGTACGAATGCAAAACTTCTGGCCACATGCCGCTTGAGTTTGCTTAAATCAGGGCCTTGATGCGCTCATGCCCAGCGCGGCTGATGGGTATCTGCTGACCGTTGTGCAGCACCGCCACAAAACTGTCTTTGGAGAGCCGATCGATGTTCTTCAAATGCCCCACATTGACGATCCATGACCGGTGCACGCGGACAAACTGTGTGGGGTCTAGTCGGCCTTCCAGTTCACTTAGACTTTGGGTCTTGAGGTAGCTTTTGCCTTGGGCGTGGATGCAGATGTAATCGTCTTGCGCCTCAACAGACGCCACTGTATTCAACGCCAGCACATGCACCTGGTTACGGTCGCGAATCAGCACGCGCTCTAGCTTGCCCGTGGTATGGGTTGTGATGGCTTGCAGACCGGCGGTGGGTTGCCCCATCAGCCTGCGTGCCCGTGCCAGGGCTTCGTCAAAGCGGACCTGTGAAAAGGGCTTGAGCAGGTAGTCCACCGCGTGCAGGTCGAAGGCTTTGACGGCGTATTGGTCATATGCTGTGGTGAAGATAACCCCGTGGTCGCGCTGTGTCAGCTCCAGCACCTCCAAGCCCGTGAGCCGCGGCATTTGTATGTCCAAAAATACCAGGTCTGGTTGCAAGTCCGTGATCGCCTTGACGGCGTCAAAGCCGTTGTCGCACTCGCCAATAATTTTAACGTCTTCGTGCGCTTGCAGGTATTCGCGCAACAGCCGCCGCGCCAGCGTCTCGTCGTCAACTAACAGGGCTCGTATCATGGGCTATGCACGCCATGCGCGCCGGTGGTAGTGAAGGGCAGGGCCAATTCGACCACAAAGCGGTGTTCGGCAACGTGCTGACTAATGCGTGCCCGGTCTCCATAGAGGGTTTGCAGGCGCTGGTGGATGTTGCGCAGCCCCAATCCCAAGCCCGCGCCATGGGTCGTGGCCGAAGAGGCCGCAAAGGTGTCGGACTGTGCGCTTTGCGCATCGTCTTCCACCGGATTGTCTACGCGCAGATGCAGCCATGCGCCGCGCACCACACCCTTGATGTGCACGGTGCCCGCACGGGTGCTGCGTGCAATACCGTGTTTGACTGCGTTCTCCACCAGCGGCTGTAACACCATGGGCGGCACCTGGGCCGTTTGCGCCACGCCATCCACCGCAATGTCTATTCCCAGCTTGTCGCCAAAGCGCATCGCTTCTATATCGAGGAAGCATTGGCAATGCGCTATCTCCTGCGCCAGCGGAATGCTAGATTGTTCCGACAAGGACAGTGTTTGGCGAAAATACTGCGCCAGCGCAATCGTCATGCCTCTTGCGGCAACCGCGTCCATGCTGGTCAATGCGCTGATTGAGTTGAGGCAGTTGAACAAAAAATGGGGGTTGATTTGCATGCGCAGCATTTGTAGCTCGGCCTCGTGGGCCAGCACGCGGGACTGCAACTCGCGCCGTTGCGCGTCACGCATCTGCTCCAGCGCGATCATCACATCATGCAGCAAGAGCGACAGCAGGTACACGCCAGCCGCCGCAGCAAACAACGCCCAGCCTGTGTGGTGCGTCCACTCAATAACCGCCCAGTCCAGTTCCAAGGTCCTGCTGAACCGGTTCCAAACCAGGCACAGCCCCCAGCCGATGGAACCGGCAATTGCCGAAGCGGTCGCAAAGAGGACCAGTCCTACGGCCAGACGCCGCCGCGTGAAGGGCAGAGCGCGGCAAACATAGTAGGCCGATGGAATGACAAAGGCGTATGCCAAGCACACGGGCACCGCAAACCACAGCGCGTTGACCCATGGCGTTTGCATAGATACGACCAGCACAGACGCGAATGCAGCACCGCCCGCCAGCCAGGCCAGCAGATACCACGACAAGGCCCGCAGGCTCGATAACACAGGGTGCATGGAAGTGTGGGCCCGGCCGCGTTAATTCTTGATCTCCATACCGCCCATGACCAGGTAACCGGTGATGATGAGGCGTTTAGTGGGGTTGGCGGGCGGCACACTTTTGTCCTCCACGCCCGCCATCAATGGAACGCCATTGACCGACACGGCCCAGTCATTGGGGATTTTGATATCGACCCCGCCCATGGCTACCAACACATTCAAGGTGGCTTCGTGGGTCATCGATGCGCCGCGCAAGTCCAGTTCCACACCGCCCATGATGGCGGTGATCTCGCCTCCGCGAAATTCCTGTGAGTCCACCCTTAGTTTTGTGCCGCCCATGACGACGGTCAGGTCCACGGCAGGGTCTTGCGTGACATCGCGGGTTTGGCCGTCGGCATCCGGGTTTTGGCCGTGGCGCAAATGACCCTGAAAGATGACCCCAAGCCCCAGCGCGATCATGGCCACCGGCCACCAGTCGCGCCAGCGTATATCGATGAAGCCCATGTGTGTCAGCGTCAGCAGCACACCGGCCACCAGCAAGCCTGCGCCTACGATGTAGCCTGAAGGGCGTTGCGCTTGGGTCAGCTTGAGCGCACCGACCACGATGAAAACGATGGGCCAAAAGGCCAGCACCGAGCGCGCGTCGAAGATGCGAAAGTTGTCGAGCAAAAATACGACGCCCAGAAAGGCCAGCACAAAGCCCATGACGACGCGTTGCTGTGGAGATTTTCGGTTCATGACGGTGTCTTTTCGTTGGATTTATCGGTGGTGGCGGTCATGCCGACAAAGATGTGCCGCAGCCCGAGTGCTATCAGAACCATGGGCCAACTATTTTGAAAGGCCAGGCCCCATACATGCTGTAGGCAGGCATACAGCCAAAACGCAACAAAGATCAAAAAACCACCCTTAGACACATCGACTGGGCCGCGCGCATCAATGATGCGGCCAACGCCCACGCACGCAATGATGAACGGCCAGTAAGGGGTCCAAGCACCGATGGGGATATAGGCCAAATTGTCCAGCAAGAACAGCGCACCGAGACCCATTAGGACCAAGCCCATGACCCAGTGGCCGCCCCGACGTGGCCGTCGAATGATTGACCCATGGTCCATGGTGTGCCCTCGCTTTTGATTGAATGGTT
Source organism: Rhodoferax sp. (assembly GCA_025351745.1). Taxonomy (GTDB): domain Bacteria; phylum Pseudomonadota; class Gammaproteobacteria; order Burkholderiales; family Burkholderiaceae_C; genus Allorhodoferax. The sequence continues at coordinate 29,933 of JANXVI010000307.1, forward strand.
GAAGCGCCCAATTGCGCCGTGTGTCAGACGATAGCGGTTGGCGGGCACGGTGTCGCTGTATTTTCGGTGAATAGCGGTGCCGGGTCGGTGAATGACGCCACACCATTCCAATGCCGGTGGGCAGCGTAATATGCGAGACACCCCGTGCAAACCACCATGCCAGAAAATGGACGGCAACAGAATGGAATATGTAGCATGCGAGCACGATTGACAGCCGAACAACAGACAGCCCTGGCAAACGCCACCGACTACAACACCTGGCGAACCCACGCAGTAGACTTGGACGCACAGGCGGGCATGGACGTTTGGAAGAGCGACCCGCACTCTCCGTTTTACCAGCACCGGCTGATCCAACAGCGCCTGATCAACCTGCGTAACTGGCGCAAGGCCGGTGATTGGGCCCAGGTGATCTTCAGCCTGCGCGAGGGCCTGCACCGCAACCTGGGCAATCTGGCCAACCCGGAGCTCTACAAGTACACCCGGGTCGGAACCAAGTTTTTGATCGACGAGTACATCACTGAAGTCACATCCCTGCTCGATTACCTGTGCGACCACGAGATACCGGACCTGCCCTATACCGAGAAGCTGATGTTCTTCCGGCACACGGGACAGAGCTTTGGCCGATCCGCGCTTATGCTCAGCGGTGGGGCCAATATGGGCATGTTTCACATCGGCGTCATCAAGGCCTTGCACCAACACAAACTGCTGCCGCGCGTGATATCCGGCTCCAGTGCCGGGTCTGTCGTGGCGGCGTTTGTTGGCACGCGCAAAGACAGCGAACTCGATGCCTTGTTCAAGGGCGATGGCATGGATTTTCAGTCGTGGCAGCGCCTGGGTCTGCGCGAGATGCTCAAGCAGAAGTCGATTATGAACATTGACGCACTGGAACGCTTCTTGCGCAAAAATCTGGGTGAATACACGTTTGAAGAGGCCTTCAAAAAGACCAAACGCATTATCAATATCACCGTCTCGCCGGTGGCAAAACACCAGCATGCGCGGCTGCTGAACTACCTGACTACGCCGCACTTGTTGGTGTGGAGCGCGGTACTGGCGTCGTGCTCGGTGCCGGGTTTGTTCCCTCCGGTCAAATTGATAACCAAAGACCGCCTCGGGCATGAAAAACCCTACATGGCATCGATCCGCTGGGTCGATGGAGCCATCCAGAGCGACCTCCCGGCCAAGCGCCTGGGTGAGTTGTACAACGTCAACCATCACATCGTCAGTCAGACCAATCCGCATGTGCTGCCCTTCATTGCCGACCAGACGCGCAAGGAGGGCTGGCAGTCGTTTTTGATGGATTTGGTCAAAAGTGAGGTCAAGTTTCGCAGCAAGCAGATCATGCAATTCGCCTCTTACGGATTTGAAACCGGCATCATCAAAAACCTGCTGGAGGGCGCCGTTGCGATTGTTGACCAGCAGTACTATGGAGACGTCACTATTCACCCGCCCATGCGCTTCAAGGACTACCGACGGATCCTGAGCAATCTGACGCAAGAGGATTTTCAGGAATGGGTGCTGGCCGGCGAGCGCGCCACCTGGCCCAAGATCGCGATGATCCGCGACCAAACCACCATCGGCCAGACGCTGGAGGACTGCATCATCCGCTTGAAGAGGAAACGCCAGCGGCGCAACGTCGAAAAGCTTGCGTGATGTTGATGTGCCTGATGGCGCCGTGCTTCGCTCACTCGGTGCTTAGGCGATCTCGTGCTGCGCACTGCCGACCTGGGCGATGGCCGTTACAACGTGGTCAAGCTGTTAGCGTTGGAGATTTGTGGCCCCCAGCTGAAGGCGGCCCGCAACCGGGCAGGCCGCCTCCATGGGGCGTTGGGAACGCCACCGTCTACCACAAAGATCCAGCAAAGTGCTACAAATATAATAGCTACTAACGCAGAATCTACGAGGGCTAGCGGCCAAAATGGCACCAAGGGTTCGGCGGTGGAGCGCCCCTGGACGTTTACCGTGGTGCGGTTTGCCTTACACCGGGGTAGGCCAGCGTGGACCGGCGACAGCGCAAGTGCCTGGGCTCCCGCACCCCGCACGAGGCCTTTTACAACCTGCCGGTGCGTCCGCTTACACTGCATACTGTTGCGATTTGCACTTGAATCTGCGCGATAATAGGCCGCTAGCCCTCGTGGATTGGACCTGGTCTGCTATTAATATTGATATTGGCGTAGATCTGCTTGACCCGGTCGTCTTGGCAAACAACAGACCGATCAAGCACCCAAAAACAGCGCCGGGTCCACCATTTTGCGGTTGAGCACGACAGCGAAATGCAGGTGCGGTCCGGTCACACGCCCCGTAGCACCCACCGACGCGAAGCGCTCACCGGTCTTGACCACATCGCCCACTTTCACATGGATTGCGCTCAGGTGTCCAGCCATGGTCAGCAGGCCACCGCCATGGTCCAGCCAGACGGTGTTGCCGCCAAAAAAATAGTCACCCGTGTCGATGACACGTCCGGGTAGGGGTGCCAGCACCGGTGTGCCCGATGCGGCAGCAATGTCCATGCCGCTGTGCGGGCTGCGGGCCTGGCCGTTGAACACACGGCGCAGGCCAAAGGAACTGGAGCGTCGACCTTCCACTGGTGCTTTCATGCGCAACATGGATGCGCGGGGCAGCGGCTCGCTGAAGGTTGCCAGCACCGTGGTCAGTTGGGCTTGCTCGCGCGCGAAGCGGGCCTCGTCCTGGGTTGACAGGTCGACTTTGCCGGGGGAGACCTTCAGTGATTGCACCGGATAGCGCTTGGGCGCTACGGTGAATTCGATGGATCGTGTACCGCCGCCCTCGTGCTGTATTGCGATGCTGGCGGGGCCCGCAGGAGTCGACAGCGCGACGCCAACCAATGCCGTCCAAAGCTGGGCATCGCCCACTACCAACAGAGGCACATCGCCCAGAGTTGCTAGTGGACGCGTGGCCGCGGGGCCGAGGTCCAGACGGGCAACACCGCCGGGCACAGCGTGGGCGCGGGGCCATACGTCCGGGGACAGAGGCTTGGCTTTGGTGGACGCGGGCCGTGCTTGCGCCGGTGGTAGTGCAAGCACGCCCAGGCTGGCGAGCAGCGCGGTGCGGCGGGTGAACGAAGGGTCGGTGGCTGGTAGAGCGGAGGGTTGGCGTTGGATCGGCACAGGTGGGGTAAAGTCGAAGAGCAGGGCAGGCCCGCGGTGCCGCTGAGAATAACAGCACGGCGCTGATCGGGTCGTTGGATCAAGACGGCAAAAAAATCCACTGGCCAGGTCGCCACCATCAGGTCCACATACTCGGTCAAAACGTCAAACTGTCGTATAGGTGCCCGCACGGTGGCGTCCAGCGTGTTGGGGACGCGCGTCTTGATCTGCTCAACCAGGAGGGGCAGTGCTTTCCCATCCGTCCCGGTCAGTGTGACACCGCGCTGGCAGGTGCTAACCAAAAAAGGGCTTTTTTACCCGGCGCTATGATGCAGTGCATCCCCCCAAACCCAACCAGAAGTTGCTACACACCATGCGAACGACTGCACCCCATCGAAGCCGCTTGTCACGTGCCGCTATGCACCGCGCAGTGCGGCATTTGACACATTTCATAGCAATCGCAACAGCGGCTGTAACAGTTGGCGCACAGACAAGTTGGAACACCGATACCGGGTTTGTACTGGTCGGCAAGGTCGTCACAATGAACGACGCCGGTGATGTGTTACCCAACGCCCGTGTCTGGCTGGCGGGTGGCAAGATCATGGCCATCGCCCGCGCGGGCGAGGCCCTGCCCGATGGTGCCGAGGCAGCGCCCGTGGTCGACAGCAAGGGCGTCATTTACCCTGGCATCATTGATTTGCACAACCACCCGGAATACGCCATCTACCCCTTGATGCCTATCAAGCGCAAGTACATTGACCGCTATGAGTGGCGCTGGTACGACGGCATTTACAACAAACGCATCACCTTTCCACAAGAGGTGTTGACCCGTCCCTACTACCTCGATTTGGGTACAGAGATTGGTCGGTACGGCGAATACAAAGCCCTGGCTGGCGGCACGACCAGTCTGCAGGGCGGGCGCACCAATCTTGCCTATTCGAAGGAAGAGTGTCTGGTGCGCAATATTGAGAATTCGCCGGTGGAGTCACGCATGGCAGCCAGCCGGGTGGACATTGGCCGCAGCTCCAAGGAGTGGGCCGCCATGCAGGCCGAGCGCAGCAAGGGGCCATTGGTAGTGCATCTGGCCGAAGGCCCGTCGCCGCGCATGGCATCCGAGTTCAACAATATCAAGGACAGCAATTTGCTGGGGCCCGAGCTGATCGCCATCCACGGCGTAGGGCTGACCGAGCCACAGCTGAAGGAGATGGCTGCAGTGGGCGCCAAGCTGGTGTGGTCGCCGTTGTCCAACTTCATGCTGTACGGCCAGACTGCGAATGTGGAAGCGGCCAAGCAGGCTGGCCTGTCCATCAGCCTAGCACCGGACTGGGCGCCGTCGGGCAGCAAGTCCAGCCTGGGTGAGCTCAAGGTGGCCGACCTGGTCAACAAACACGCGTTGCATGGCCTGTTCAGCGACCGCGACCTGGTCGAGATGGTCACCCGCAAGCCAGCCGATGCCATGGGTTGGAGCCAGCGCCTGGGCCAGATCACCGAGGGCTACTTGGCCGATGTGTTGGTGGTTGATGACCGCAATGCCGACCCATACCGCAATCTGGTCAACGCGATTGAAGAAAATATCCAGCTAGTTGCTGTGCGTGGGGAGCCCTTGTACGGTGATGTGGGTTTGCTCAAGGCCTTGCGCGGTAGCGACGACATCGAAACCACGGCCGTCTTCGCCAAGGCCAAACGCAGCAAGGCCATGACGCCCAATTGCGCTGGCACCAGCCTGCCACCCATGACCGTGGCCGAGACCAAGGCGCGCATCCAGCAGGGTTTGAAGTTTGATGCATCCCTGCTGGCAGCGAAGCTGACGCCCGATCAACTGGCAAATGACTTTGCGCAGTGCAAACTGCCCGCACCCACCGGTGCCACCGCAACCACTGCCGACGCCAAGCGCCTGCTGGCTTGCCGCTTTGGCTTACCGTTCGAGAAGACGCGGCTGAGCCCGTTGACCACCAACGAAGACCCCGAGTTTTTGTCCCGCCTGATGAAGAACCCCAACCTGCCAAAATACCTGCGGGCGCTACCCTCTTATTACCGCCAATAACGCCAACCCATGGCCCATATCCTGATTGCCGAAGACGATGATTTGCTGCGCGATGCGCTGTCTGCGCAGCTGACGCAAGCCGGTCACACGGTGGCCTGCGCAGCCCACGGCCTGCAGGCCCGTGAACTGCTGGAGAGCACGCGCTTTGACGGTGTGATCCTGGACCTGGGCCTGCCCAAGCTCGACGGCATGGAAGTACTGCAGTGGATACGCCAGCGCGTGCTGGCCCTGCCAGTGTTGATTCTGACGGCACGCGACGGTGTTGATGACCGCGTACATGGGCTTAACGCCGGTGCTGACGACTACCTGACCAAGCCCTTCATCATGGTCGAGCTCCAAGCCCGCCTTGCGGCTATGCTCAGGCGCTCGCGCATGCCCGCTTTTGGCGGATCACTGGAGATCGGCGGCCCCACTACGAGCAAGTTGCGCGTGGATGCCGTGCAGCACCGCGCGTGGCTGGGCGATGACGAAATGGAATTGACCCAACGCGAGTGGGCATTGCTATCCCTGCTGGTCTCGAATGCCGGCCAGGTGGTCAGCCGCGAAGACGTGTTGAACGCCTGGCAGAGTGAGCCGGGTGAAGGCGGAGGAGGAGTGGCCTCCAACGCGCTAGAGGTTTATGTGCACCGCTTGCGCCGCAAGTTGGCCGACTCTGGCCTGGGCATCCGCAACGTGCGCGGTTTGGGCTACCTGCTGGAATTGACCAGCGCGTGACGGTGCGGGAATGAAACCCGGTGGCCGTTCCCTGTTGCCGGGGCTATCCCTCAAACGCCAGTTGCTGCTGTGGCTGCTGTTGCCGCAGTTGCTGCTGTGGTCGGTAGGTGGCTTACTGGCTTGGCGCATTGCGCTGAGCTACGCCGACACTGGTATCAACCAATCGCTGAAACAGTCGGTGCGCGCGCTGGCGCGGCAGGTCAAGCCAGTGGGCTCGGGCCTGCTGGTGGACTTTCCGCG
>JANXVI010000311.1 GCA_025351745.1 Rhodoferax sp.
TTGTACCTCAAGCTGCGTGAAAAGACGGTGGAGGTGATACCCGACTTTGCCAAATCGCTGGTGTGGCAACAGAACTTTGAAGTACTCAAAAACCAGTACTTCATCGCCCAGCGCCAGTACCAGATGCTGAGCCTGCTGGACGGTCAGGTGCAGTTTTTGATCACCGAATGCTCACTGCCCCAGATGCTGTTCTACAACGAGAACTACCTCGACAACATCTGCGACATCGCCAAGACGCGCACCCATATCCTGGACTGGTACAAGCAGTTCGAGAACGTCAACATCCTGGTTGCGCGCAGTGACCGCAAATACATCCGCACCGGCCGCTTTCAGGACGAAGAGCAGGCGCGCGTAATAGACCGCGGCATGGTAGAGCTGATGGACCGCGAAGCCCTGCATTACACCAGGCTACCCACCGACGTGGATGCAGTCAACGCATTTGCTGCGACGCTACTGGGCTGACCGGGGCCATGCGCGCGGGAAAAAAGCCCCCCAGCAGGGGTTCGGCGCAAGCAGTCCGTTCGCCGACCCAGCTGTGCTAAAGAAGCGCTCCTAATGGTCCATCAGCCATTTTAATAAAGTTGCGGTATTGGTAGCATCCCTATGCAGCCTGGCCTGCAGATGCGCTATCGTGTAGGGAGTGACGCTCTGTGTGTTCACAACCTCTTACTACTGGAGAATTTATGCTGTTGAAGTTGAAAATTGTTGCCGCTGCCGTCGTTGCCCTTGCTTCTGGTGTTTCGATGGCACAAGCCGTTGTCACCATCGCCCACGTTGGTCCAACCAGCGGTGCCATTGCCCATTTGGGTAAGGACAACGAAAACGGCGCCAAGATGGCCATTGAAGAACTCAATGCCAAAGGCGTCACCATCGGCGGTACCAAGGTTACCCTGAAGCTGATGACGGAAGATGACGCTGCTGATCCAAAACAAGGCACTGCAGTTGCCCAAAAGCTGGCTGATGCCAAGGTTGCTGGCGTGATCGGTCACCTGAACTCTGGCACCACCATCCCTGCATCCAAAATCTACAGCGATGCTGGCATTCCCCAAGTTTCTCCATCGGCCACCAACCCCAAGTACACACGCCAAGGCTTCAAGACAGCCTTCCGTATGGTGGCTGACGACACACAACTGGGCGGCACACTGGGCAAGTACGCGGTCAAAGAACTCAAGGGCAAAGCCATTGCGGTTATCGATGACCGCACCGCTTATGGCCAAGGCGTAGCGCAAGAGTTTGCCAAGGCTGTTGAAGCTGCTGGCGGCACCGTGGTTGCCAAGGAATTTACAACGGACAAGGCTACCGACTTCAACTCTATCTTGACCACCATCAAGGGCAAGAAAGCGGACGTCGTGTTCTTCGGCGGTATGGACGCTATTGCAGGCCCCATGTTGCGCCAGATGAAGGCCTTGGGCATCAATGCCAAGTTCATGGGCGGCGACGGCATCTGCTCTACAGAATTGGTCAAGCTCGGTGGTGACGCCATCTCTGACAACCAGGTCTATTGCGCGGAAGCCGGTGGCGTTGAAGGTGCTGGCAAAGCTGGCATGGATAAATTCAAGGCCGCTTTCAAGACCAAGTTTGGCACCGAAGTTCAAGTGTACGCACCCTACGTGTATGACGCTGTCAACGTGATGGTTGCTGCCATGGTCAAGGCTGGTTCTTCTGACCCCGTCAAGTACCTGCCCGTGTTGGCCGCTACCAAAGACTACGCTGGCGTGACCGGCCCCATCTCCTTTGACGAAAAAGGCGACATCAAGAACGGCGCTTTGACACTGAAGACCGTCCGTGGTGGCAAATTGACCGAATTGGCCGTTATTCGCTAATCACCACATAGCTCAGGCAACCCTGGTTGCCAACAGCCAAAGGGCGCATCCCCATGGGGCGCGCCCTTTTTTGCGCCCGCCACCCGGACGGGCGGTCCCCCCACTGCGCCAAGCGGCCTTTATAAACAGCGAACGGTGCATGAAACTTCAGCCAGTGAAGCTACATCCACTTACAAGCTGGGGATGAAGGGGTCAAACATGCAAGCAGTCAATTTTGCGCCCGGCGATTCGCACGCCGACCCAGACTTTCTGGCCGCCATCGTTGCGGCCAGCGAAACCTATTCCATCGTCGCATCGCAAGACATTGTGGATGTGCGCGGCCTCAAGCTCTGGGCCAAGGGGCTGCCCGTATCGGCCGCGCTGCAACAGCGCCTGCTGGAACGCAAGCTGCTCAACCCCATAGAAGCCTGCCTGATGGCCGAAGACGGCGTCACGCCCTTTTATCTGGCGCAGCAGCTCAAGAACTTTTTGGACAGCAACCACAGCATGGCCCACGCCCTGCGCCCGTGGGGGCTGATGCTGGAGAAGCAGCTCAAGCAGATCCCGCTGCATTCGGTGGCGCAACTGCTACTCACCACGGCCCTGGCCACCCGCCCCGGCGCTGTAGCGCACGCCGTGCGTGCCATGGCACTGGCCGGCGGCATTGCCCAGGCACAAAGCCTGCCGGTGGATGTGCGCCTGGCCATGCTCGGTGGTTTGCTGCACGACATTGGCGAGGCCTATATCCAGCCCCAATACCTGGATGGCCAAGAACCGCTGGACCTGATCGGCCACCAGCACATGATGGTGCACCCCCGCATCGCCCAACTGTTGCTCGAAGCCACCACCGACTACCCCACCACCCTGTGCCGCGCCGTGGGCGAACACCACGAGCGGGCCAACGGCTCGGGCTACCCGGCCCGACTGACCGGTGAAGCCATCTCACCACTGGGCATGCTGCTGGCCGCGGTGGAGACCACCATGGGTGTCGCGCAAGCGCCCAGCGCACCACTCACCCGCGCCAGCTTTGCACTGCGCGTGGTGCCGGGCGAGTTTCCGTCGCGCTACGGCAGCGTGGTGTTCAACATGGCGCGCGATGCCAAAGAAGTGGTGCCCACCAATGTGCGCGTGCCACACGACGCCTTGCAGCACATCAACGCCACGCTGGAAAAAGCCCGCCTGACCACCCAGGCCCTGCAATCCCCCACGGGCAGCAAAGAGCGCGCGGCAATCGTGCTGCTGGCCGAAGACCGCCTGGCCCGCCTGCGCATGGCCTGGAACGCTTTGGGCGTGTGGGGCGTGGCCCCAGAAGACCTGACGCCCCAAGACCATTTTGAGATGGACCTGGCCTGGGGCGAACTGCGCCTGCGCCTGTTTGAGCTGCAACGCGAATGCATGCTGTTGGCAGAAAGCCTAAGCGAGCCAGAAAAGACCGAACTTACGCCCATTTGGGCCGACTTGCAGGTACAGCACGCCTAAAATCAGGCGGATGAGCATCCTCACCCCCACGAACACCACTCCCGCGGCCGCTCCCGGCGCCACAGAAGCGGCCAAACCCAGCAATTTTCTGCGCCAGATCATCGAACGCGACCTGGCTGACGGCACCTATGCCAGCCGCCGCTGGGCCGGAAGCCCTGGCGACGCCGCCCACCACGCCACGGGCCAGCCAGACCCCGCCAAAATCCGCACCCGCTTTCCGCC
>JANXVI010000321.1 GCA_025351745.1 Rhodoferax sp.
TCGTTGGCCAGCGCGGGAGGCATGTACGCCGCGAACATCCCGTCGGCTCGAAGTGGTATGCCCGCTGGCCTAAGCGGGTCCAGCGCCGCGCAAATTTTTGGATGTAACGACGCAGCCCCGTAGGATGTCAATGGAACATTGAGTTCAAGAATATTTCGGGTCGCGTGATAGAGGAGCATTCTGAAAACGGGTATCTATTGAAGCTTCGCCAATTTCGCCAAAGCCTCCTTTTTACCAATCTTACGTATCGCGGCGATTGACGCCAACTGCGCAGCCCGTGGCACCGCGCGTTCAGCTTCCCATTTGTTAACAGATTGGTCTGATACCCCCAGCAGCTTGGCAAAATCCTTTGCCGACAAGCCCAGACGGGCCCTTAATGTCCGAAGTCCTTTGGGGTTGAAATGCTTGCTACTCGCAGTGTCAGTCTTGGTTTCGGATTTGGCTGGTGCGTCACGACTTTTCAGTGCCCGAGGTACTTGCTTTTCAAGGGCCGAGATTCGACGCTTCAAAGCAGCAATTTCGGTCCTGTACTGAGCCGAGACCTTCTTCAGTTGTGAAGCCTGGCCACGCAACTCCTTGCGTGCCAATCGAGTAATCTCTTCTTTGAGTACAAGTGCGATGTTCGCCATGCTGTAAATTTTCCTATGATTTCAACGATTTGCCAGTATACGGAGCTTGCAGAAATTGGTGCATGTTCAGTATGTGAAAATTGGCGCTGCAGCGCACCATTCCATAACCCCAAATGACGGTCAATACAGTTGTTGCCCAAAAGGAAAGTAGATGAAAACGGGATTCAAATACCTTGGGTTACTTCTGCTGGTAACAGTGGTCTTGTCAGGAGTCTTCGCAGCTGTTTTTAGCCCAAGAGACTCGTTTTCCTTCGGAACTCAGTTGGCGAACTTCGTGATGGTGTATTTGGGAATCCCAGTGTTTGTAATTGGCCTATGGGTGCAGTCCAGACGAAATAAGCGCGTTGCCAATGCCAGCCCGGCTTTGGAGCAGAAGCACGAGTGACGAATGCTGACAGGTAACGCGAGACATTGCATTCGCGCTATGAAGAAACCAATCCAACGCACAGCCCTGAAACTCCTTGAGTTGGTCTTGGCCGCGAGCCTGTCCGTGGGCCATGCCGAAACCTTTCCCACTGGGCAGGTTGTTCCTAATGTCAACGCAGAAGAACTGAAGCAACTTCGGCTTTCAGGTGAAAAAGGCAACGCCACTGACCAGTACAAGCTTGGCATGTTCTATGGAGTTGGTCGGGACGGGCTGAAGGGCGAAGCCGAGGCGCTGAAATGGTTTCGCAAGTCAGCCGACCAGGGATACGCTATGGCGCAATATAACCTTGGCTGCTTTTATGCGAACGGGCTCGGTGGGCTTGTTAAAGACGAGGCCGAGGCTCTCAAGTGGTTTCGAAAGTCTGCTGACCAGGGATATGCAGTTGCACAATTCAATCTGGGCGCGTATTACGACAGTGGGTTAGGTGGGCTTGTAAAAGACCAGGTCGAGGCGGCCAAATGGTTGCGCAAGTCAGCTGAGCAGGGATTCGCCGTTGCACAGTTCAATGTGGGCGTCTACTACGCGAATGGACTTGGTGGGTTTTCCAAGGACGAAGTCGAGGCACTCAAATGGTTTCGCAGGTCAGCCGACCAGGGTTTGGGCAATGCGCAATTTAGCCTAGGAGTCTTCTACGCAAACGGTCAGGGTGGGCTTCATAAAGACGAAGCAGAAGCGCTCAAATGGTATCGAAAGCCTGCTGAGCAAGGGGATTCAGTTGCACAATACAACGTTGGCGTCATCTACGAAAAGGCCCAAGCCGGACTGAAAAATGATGTCGAGGCAGCCAAGTGGTATCGCAAGTCTGCTGAGCGAGGGTATGCGTTGGCGCAACACAACCTGGGTCTCTTTTATGCGACTGGTCTGGGTGGGCTCAACAAAGACGAAGCTGAGGCAGTTCGATGGTATCGGAGAGCAGCCGAACAAAACAATGCACTTGCTCAATTTGCCATCGGCTATTCTTACGCTAAGAGTCTCGGGGGACTAACAAGAGACGATGCAGAGGCACTGAAATGGTATCGCAAGGCAGCTGAGCAGGGGCTTGCCGTCGCAGAAAATAGCTTGGGCTTGTTTTACGCAAGCGGCAAAGGCGGACTCGATGTTGACGAAGTTGAAGCGCTCAAGTGGTTTCGGAAGTCCGCAGGACAGGGCCACGCACTTGGGCAATACAACCTTGGACGATTCTATGCATTGGGTCAAGCCTGGCTCAAGAGGGACGAGGCGGAAGCGCTCAGATGGTTTCGTAGCTCAGCAGAGCAGGGAGAGGCACTGGCGCAACGGGCGATTGGAATTTATTACGCGAAAGGTCTTGGCGGGTTAAATAAGGATGAGGTTGAGTCACTCAGGTGGTACCGCAAAGCAGCTGAACAAGGATATGCCGTTGCGCAGCACGACCTCGGAAATTGCTACCAATACGGGCTATGCGGGCTTGCCAAGGACGAGGCGGAAGCCATACGCTGGTACAGGCTGTCAGCGGCGCAAGGGAATGTAGAAGCTAAAGCTGCGCTCTTCTGGCTAAAGCTTCATTGATACCGGACGCTCCGGGTTGGACCTGGCAGCCAACTTCGTCTGTGGGTTAAGTTTTGGTCCAAATACATCGAAACATCAGCATGAACAAAACACGGGTGCTCGTCTTTGGGGCGACAGGGATTGGTAAGACGAGCTTATGCAATGTATTGTCCGGTCGCTCCAGGCCAACCGATGGCGGAGCCAAGGGCGTCACCGCGAAATCTCATCAATATGGCGTATTTGCTTCAGAAGGCAAAAAAATAGAGCTGATTGACACAGTGGGGCTTCATGAAGGTAGAGATGGGACAGTACCAGCTGACAAGGCAGTACTTCAACTTGTAGAACTACTTGAACGAGCCAAAGATGGCTTTAGCCTTCTTGTACATGTAATACGAGCTTCACGAATCACCAAGGAATTCGAAGACGACCACAAGTTCTTTGTGGAGAAGCTGGCGCAAAGGAAAATCCCGGTTCTTTTGGTCGTTACCGGTTGTGAAAATGAGGACCCGATGCAGACATGGGTTGAGAAAAATCGTCAATCATTTTCCCAATTTGGGTATCACGAGATTGTCGCAACTTGCTTTGCCGAAGGTGGCCCCCTTGAGTCTCACTTTGGTCCTCTTCGTGAGCAGTCACGAGGACTGGTGTTGCAGGCAATTGACAGGCTTGCCTTGAATGAACCCGCTTTGCTCTACGGCGGAGACACGGGTAGTTCGTTCAACAAGACGCTGACTAGCCTTTGGAACTCATTTGTTGAAATCTCCGGCCTACCAAAAAAATACCGCAGAGGACTTCACGAATCGGCATTCGCGTTGATGCGCCGTGTCGGCATTCCCGATGATGTTGCCAAAATGGCCCTGAAACACCTCCCTGATTTGGTGGAGGAGCTAGCCAATAAAGCCCCTATGCCTGGTGCCGGCAAGATTGCTCGCAAGATTTCTGAGAAGGTCCTTGGGGTCATTTTTGCAAAAAAGGGGAGCTCTTAGTGGAATGCTATGTTCAAGTAGGGCCCTAGTGAAAATCCCGACTTGGAGCGGCCAAAGTACTCAATTTGCCCGGTCCAGATGCGTTCCATGCTTTCGAGACAGCCTTCAAAAAAAACTGCGTCACCGATGCCGATTGCCTTCCAGCCCTGCAGGACGTGGACGGGGCGCGCGGTAACGGGGGCTTCTTTCACTTGTTCTGTTCCATTAACAATCTTCTGAAGTCAAATTAATTGACTGTGTGTTGCTCGCTATCCGCGAAGTTGCAAAAAACTCGTATGCCCCGACCGAAGCTAGAGGCTCGAAACTGACCACTTCTGGGAATGCAAATAGGAGCAATGCTCTAATTGTGCGTACTATAGTACTAGTTTAGCAGACGCTCAAGCTAAAGAATGGGGGCTAACTAATCCCCATGTATGACGATAGAAAGCGCCTTCGCTAAGCTCTTAGTTGAGCTGCGAGTTGCAAATGAATTTACTCAAGCCGACCTCGCTTTAAGAGCGGGGATTGCGCGCAGTTTCATAAGTTTGATGGAGCGTGGACAGCGAAACCCCACTATTGAGACCATTTTTAGAATTGCGCAGGCTGTCGACTTGCACCCCGAAGAGTTGGTAAAGCGCCTTCGGCTACATGCGAGCGAGAAGGCCGAGATTGGCGTAATTGGCAATCAGGAACGGGATAATCCAAGAGCGGTACGGGAGCCAGAAGCGCGGACTTTGCTGGCCATCAATGTTCAGCAGATGAGAAAGAAAGCTGGACTTACTCAGAAGGAATTGGCCGACTTGGCTGGAATTCATTCGACCACCGTTAGCCAAATTGAGCGTTGCATCCACAACGCGCCCGACATCATCCAGAAGCTTGCCGGCGCCTTTTCGGTCCCAGTTGCGCGCCTATTTGAAGCGCGGAACCCAAAGAAACTGGAATCGCGTGGCCCTCGCTAAACAAAGCCCACTCTTTGGAGCCGAATAGGTGCAACTTAAAGTTTTTCGGAGGCGGGGTGCGTCCTGAATGTGGCGGGTGGATGACTAGAATGCCTCGAAATCAACCAATGACTTATCCACAATTGCTCGGCCCTCCCCCTGCACCCCCTCCTGATTTATACAAAAATTCGAAATGTCCAATACAGAATTCCCGTCAAAACAAGCAACAGCAACGTATTGGACAAGATATGGTAGTCAAAAGTTTTTGGGCGTGCCGTTCAATATCGCCAGCTACGCGCTGCTGACCCACATGGTGGCGCAGCAGTGTGATCTGGACGTGGGCGATTTCATCTGGACCGGTGGCGACTGCCATATTTACAGCAACCACCACGAACAGGTAGAACTGCAGCTGAGCCGTGCTCCCCACCCATACCCCACGCTGCATATCAGGCGCAAGCCTGACAGCATCTTCGACTACCAGTTTGAAGATTTCGAAGTGCTGGACTACCAAAGCCATGCTGCCATCAAGGCCCCAGTTGCCGTATAAACCAGGTCAGATCCCATGCAACTGCACCTGATTTTTGCCATGGCGCGCAACGGCGTTATCGGACGAGACAACGCGCTGCCTTGGCATTTGCCAGAAGACATGGCGCACTTCAAGCGCACCACGATGGGCTGCCCTGTGATCATGGGGCGCAAGACCTGGGACTCATTGCCCGCGCGCTTTCGCCCGCTGCCCGGACGTACCAACGTGGTCGTTACCCGCCAGGCAGGTTGGAGCGAAACAGGGGCCCAGCCCTCGTCCAGCCTTCGTGAGGCGCTCTCATTTTGTGAGCAATTTGCCGATGTATGGGTTATAGGGGGTGCCGAGCTATATGCCCAGACACTGCCCCTGGCCGACACAGCCGTCGTCACCGAAATCGATGCCGATTTTGAAGGCGACGCGTTTGCTCCACAATTCGGCGCGCAGTGGCAAGAAAAAACCCGAGAATCCCACACGTCGGTCAACGGGCTGAACTTCAGTTTTGTGACCTACCGCAACCCAGAACCCCAAGGAAAATAACATGTCAGGACACGGATTTCACGTACACGGCCCACACGACCACGAACTGGAGCACGCCCAACAAGGCGGTGGCGGCCACGGAGGCCATGAGGCCGGCGGCATGATCAACCAGATCGCGATGTTCACCGCCATTATCGCCACCATAGGCGCCATCTTCGGCTACATGGGCGGCGCCACCCAAGCCAACGCGGGCTTGTACAAAAACAACGCCGCCATCAAGAAGACCGAAGCGTCCAACCAGTGGAATTACTTCCAGTCCAAGAGCACCAAGCAGTCGCTGGCCGAAATGTCGCGTGACTTGTCGGCCAAGGAAGAAGACAAGGCCAAGTACCAGGCAAAGGTAGATCGCTACGAAAAGGAAAAAGGCGAAATCAAAGTAGGTGCCGACAAACTGGAAGCTGAGGCGACCGACTGGGACCACAAGAGCGACGAACAAATGCACCAGCACCACCGCTGGGCGCAGTCCACCACCGTGCTGCAGGTCTGCATTGCGCTGGCGGCCATTGCGTTGTTGACCAAAAAGAAGTGGGTGGAGTACTGCATGTTCGCGGCTGGCGCGATTGGCTTGGCAGTCGGTGCATTGGCCGCCTTTCACATTTAGTTTGGCAAGCCGATCCGCGCACTGATGCCCGACCATGGACGCATTCGACGAAACGGGCTTTAACAGTGCGACCTACAAGGTTTTGTACCGTATCGCGGAAGGCGCGACGCGGGAAGAAACCCTGTTTGAATTTGGCGGCACGCTGCACCGCCTGCTGGCCGAGCTCATACCTGCCAAGAATCTGTACCTGTGCTTGCTCAGCGAGCAACCCGGCCGGCTGAACTTTCCCTACTATGTGGATGAGCGCGATGGTGATTCCATGCAAGAGATGGATGTGCCCATGCGCCGTGGTCTGACCGAATTTGTGCTGCGCAGTGGCAAGGCCGAATTGATCAGTGCACAAAGGTATTCCG
This sequence comes from Rhodoferax sp., assembly GCA_025351745.1. Taxonomy (GTDB): domain Bacteria; phylum Pseudomonadota; class Gammaproteobacteria; order Burkholderiales; family Burkholderiaceae_C; genus Allorhodoferax. The sequence goes on from JANXVI010000321.1 coordinate 6,483, forward strand.
AGTTACAACGTTCGGGTGACGTCACCGAGGCCACAGGCGACCTCAGCTTCAATAGCTGGTTGGGTGTGCCCCTGCACATCAACGGCCAGGTTGGTGGCGTGCTGACCGTGCAAAGCTACGACGCCAATGTGGCCTACCAGGCATCTGACGTGCACTTGCTGTCCTTTGTGGCTCGCCACGTCAGTACGGCGATTGAGCGCAAACAGTCGTACGACGCCTTGCGCATGGCACACCTGGAGCTGGAACGCGAAACGCGCCAACGGCGCCAGAGCGAGGCGATGTACCGCGTCTTCTACCAACTGGCGGTGCAAGCGGCCCAAGGCGAATCGCTTTACGATTTTTGCGCCAAAGTGCACGAACTGATCGCGCAGCTGATGGTGGCCCCCTGCTGCTTTATCAGCCTGATCGACCTTGAGCGTAATGTCAAAAACTACCCCTATGACGTGCACCCCTTGGACGACATGTTTTTCGAGGATGAAAACATCCCGTTGCGCGTGGGCTTGACCGAATTTGTATTCAGCACCGAGAAGCCCCAGCGTGTGGACAAGGCCCGTCTGGCCCAACTCCAACGCGATGGGCTGGTTACGCAAGCACAGGGCGATCTGAATTTTTCTGCGTGGCTAGGCGTCCCGCTGCGGATTCGCGGCAATGTAGACGGTGTGCTGGCCATCCGCAGCTACGACGCAGGCGTTGTCTACACCGAGGCCGACGCCGAAGTGCTGGCCCACGTGGCCCACCATGTCAGCGGCGCCATCGCGCGCATGCAGGCGTTTGAGGCCGTGCACCGGTCTGAGTTGGCGCTGCGCCGCACCACGTTCGAGCGCGAGGCCATGCTCAACACCGCCCTGGTCGGCATCAGCTTCAACATACAGGACAAAATAGTCTGGGTGAATGAAAAGTGCGCCGAGATGTCGGGCCTTCGCCGTGACGACCTGATGGGCCAGTCGCCGCGCATTTTTTATGAATCCGATGAGGCCTATGCGACCGAGCGGGCCAAGTCCGAAGCCAGCCTGCGCCAACATGGAACCTACAACGGCGAGCGTTACACGCTGCGCCAAAACGGCGAAAGAATTTGGGTATTGTTGGCTGGACGCTGCGTGGAAGGCAACGACCCAGACGCCGGCGTGATCTGGACCCTGCTGGATGTAACCGCGCGCCGCCAGGCTGAAGATGATATCCGCGGGGCGCTGGAGCGCCAGCGCGAACTCAATGTGCTGCGTTCGCGCTTCGTGGCCATGACCAGCCATGAATTTCGCACCCCGCTGGCATCCATTCTCTCGTCAGCAGAGCTGCTGCGCTATTACAGCGATCGGGTGTCGGCCGAGGAGCGTCTTGGCATGTTGCAATCCATTGAAGCAGGTGTACAGCGCATGACCCAGATGCTGGATCGCATCCTGCTGATTGGCAAGGCCGAGGCCGAAATGCTGGAGTTCAGCCCGCAGCCCATCGATCTCAAGGAGTTGTGCATTCAACTGATTAAAGAGGCCAACCTGCAACACACCAGCGCCAAAAGCGCCATCGTGCTGGACTGGCAAATGGAACCCGCCGAGCAATGTTTTGATGAAAAACTGTGCCGCCATATTTTCAGCAACCTGCTGTCCAACGCTCTCAAATACTCCCCCGATGGGGGTGACGTGCAAATGCGCGTGCATACTGAGCGCGGTCGCACGGTCTTTGAGGTGCGTGACCAGGGCATTGGCATTCCGGCGGACGAACTGCACCACCTGTTTGACTCATTCCACCGTGCCAGCAACGTGGGCACCATCGCGGGCACCGGACTGGGCTTGTCGATCGTAAAAAAGTCGGTCGAGTTGCATGGCGGAACTATCTCCGTTAGCAGCTCAATAGACGAAGGAACCTGCTTTACCGTGTCCCTGTAGGAGACCCTGTACACCATGTCAAACGCATCTTCTGGACCTGGTTTCCACCTCCCAGCGAAACCCGCGCCCAGCATACAAAACCTGCAACAAGAGGTTGAACGTTTGCAGGCGCGTGAAAGCCATTTGCTGAACCTCTTGAGCCTGGCACGTGATGCGGTGGTCGCCATGGATACTCAGGGCTTGGTCACCGACTGGAACCCGGCCGCAGAAAAGTTGCTGGGTTTCAGCCGTGAGGAGGCCGTTGGCGCCCAACTCTCCAACCTGATCATTCCAGAAGCCCTGCGCGCAGCGCATGAGGTCGGCTTGCAACGCTTTCTAGCGACGCGAAAGTCCACGATATTGAACCGGGTCATCGAGGTCCAGGCGATGCGCCGTGACGGCAGCCTTGTTGCGGTAGAGCTGGCAATCTGGTCCTTTACTTCCGGCGCAAGCCTGGGATTTGGCGCTTTCATACGCGACATTTCCGACCGCCGTGCGGCCCAGGAAGCCATCAAACTGTCCGAAGACTTCAATCGTGTGGTGGTAGATCACCTGGGTGAGGGCATGTGCATCAACCAAGATGGCATAGTCCTGTACGCCAACCGCATGGCGCTGGAGATTCTGCGCAGGCCCATGGAGTCGGTGGTTGCGCTCAGCGTGATGACCTGGGTGCACCCGGATGACCATGCCTACGTCACCGAGTTGCGGCACAAAGGCCGGGTCGGTGAGGCCGTGCCAGATCGGTTCGAGATACGTTGCATTCACTTGGACAGCAGCGTGCGCTGGCTGGAGGTCCATGCATCGGTCATTCCGTGGAAAGGCCAGACGGCCACAATGACTTTTTTCACCGACATCACCGAACGCAAGTTGATGATCGACACGCTGCACCGCTCCGAAGAGCGCTACCGCCTGGTGATCGAAAACGTCGGCGAAGGCATGATCGTGTTGCAAGGCGAGCACATCGTGTTTGCCAACGCGCGCGCGTCAGAGATTGCCCGCATATCCCATGATGAATTTCTCGGTGTCGGCTTCTTGCACCGCGTACACCCCGACGACCATGCCATCATCCAGGAGCGACGGCGCAAACGTTTGGCGGGTGAAGATGTCATCAACCACTACCAGATCCGGCTATTGCAGCCCAATGGCGACATCCAATGGCTGGAGATTGGCGTCACCGTGGTGCCGTGGGAAGGGCAACCGGCCACGCTGACCTTTTATTCTGACATCACCGACCGCAAGCTCCTGGAAGCTGAACTACACCATGCTTCGTCCGAGCGCGAAGCGATCCTCAACAGCGCTCTCGTGGGCATCGTTCTGTCGCGCAACCGCGAACACGAGTGGGTCAATGACAAGTTCGCCGAAATGGTGGGCTACAGCCGCGAAGAGCTGATAGGCCAATCATCCAAGATAGTACATCCCAGCGAAACGCACTGGCAAACCGTTGGCCCGCAAACCCGCCAGGCGTTGGCTGCGCGGGGCACCTACACGGCGGAGCGCCAGCTCAAACGCAAGAATGGCGAGCTGTTCTGGGCCCACCTGGCGGGGCGCTGCGTGCGCCCGCTGGACCCGGACTCTGGCGTGATCTGGACTTTCCTTGACATCACCGAGCGCAAGCAGGCGGAACAGGAAATCCGCGATGCGCTGGACCGCCAGAAAGAACTCAACGAGTTGCGTTCGCGCTTTGTCGCCATGACCAGCCATGAATTCCGCACGCCGTTGGCAACCATCCTCTCGTCGGCAGAGTTACTCAAATACTATGGCGACCGCATGCCCGACAACGAAAAGGCAGATGTCATCCGCAGCATTGAAAGCAGTGTGCAACGCATGGCTCGCATGCTGGACCGCGTTCTGCTGATCGGCAAGGTAGACGCCCAGATGCTGGAGTTCAAACCCGGAAAAATCGATTTGGTCGCGCTGTGCCTTGGATTGGTGGAAGAAGCCCGCAACCAGTTACCAGACTCTCCCTGCACGGTGCACACCGAGTTTGCGCAGGGCGTTGGTTGGGGTGTATACGACGAAAAACTGCTGGGCCATATCTTTGGCAACCTGCTGTCCAACGCCATCAAATATTCACCGCAGGGCGGTGAGGTCACTTTCAAGGTGTACCTGCAGGGCGGCGAGACCGTTTTCGAGGTTTCGGACCGGGGCATTGGCATCCCCAGCGACGAGGTTGGCCACCTGTTTGAGTCGTTCCACCGGTCTAGCAATGTGGGCAATATCCAGGGTACCGGGCTGGGCCTGGCCATTGTCAAGAACTCAGTTGACCTGCACGGCGGGCGCATCGCCGTCGAAAGCGAGGCCGGGCGTGGCACCTGCTTTCGTGTCACACTGTCGCCCAGTATTCCATCCACTGTTTGAGGCTGCACATGGCACGCATTTTGGTCATTGATGACGAAGCACCGATTCGAGAGAATTTGGTGCGTTTTTTGGTGCTGGAGGGGCACCAAGTCTTGCAGGCGGCAGATGGGCGCCTGGGCTTGGACGCCATCCGCACCCACAAGCCCGATTTCATCCTGTGTGACGTCATGATGCCGCACATGGACGGCTTTGAGGTGCTGGCCGCCACCCATGCCGATCCGGCCCTGCGTGGCATACCGTTTGTGTTTTTGTCGGCCAGTGCCGAGCCTGAAAAGCTCGAGGCTGCCCTCCAGCAGGGGGCCACCGGTTATGTGACCAAGCCCTTTAACCTGGCGAGCCTGCGCCAATTGCTGGCAACCCAATTGGCCGATCCCACCTGAACACCGCCAGCAGTATGAGCCACCGCGTCGTCACTGCAGTAGACCAAGCCGACATTCGCGCCAGCCTGACACCCCTGCTAAAGCAGGAGGACTATGAGGTCTGGACCGCCTCTGACTTGTGAACAAATCCGGGGCCGTCTGCGTGGTAAGCCCCTGCCAACCGCAGACATCGGACGTTGGCGGGCGAACCTCACGACCAGCCCGCACGTCTACCAAACACACAGGCCTCAAGCCAAGAGGGGATTAATTTGATAAAGCCGATTGATGCCAAGATCCTGGTGGTGGAGGACCTCAGCGACATGCGGGACATTGTGCGCCGTCTGCTCGGAGTTTTGGGGTATGACAAGGTCACCACTGCAACCAATGGTTTCGAGGCCTGGGAGCAACTGAAAGTCGATCGCTTCGACTTGGTCTTGTGCGACTGGAATATGCCCAAGATGTCGGGCCGGGAACTGCTGGAAAAAGTGCGCTCCACACCTGCGTTGAACCACCTTCCCTTCATCATGATTACCGGTGAGACTGCCTCCGACAAGGTCAAAAACGCCATTTCCGGAGGTGTCACCGACTTCATCGTCAAACCCTTCACCGGGTCGCTGCTGGAACACCGCATGCAGCTGGCCCTGGAGCAGGCACACCCCCATTGAAAGTGGTTTAGTCCACACACAGAAGGTACGCGGTAACCGAGAGTCCGGCGCGCCACGTGCTGCTCCCCCTGCTTGCGTACCTGCAAAACCAGGGCGCGTTCTTGCGCTTCCAGGCACATGGACAACGGCCGATTGGGCGATCAACCCGGGCGACACTCTGCAATTAATCAAAACGTCATGGCAAGATAGCGCTTTGCATTCACCATTTTGGCTGCGACTTCGGTGAGCCAAGATTTGGATCAGTGTGTAGCCCCATGTGTTGCTACCTGGATCTATTTTTTTTCACGCTATTGATTGTTAAATATGAAACTTGCCACGTGGAATGTCAACTCGCTAAGCGTGCGCCTGTCACAGGTGCTGGACTGGCTGCAAGCCAACCCGGTCGATGTGCTGGCCCTGCAAGAACTCAAGATGACGGACGACAAGTTTCCGAAGGATGCGTTCGACGCACTGGGCTACCACGCCCAATGGTTCGGACAAAAAACCTACAACGGCGTAGCCCTTTTGTCGCGCACGCCGGCCACTGACGTTGTCAAAAACATACCCGGCTTTGACGACGACATGGCGCGGGTAATTGCCGGCACCGTGGAGGGCGTGCGCGTCGTCGGCGCCTATTTCCCCAACGGGCAGGAACCTGGCAGCGACAAGTTTGAATACAAGATGGAATGGCTCAAGGGCCTGCGCCAGTGGGTCAAGGCCGAACTGGAGGTGACGCCGAAGCTGGTGCTGATGGGCGACTACAACATCACCTTTGACGACCTCGATGTATGGGACCCTGTGGGCCTGCAAGACACCATCCATTGCACCGAAGAAGAGCGCTACCACCTGCGCGCCCTCGTTGCGCTAGGGTTGCATGACAGCTATCGCTTATTCGAGCAGCCCGCCAAGAGCTACTCGTGGTGGGACTACCGCAGCGCGGGCTTCGCACGCAACCGCGGTCTGCGCATTGACCACATCCTGGTCAGCAACGCACTCAAGCCTGTGGTGCAAGCCTGTGTGATCGACAAGCAGCCGCGCAAGAACGTACGCCCCAGCGACCATGCGCCGGTGGTGGTGACGCTAGGTCCGCTATAACTTAGATAGCGCCAAAGCCATATTCTACGAGGGCTACCACCTCGTTTTCCTCAAGAGAGCAAGCTGTCGGCGCTGGTGTAGGTCAGGCCCAGATCGCGGGCAACCGCTTCATAGGTCACCTTGCCTTCGCAGACATTCAGGCCATGGCGCAGGTGAACGTTGTCGCGCAGCGCGGCCTTCCAACCCTTGCTGGCCAGCGCGAGCGCATGGCCAATGGTGGCGTTGTTCAGCGCAAAAGTGGACGTGCGAGCCACGGCACCCGGCATATTGGCCACGCAGTAGTGCACCACGCCATCGACCACATAAGTCGGATCGGCATGCGTGGTGGCGTGGGAGGTTTCGAAGCAACCACCCTGGTCGATGGCCACGTCCACCACCACCGCGCCCTTCTTCATGCGGGCTATGTGGTCGCGTGTGACCAGCTTGGGCGCTGCGGCGCCAGGCACCAGCACGCCGCCGATGACCAGGTCGGCGTCCAGCACCGCTTCCTCGATGCTGGTAACGGTGGAGTACAGCGTGCTGATGCGGTTGCCAAACACCAGGTCCAACTGGCGCAAACGGTCCACGCTCTTGTCGATGACAGTCACCCTGGCACCCAGCCCTACGGCCATTTGCAAGGCATTGGTACCGACCACGCCTGCGCCCAGGATGACCACGTGGCCAGGCGCAACGCCGGGTACCCCGCCCAGCAGCAAGCCGCGCCCGCCATGCTCCTTTTGCAAATGGGTAGCACCGGCCTGAATGGCCATGCGCCCCGCTACCTCGCTCATGGGTGCCAGCAGCGGCAAACCACCGTTCGCGCCGGTAATGGTTTCGTAGGCAATGCACACCGCACCCGACTTGATTAACGCTGCGGTCTGCTCGGGGTCGGGGGCCAGATGCAGGTAGGTATAGAGAATTTGGCCCGCGCGCAGCAAGGCGCATTCGGCAGCTTGCGGCTCCTTGACCTTGACCACCATATCTGCGCGCTGGAAGATTTCGGCGGCGGTAGCGACCACCTCGGCACCGGCTGCGCTGTACAGGCTATCGTCCAGCCCAATAGCCGTACCCGCGTTGGCCTGCACCATGACATGATGGCCGTTAGCCGCAAGCTCGCGCATGCTGGCCGGCGTCAGGCCGACGCGGTACTCGTTGTTCTTGATTTCTTTGGGGACGCCGATGTGCATGTCAATCTCCTGGTTTTGTTGGTATAAAGCGCCATTGTGCGCAGCCTTTCCAAAAACAGTAGCTCCATGCATTTAATGCCGAGGGCATGATTTCGCCTAATAATTGCGGCGGTAATTTGTCAACGGCCAAAGGAAACTTTGCTATTGTTGCGATAGCGGCTTGCGCAGCAATGGCGAGGGCTACCGCCGGATTTTTCGTGCGGATGTGTGTGTAAGGAGCCAAGGTGGGACTGGCTACTCGTGGGGGCCACTGAGCCACACGCAGCGGGCAAGTGCAGGCCCCCAGTTTTTATTCCAGACCCAGCTCCTGGATTTTGCGGGTAATTGTGTTGCGGCCAATGCCAAGTTTTTGTGCGGCCTCAATTCGTCGACCCTTGGTGTTGGCCAAAGCCGCCCGGATCAACCGTGATTCGAAGCGGTGGGTCAGCGCGTCCCACACATCGGTGCGGCCTGCACCCAATAATGCTATCGCCTCTGCCTCCAAATCAGATTCCCAGCCCGCCAGCGTGCCCGATGGCGCGGGCGCGGGCACGGCCATGGGCGCTGCTGCCGACACGGGCGGCAACGCATCGGACAACGCCACCCCCGAGCGAGTGGGCGCAGGCGCGGGCATGCCACTGGTATGGGAATCGGCCGCCATGCGCACGCCGACTTCTGGGGGCAAGTCCTTGGCCTCCACCATCTGCGCCGGGGCCATGACGGTCAGCCAGTGACACACGTTTTCGAGCTGGCGCACATTGCCTGGAAAGTTGAATGCTTCCAGCCAGGACAGCGCTGCATCCGCTATGCGCTTGGGCTCCACGCCCAACTGTTGTGCACTTTGCTGCAAGAAGTGCCGTGTCAGCATGGCGATGTCTTCTTTGCGCTCCCGTAGGGCCGGCAAGCGCAAGCGGATGACATTGAGGCGGTGAAAGAGGTCTTCGCGAAAAGCGCCGTCTTTGACGCGCTGCTCCAAGTCCTGGTGCGTGGCGGCAATCACGCGCACATTCGACTTGACGGCACTGTGCCCACCGACACGGTAGAAATGACCGTCGCTCAGCACACGCAGCAAGCGGGTCTGCAACTCAAAAGGCATGTCGCCAATTTCGTCCAAAAACAAGGTACCGCCATCGGCCTGCTCGAAGCGCCCCCGGCGCATGGTTTGCGCGCCGGTGAAGGCGCCCCGCTCATGGCCAAAGAGTTCGCTCTCCAGCAGGTCCTTGGGGATGGCGGCGGTGTTGATGGCCACAAACGGACCATTGGCGCGGGGCGAATGCTTGTGCAGCGCACGCGCCACCAGCTCTTTGCCCGAACCCGACTCGCCGGTGATCATGACCGTGACATTGCTCTGGCTCAAACGACCAATGGCGCGGAACACGTCTTGCATGGCGGGCGCCTGGCCCAGCATCTCGGGCGTCTCGCTCATGCGCTCTTCGGCTACTTCTTCGCGCTGGCTCTCTTCTACAGCGCGGCGGATCAGCTCCACGGCCTTGGGCAAATCGAATGGCTTGGGCAGGTACTCAAAGGCACCGCCCTGGAAGGCGCTGACCGCACTGTCCAGATCGGAAAACGCCGTCATGATAATGACAGGCAGTCCCGGATGCTTGGCCTTGACCTTTTCCAGCAACTCCAGGCCTGAGCCACCCGGCATGCGAATGTCACTGACCAGAATCTGGGGACCCTCGTCATCGGCGGCGGAGTTCAGCGCCGCCAGCACATCACGGGAATTCGAGAAGCTGCGTGTGGGCAGGTGTTCACGCAATAACGCCTTCTCCAGTACGAAGCGTATGGACTGGTCATCATCTACTATCCAAATTGGCTTCATTACGTTTGCGCTCCTTTAGCCTGTGCGGGACAGTCCAGCCAGGCTTTGTGGGCCTGCTCTGTCCTCAACCATATAAAAACTTGCGGGACAGACCGCAGTTACACGCAGTGATTAGCTCTGTCCTCAACACTTCAAGGTAACGGAATCAATATCTTGAAATCCGTACGGCCTGGCACGCTATCGACCTCGATCAAGCCATGGTGTTGCTGAACAAAGGTTTGCGCCAATGTCAGCCCCAGGCCAGAACCACCTTCCCTGCCCGACACCAGCGGATAGAAAATGCGGTCCTTGATCGAATCTGGCACACCAGGTCCGTTATCGATAACATGCAATTCCAATGCCAACCGATAGCGCTGCTTGCCGAAAGTGATCTGGCGCAGCACACGGGTGCGGAACGTGAGGTTGGCATCACCCGCCGCAATGCGCTCTGCGAGGGCCTGACAGGCGTTGTGTGCGATGTTGAGCACGGTCTGGATCAACTGCTCGTGGTCACCGCGGAATTCAGGAATAGAAATATCGTAATCCCGGATGACGCGCAGGCCCTTTGGGAATTCAGCCAGGATCAGCGAGCGCACCCGCTCACATACTTCGTGGATGTTGACGTCGGTCACCAGGTGCGGCCTGCGGTGGGGTGCCAGCAGACGATCCACCAGACTTTGCAGGCGATCGGCCTCGCGGATGATGACCTGGGTATATTCAGTCAACTCGGTGGATTCCATCTCCATCTCTAATAACTGCGCTGCACCGCGAATTCCCCCCAGCGGATTCTTGATTTCGTGGGCCAGGTTGCGAATCAGCTCTTTGTTGGTCTGGGCCTGTTCGGCCAGACGCTCCTCACGGTCTTGTCGGGTCTGCTGCTCCAGCGGTACCATTTCGACGATGATGGATTCGACGGGCTCGGTCCAGGTGATGATGACATGCACAGGCATGGGCTCCCCCGTGGCGCGCTTGAGAAAGGCGTCGTAGCGCAGCACAGCGAACGCGTTCTCGCGCGCACCACCCAGCGCTTTTTGTAGCAGCGAGGGTTCGGTGAACACGTCGGACAAGCTAGAGCCCACAATCGCTCGGCGCGAAATACCCATCGCATCTTCCAGCGCGGCATTGGCGAACGTTACGTCGGTATTCGGGCCTACCACCGCCACCAACGTGGCGAGCAGGTCAAACGAGTGGAACGGGGTGGACGCGTCCACGTCGCTTACTTCAACGTGGTGCGTTGTTGTTGCTGACGGCTTGCGGTGCTGATGCGGGTACCCGGCTGAGTTCGCGGCGGATCCCTTCAATATCGCTTTCAATGCGGCTGATGTTAGCCTTCAGTTCCGCGACACGGTCAATGTATTTCTGGTTATTGCGCGTCTCGGGGCCCAGCCTGTCCGGTTCGCCGTTGTTGTATTCCTTCAACAGTTCAGCACGGCGCGCTTCGGCCTTCTTCAGCTCAGATTCCAGAATCAAGCGTGAATCCGAGTCTTTGGCACGCTGGTCACCCGCGTCCACGCGTTGGCCCGACTGGGTTGCCGCCGCCACGCGGTTGGCGTTTGGCTTCTGCGATTGCACCACAGTGACGTTGCCACCGGAAATCAGTTTGCAGTTTTTAGCTTGGGATTCAGGTACGGTGTTGGTGTATTCGTTACCGCAACGGTAGATGCGGTCTTGGGCCCAACTGGCAGTGCCCGCCAAGCTTGCCAACAGGGGGAGTAGTAAAACAATTTTCATTCTGTGTCCACGCAACGGTGTGCAGGGCTGAGTAGGCAGTATGCGTCAAAAGGCGCGAAAAACAAAATCCTCACAGCTTGCATATCGTTGTTGGACTCCTATTGCAACAATTGGTTTCAATAAAAAAGGACGGCACCGGCCGTCCTTTTTCAAACAGCACCAATTTTAAGGTGTTACAGCGAATAGTACATGTCGAACTCAATCGGGTGGGTCGCCATGCGCAAGCGTGTGACTTCGCCCATCTTCAATTCAATGTAGGCGTCGATCATGCTGTCGGTGAAAACACCGCCCTTGGTCAGGAAGCCACGGTCGGCGTTCAGGCAGTCTAGTGCCTGGTCCAGGCTGTGGCAGACGGTTGGGATCAATGCGTCTTCTTCGGGTGGCAAATGGTACAGATCCTTGGTGGCAGCTTCGCCGGGGTGGATCTTGTTTTCCACTCCGTCCAGACCGGCCATCATCAAGGCCGAGAAGCCGAGGTAAGGGTTCATCAGCGGATCGGGGAAACGCGCTTCAATACGGCGGCCCTTGGGGTTGGCCACAAACGGGATGCGGATCGATGCCGAGCGGTTCTTGGCAGAATAAGCCAGTTTGACCGGTGCTTCGTAACCAGGTACCAGGCGCTTGTAGCTGTTGGTACCAGGGTTGGTGATGGCGTTCAAAGCACGTGCGTGCTTGATGATGCCGCCCACGTAGTACAAGGCGAAATCAGACAGACCGGCATAACCGTCGCCGGCGAACAGGTTCTTGCCGTCTTTCCAGATGGACTGGTGCACGTGCATGCCGGAACCGTTGTCGCCAACGATGGGCTTGGGCATGAAGGTCGCGGTCTTGCCATAGGCATGGGCCACGTTTTGCACCACGTACTTCAACATTTGGGTCCAGTCGGCGCGTTGCACCAGGGTGCTGAACTTCGTGCCGATTTCGTTCTGGCCAGCGCCCGCCACTTCGTGGTGAAAAACTTCGACCGGGATGCCAAGTGATTCGAGGATCAGGGACATTTCGGCGCGCATGTCTTGCGTGCTGTCAACGGGTGGCACCGGGAAGTAGCCGCCCTTGACGGTGGGACGGTGGCCCTTGTTACCGCCTTCCATTTTCTTGCCCGAATTCCAGGGTGCTTCACCTTCGTCGATCTTGAAGAAGGTGCCGGACATATCGGTGTTCCAGCGCACGTCGTCAAAGATGAAGAATTCTGGCTCGGGACCGAAGTAGGCCGTGTCACCAATACCAGAGGCCTTAAGGTAGGCTTCGGCGCGCTTGGCGATGGAGCGTGGGTCGCGGTCGTAGGCCTTGCCGTCCGCAGGCTCCACC
>JANXVI010000329.1 GCA_025351745.1 Rhodoferax sp.
GGGAAGCTGCTTCTGGTCCAACCACCAAAGATCAAAAATATCCCGCGGTTTAATGCGTTTTCTGGCGCCTAAGGCATACACCTTGTCGGCGTGGATCTCTGACAAAGAGAGCGTAGGCACAAAGGCCTGCCCGGCACTAGAGGCGATGGTTGATACCAACACTTGCAGCGACTTGAGTGCGTCGTCTGGCGTTTGCCGCAACTCAATCTTGACCTTTGCACTTCCCAAAACATCCGGCCCGCCCAAGGTCACATAAAAAGAATGCGGATTCTTCTCATCTTTGCCAACACTCACCGACACGCCCAGATCGTTCGGAATATCGGCCGGGAGACTCAAGTGATTGAGTACCGCACGAGACAGGCCCGCCAGCGACAAGCCACCACGGACCATAAAGTCCAAATCCTCGCTGTAACGGACCGAGCCGTGGGCCAAATGCAGAGAAGTACCACCCTGAAAGGCAATATCTCCCGGCTCCCAGCGCCGGGACGCCATTAGCGCCTGCACCGTGGCAATCTGCAGAATGTTGCGCAGACGCAGTTGTTCAGCAGCGGAGAGAGTGCGTTTTTTGGCGGCCATTAATATATGCAGTTAATGTACCAATTTTTACACGAACTGATACTAATTTAAAACAAATTTTATTGTAAGGGCGGCGACTCGGCCTGGGCACCGACGGCAGACTCAACGTTGTGCATCTGACCTAGCTTTCAAGGTTTACGCTAGGCAAGTGAATGCCCCAGTCGGAAATTTCAACGGAAGTACAGGGGAGGAAGAGATGCCCCCCAAGACCGGGGAAGAACCTCAGCGCCGCAGCGCTAACGCCTGGCTGATGGCGCATACCACCACCATGGCCGCGTAGCTGGCCATCTTGCCGTCGTTACCGAAGAACCACAGCCCCAGCCCCAAGGCCAGCACACCCGCTACACAATTCATAGCTGCCTGTGCAATGAATCCGGGGGCTGACGGGCGTTTTCCCATAAGCCATGGGCTCAGCACGGCCAATACCATGCCCACCACCAAGGCCGGGGCGCAGAAGTTGATCAGGTGCAGGATTTCGTCCAAAGGGCCCATGCGGAGCGACCACTTAGGGGCCGTCAGGTAGATGAAGTGGGTCCGATTTTATAATCACGGTTTAACCCCCCAAAGTTTCCCCGCATGGCCGTCTGGACCCTAGGCATCAACCACACCACCGCACCTCTGGATTTGCGCGGTCGGTTTGCGTTCGCCATGGACCAGATCGCCCCGCAGTTGCACGGCCTGCGCCAGACGCTGCAGCGCATGCCCGAGGCGGCGATTGTCTCCACCTGCAACCGCACCGAGATTTATTGCGCCGGTGAACAGTTTGAGCTGGAGCCTACCTTGGGCTGGCTGGCCAACTCCGCCGGCATTTCGCCCGATGCGCTGCGCGCCCATACCTACACCCGCCAGGATGGACAGGCGGCGCGCCACGCCTTCCGCGTGGCCAGCGGGCTGGATTCCATGGTGCTGGGCGAGCCACAGATACTGGGCCAGTTGAAGGACGCCGTGCGTGCAGCCGACGCCGCCGGTGCGCTGGGCACCACACTCTCCCAGATGTTCCAGCGCTCCTTTGCCGTCGCTAAAGAGGTGCGCACGTCCACCGAAATCGGCGCCCACAGCATCAGCATGGCTGCAGCAGCTGTGCGCCTGGCGGGCAATCTGTTTGAAGACCTGGGCAAGGTCAAAGTCCTGTTTGTTGGCGCCGGCGAAATGATCGAACTGTGCGCCACGCACTTTGCCGCCAAGTCGCCCAAGGCATTGGCCATCGCCAACCGCACACTGGAGCGGGGCGAAAAATTGGCATCCCGTTTTGGCGGTGAGGTCATGCGTCTGGCCGACCTGCCCGACCGTTTGCATGAATTCGACATCGTCATCAGCTGCACTGCCAGCACGCTGCCCATCATCGGCCTGGGCGCCGTTGAGCGCGCGCTGAAGAAACGCCGCCACCGCCCCATGTTCATGGTCGACCTGGCCGTGCCGCGTGACATCGAGGTCGAGGTCAAGGCGCTGGAAGACGTCTACCTGTACACCGTAGACGACCTGGCCGGCGTGGTGCAGACCGCGCAGGCCAGCCGCCAGGCGGCCGTGGCCCAGGCCGAGGCAATTGTGGATGCCGGTGTGCAGAGCTTCATGCACTGGGTGGACCAGCGTGGATCGGTGCCGCTGATCCAGCAGCTCAATGCGCAGGCCGATGCCTGGCGTGCGGCCGAGTTGGCGCGGGCGCGCAAGCTGTTGGCCAAGGGTGAGGATGTGGATGCGGTACTCGAAGCCTTGTCCAAGGGGCTGACGCAGAAGATGCTGCATGGGGCTATGGCGGAATTGCATGCGGGTGACGCTTCTGCCCGTGAGCGGGCTAGTTCGGCGATTCAGCATTTCTTCTTGCGCAAAGAGCGTTAGCTGCGCTGGCACCCACTCTCCCCCAGCCCCTCTCCCCCAGGGGGCGAGAGGGGGGCTTAACAGCCACATTTTGTTATTTCGCTTCGGCTTGGGCCTTACGGTCGTTGCGCTGAATACTCTCCAAATCATTGATCCATGAAACCCTTTCTCCGCCAACAACTTGCCCGCTACACCGACCGCCAGGGGGAGCTGGAATTTTTGCTGTCCCGCGAGGACATCATGAAGGACATGGAGCAGTTCC
>JANXVI010000338.1 GCA_025351745.1 Rhodoferax sp.
GATTTTCTGGTGTTGGCGACTACACCAGTACGCAGCTGGCTGCTACCGCCGGACGTAAGCCGAACTTGGTTCTACTTGTACCCGGTACTGTTTTTTGAACTTCCTTTGGCACTGCTTGCAGGCCTGTATGCGTGGGTTGTCTTTGGGCGGCTCCGGGCGCGCGGACTGCTGATGGTCCTGGCCCTTTCTGTTCCGTGGCTCATTTTTTGCCTCGTGTGGGACTGGAGTTTGTACCAAAGATCCAATATGACGACTGCAGATAAGCTGACTTGGACGTTCATATTTGGGTGGCACAAATGGGTGGGCCGACTGTTGGTGCCGCTGAGTGTGTGGGTAGTCAGCAAAGTTTCGTCGGACAAAGTGCGCGGTGGGGTTTGACAGTTGTTTGGCACGGGCGTGGTTGAGGGCTAATGGCTGGGCACTGGCCTTGCCTCATCCGTCACCTGCCGCACCGGCGATCCCACCAGGGCCAACAATGCGATGCACACCAGCAGCCCGCCGCTACCGACAAACAGCTGGGTCAGCGTGATCGAGCGCAACATCCAGCCTGTGACCGCACCCGACAGCGGAGCCAGCCCGAGGAAGATGAACATGAACATGCTCATCACCCGACCCATCAGCGCTGGCGGCGTGCGCCGTTGGAGCCACGTGAAGATCGACACCTGCATGAAGCCACCCAGCACACCGACAGCGCCCAGCAATGCCGCGCCCTGCCATGTGGCGGTGATCAGGCCCATGGGCATGAACAGCGCGCCCACCACTACATCGACCACCAGCATCGTCATGCCCAGCGTACCCAGGCGCATGCCCGGCTTCGCGCCCGACACCGCCATACCGATCAAGGTACCTGCACCGTGTGCACCCAGCAAGATGCCCAGCGCCGCAGCACCCAGGTTCAGCGTAGTTGCCAGTACCGGCACGGCAATCTGCACGGGCCCCGTGATCAACACCGCCACCACGCCCCAGTAGATGAAGCAAAGGCGCATGTCGCGGTCATTCCACAGATGGCGCAGACCCGCGCCCACCGCCGCAAACACCGCCTGATTGGCGGGGGCCGGCGCCGCCGGGTTGGCCGCAACCTGGCTGCGCAGGCGCACCTGGGACAAGGTCCAGGCTGACGCCAAAAAGCTCAGCGCGTCAATGCCAAAGGCCACGCCCAAGCCGCGTGCATCGGTCACGGCACCCGCGGTGGCGCTGCCGGTCGGCCCATCGCCAAACAGCACGATCAGCAAACCCGCCAACAGCGGGCCGAGGAACATCGACAACTGGCGCAAGCCCATCATCACACCATTGGCGGCGGGCAATTGGGCGCGGGGCATCACATGCGGCAGCATGGACGTAGCCGATGGAATGCTGAAGGCGGTCGCTAGCCCGATCGCAAAGGCCAACGCGTACACGGCCCACAGCGTCAGCCCGCCCGCTAGCACCAGGGCGGCCAGCACGGCCAGCAGCACGGTGTTGATGTACTTGGTGATCATCAGCACCTTCTTGGGGGAATACCGATCCACCACGGCGCCGCCGATCAGGATAAACAGCGCGCGTGGCAGGCTCATCAGCCCCAGCACCGTGCCCAGCACCAGCGTGTCGCCGGTCATGCGCAGCACCAGCCAGGGCAGGGCTACCAGCGTGAACTGGTCACCCAGCATGGAGATGATGGAGCCAGTCATCAGCCAGACAAAGTTTTTGTCGCGCATCAGTGAGGCGCGGTCGGGGTTGGGTGGGTGTTGTTGTGGGCTCATGGTCAGACCTTTCTTATTGCGTTGGCATATCCAAAACCGCAATGGTCAGACCTGACGCTGCGTGAGGGTCAAGCGCTTTTTTAGCTGTTGTCGAAGAGCGGATTTGCCAGTGGGTGGCCCTGCACGTCCATCGCCCGTTTGATGACCTCCAGCGCCACGCTGTCAAAAACCGTAGTGCCGTGCAGCAGCGACTCGGCCGAGTAGGCCACGATGAGCTTGCGCAGCAGTGCGGGTTTGTTTCCGCACACCAGCAGCATGAATTGCTCCCAGCGTGCGACCAGCGCGCGTGCGGCCGGCCCTGCGAGATCGGCATTTTCTGCGTGCAGCGCGTGGGCGTCGCGCGCCAGCTCGTCGATGTCGGCCTGCGGCCCGGTGCGCAGCGTATGCAGTTCCGCCAGTGTCATGTGGCGCAGCATTGCCGCCATGCGCAGCGCAATGGCGGCGTTGATGTAGTCGACCACGTCCGGCCCCGGGCCGTTCTGGAACTGACCCTTGGATTCGGTGTTGTACATCTGGCCCCAACGGTCGATCAGCTTGAAGTCATCGTCCATCATCGCCAGCGTCAGGTTCATCCAGCGCAGGGCCAGCGATTGCACGGTCTTGCTGTCGGCCGCCAGTTGCTGTTCCATGGCCGCGCGGACCTCGGCGATCAGCGGCTCCCAGACGGCACTTTGTGCCTTGCGGTTGTCCAGGATGCGTTTAATTTCGGCGGCGCTGAAGTATTTGGAGAACGTGTTCATCAACGACAGGGTGTGCAGCCAGTCCGCCATGTCGGGTGCGCTGCCGGTGGCCAGGCGCTCTTGCAGCAGTTGAAGCCGCGCCTGCAGTTCGGTGGCTTGGTTGATCTCATGGCCCAGCGTGCGGATCTGGCGGGCGATGGTGTCGCCCAGGCCTTCGCCACCGCGGGCCAGCATGTCGCCCACGTCGGCCAGCGACAGCCCCATGTGGCGCAGCGCCTGGATGGCGTGCAGCTGGGCCACATCGTCTTGGTTGTACAGGCGGTAGCCAGCGTCCGTGCGGGCCGAGGGTTTGAGCAACGCTATGGTGTCGTAGTGGTGCAGCGTGCGCACCGTCAGGCCCGCGCGGGTGGCCAGTTCGCCAACTTTCAATAACAACACGCGGGGCTCCTTGGGCAGTGGTGGGCGCACACGAGCCCAACAAAAGTCCTAGTATCAACCCTCACGTAAGGCGAGGGTCAAGCCGCTAGTGCTGTCCAGTGAGCAGAATAATGAAAACACACGTGGCTGTGTATGCCGAGTATCTGCACCCCTAGAATTCACCATGTTTAAAATTTACTGGACTGACCACGACAACAACGCACACGGCCAAGAAGCCTCGCAGATCGTGCAGGCGCTGCAGATCACCAAAGAAAAGCGTGATGCGGGCTACTCCTTTGTGACCATGGCCAACGAAAACCCGCAGCATGTTGGCAAGCAGGGTGTGGATGCCATTGTGGATGGCAAGACGCCGGATGGGCACGACTACGACTGGTCCAAGGCCGGGCGCGCGGGTGCGCCGCGCAGGGGTGACCGCATCATCACCAAAAAAGACAGTTGATTTTCTCGGCTGACTGCACTGCAATTTTTCTCCCCGGCTTGCATGCACACCCTTGAACAACTGCGCAGCGGCGCGCTCATAGGCACCCGCCGCCTGGACCTGTCCTGTGGTCTGCACACGCTGCCGCCCGAGGTGTTTGACCTGGCAGACACGCTGGAAGTGCTCAATCTCTCGGGTAACCAGCTCAGCACGCTGCCGCACGAGCTGCCGCGCCTGCACCGGCTCAAAGTCATCTTCTGTTCCAACAACCCCTTCACCCAACTGCCTGAGGTGCTGGGCGATTGCGCGGCCATGCAATTGGTCGGGTTCAAAGCCTGCCGCATTCACCATGTGCCGGGCGCCGCAATGCCGCCGCTGTTGCGCTGGTTGGTCCTGACCGACAACGCCATTGCCCAATTGCCGACCGAAGTGGGCCAACGCCCGGCCCTGCAAAAACTGATGCTGGCCGGCAACCAAATTGCACGGGTTGCCAGAGGAGCTGGCCAACTCACACCAGCTGGAGCTGCTGCGTCTGTCTGCCAATCAATTTGCGCAACTGCCGTCGTGGTTGGCGGATTTGCCGCGCCTGAGCTGGCTGGCCTTGGCCGGTAACCCTTTGGGCTGGCACCGCCCCACGTCCCGGACTATGGTCCGCGTGCCGTGGGCGCAGTTGCGTGTGGATGGCCTGCTGGGCGAGGGCGCGTCTGGCCATATCTACCGCGTGCACCAGGAGGGCAACACGCAGGGCTTGGCGCTCAAACTGTTCAAGGGCGCTGTGACCAGCGATGGCTTGCCCGAGCACGAGCTTGCCGCCTGCTTGGCAGCCGGCCAGCACCCGGCGCTGTGCACGCCCAGCGCTGAGTTGGCCGACCACCCGCACGGCACACGCGGCTTGTTGCTACCGCTGATACCCCCCACGTACACAAACCTTGCAAGCCCCCCCAACTTGGAGACCTGCACGCGCGACCTCTACGCTGCCGGGTTGCGCATCCCTACACCCGTGGCGTTGCGCCTGGCTCTGGGCATGGCCGAGGCCGTGGCCCATTTGCACCAGCAGGGCGTGATGCATGGTGACTTGTATGCGCACAACATCTTGTGGAATCCGGCCAACGGACATGCGTTGTTGAGCGATTTTGGCGCAGGCACACTGTTGCCTGCGGACCAGCCTGAGACCAGCCGTGCGCTGCAAGCGCTGGAGGTGCGGGCGTGTGGGTGTTTGCTGGAAGAACTGGCCGAGCCCGCCGACGTGGCTGCGCTCAAAGCGCTCGCCCATGACTGCATGGACGATACGCCCGCCGCACGGCCCACCATGGCGCAGGTGGTGCAGCAACTGGCAGGTGCCGCAGCGGCCGCTGTCCTGGGTAGATGAGAGAAATGCTATATATTTGATAGCAGAATACGCTTATTCCACAAGGGCTACGGAGCGATTTCTCCCACAGAAAAATCGTCACCCAATGCGAAATCCCCACGTTCATACGCCGCCATGACAAGCTTGGCTTCATCCACAAAATTGGCCGGTACGCGAACACTGGCGCCTCCCACGGCGATGGACAGTAGCGAGTTGGTCTGGACCAAATTGGTGTCCGCCGTCTCGGCGGGCACGCCGCCTGCCTGCAAACACGCGCAGAGCAGGTAGGCCTCGGTGGGAGATAGATCCTTGGCGACGATTGTCAAATCACCCTGGTAGGCCATAGCTTCGGGGGCTGGTACTGCTGATTGACGCGGCGGTACCGGCAACCCGCGCACAACCAGTTCTGCATCAGCCTGTGCCTGGGCTTCATCGGTGAGGTCACCCGAGGCGCAGCGGTCCGACAACGTTTCATCGGACAGTGTGCGAAACAGACTTTGCAGTTCGTCGGTAGGCATAGCAGGTTCTCCTGGGCTGTTGGGCGATGGCCCAGCATATACAGAGTGTGGCGCATTTGTTCGATAACCCAACCTAATCAGCAAAAACTGCGCAAAGTGGCGCAGCGCACAGAAACAAGCGGTTTGAATGGGCACCATGGTCCGGATCATCACGTCGGCCGACAGGCTCCGTGTGCTACTTGCCACATTCAAAACAAAGGTTAGCCATGCCCGCCACCTCAACCAAAACCAAAGCCGTCTTGATCGGCAGGGGTGCCGGGTGTATGGCCGCTGCGGCGTTCATGATCCGTGACGCCTGCATACCCAGCGACGCTGCGAGCAGCTGGGACTTGTTCAAGTCCATGCCCTCGCAAGAAAAAACAGGTCTTGCGGGGTTGGGGGAAACGGTTGCTATCCATAAACACAATCGCACATTCAAGATCTCTCACTGAGGAAAGTAGCCATGGTTTCAAACTTCTTCACACGCAAAACGGTGTACCAAGTGACCCGCGAAGATTTTGCGGAGTATCCCGTGTGGGAGTGGGCCATTGGAGAGGAAGAAGCAGAGGGGGAGGATGAATCCTTTGTGCGTCCTACGCCATTGACCTCGATCCCCAAGCGTGAATTGGCGCAATTCATCGTTGCCGCCAGTGCCAGGCTACGAAACGGGTCTGAGATGCCCGCATGCGCCGAAGTTACGGTCAAAGGCGACGCCATCTCTGTTACCCCTATGTCCATCTTCTTGTACGACAGGCATCTGGACATCGTTGCTACTGAAACAACCCGGGCCTTGAGCTACTTGACTCAAGTGGCTGACAACTACCCTGCAGCTTGGGAGCTGAACGTTCCGATAGAAGGGGAGGCCAAGCCCAGGCAAGGCAAAGTCCCCAGGAGCATGGGACTGCAGTTGAGGGCGATGTGGCGGCGTTTGAAGTCCGTGCGCCAGCCTAGCGTGGTCTGACAAGCAGAGAGCAGGGCCGTACTGAACCGCTCCAGAAATATATCCACCAAGCGCATCAGTTTGGGGACTCCGATGACCCGTCAAACAACCCCGGCCCGTTGAACTGCGCCCGCTCCGTTAGCAGCATGCGCAACTTGGTGGTCACGCCGCCGGGGGCGGAGAAACCGCCGGACCTTCCACCAGCTGCCAATATCCGGTGGCAGGGCACCACCGGTGCAAAGGGGTTATGTCCCAATGCCTGGCCTACTGCACGTGCCGCGCCGGGCTCGCCTAGTTGCTGGGCCAGTTCGCCATAGGTAGTGGTCTCCCCTGGTGCCATCTTGCGGGCCAATGCATATACGCGTTGGTGGAAGGGCGGCACACCATCCATGTCGAGCACCAAGTGGGTCAAATCGACAGGTTTCGGTGGGCTGCCCAGCAGCAGTGCAGTTACCGCCTGTATCGCTTCCTGCACCTGGGCCGGTGGGGCGATCTCGCTGCAACCGGCAAACCTGCGGGCCACGGTTGCGCGCGTCGTCGCTTCATCCGCTGCGGGTAGTAGAACCCCGGTCAGGCCCCGCTCACTCCAGGCTATGCCGCAGTGGCCCAATGCCGTAGGGAAGAGGGCATAGCCCAATGTTGCGGCCATGGCGTGTAGGGTGGGCTTATTCGCGGACGCGACCCAGTGAATCGATAACGCCCAATTGCACCATGCGCGAGGCGACGCGGTCCTGAGCGAAGTGCACACGGAAATCGCCGATGTTGACGTCGACCAAGCCGTCCATGGCGCGGCGCAGTTTGGCCCGCGTCGGGTCCTTGCCTGCGTTGCCCAGGGCCGTGGCATACACCCGTGCGGCGATATAACCTTCCAGCAAATAGACATTGGGTTTGCCTAACTTGGCGGCGGCAAGGTCGGCCTGCATGTCACGCACCAAGCCAAACTTGGCATTGTCGCTTTTAGGCACCACGCGCGCCACGACGACGCCGGCTCCCACGGGGCCCAGAAGGTCGGCCAACAGACTCTCGCCGGTGTTGGAGAAGCCGTAAATCGGCCCACGGAACTGGCGGTTACGCAGATCTTTGATAGCTATCGCGGCGCCAGCCGGATCGCTGATGACCAACACCGATTCGGGGTGGGTCTGTAGCGCTTGGGCCACGTTGGTGATCGGCGCTTTGATCATCAGCTGCGCACCCAGCGCAGACATGGTGCGTTCGGCCGACTCCAGCGCCGCCAGCGCCTCGGTGTCGGCCGAATGCAAAATGGCCAACTTGCGCACACCCAGGGTTTCGGCATGGCGGGTAATGGCGGTGGCCTCTTCTGCATAGCCGGGGCGCACCGAGTAGACATTGGGGTACATGGAGCCGCGAAATTCGTCCGCTGCAGACATGGGGGCAAAAAACATCACGTTGTTGCCCTTGACGCTGGCATAGGCGGCCGTCAGCTGTGGCGAGCCGTAAAAACCAAACAGTGACAATACGCCTTGTGCCAGCAGTGTGCGTGTGTTGGACACCGTGGTGTCGGGTATGCCGGCATCGTCCAACGTGACCAGTTCAATGCTGCGGCCATTGACACCACCCGCCGCGTTGAGTCGGTCGAAGTACAGTTTTGCGCCCTGCGCGAATGATTGGCCCAGTAGCGCCGACGGCCCCGTCAACGCGACCGACTGCCCCAAAACGATGGTGGTTTTAGAGACGCCGTCTTCTGCGTGGGCCACCGTGCACGGGCCGCCAAGGGCGGCTGTGAAGGCCAGCAGGCGAAAGAATATTTTCAGGTTCACGGTGGACCTCGGACTTCTATTTTTTTTGCAGGCCCAACCGCCTGTGTCCGCTGACTATAGACCCAGTGCTACGCGGATGGCGTCGGGGTTTTCACGCCCCATGCGGCATTTGCAATGTCGGCCCGCATGGACGCTAAGTGCCCGCTCCGTTTTTATCATCTGCATGCACTTTGCCCAGCGGCGCCCATGGACAGCGCGCATACGCGCAGGGAGGGGGTTCTCTAAAGGGGAATTGGCGTTGTTGCAAGGGTTTGCGCCGCGTGTCGGCAGGACCGGTGGCTAGTCCGAATGGACTATTGTCGTGTCCGGTCGGTTGCCATATATTAACCGTCGTGGAACACTCATCGTGGTGATTTCATTTTTTCGATGCAAGGGTATTCCAATGATCAAGAATTTTGTCAAAACGGCCATAGCGGTAAGTGTCCTGGCCTGTGGTGCGGCAAACGCCGTTTCGGTTATTGACACGGCTACGTACAACGGCAACACCTACCAGTTGCTGTCGCAAGCGACTTGGACGGACAGCGAAGCATATGCGGTCTCGGTGGGTGCCCATTTGGTCGCCGTTGACAATGCGGCTGAAAACAACTTTTTGATCTCCACATGGGGTTCGCAAAAGACGCTGTGGTTGGGTCTTTTTCGCACAGGACCGAATCCTGCCGACTTCGCGTGGACCAATGGCCAGGCGGTGACCTTCACCAACTGGGCCTCAGGCGAACCCAATAATTGCTGCTCTGGCGAACACTACGCGCACACCTACACCAATGGCCAATGGAATGACTTGGCCAATGTGTCGGGTTACGCCTTCCCCCAGTACGGAGTGGTCGAAATTTCTGCAGTGCCTGAGCCAGAGACCTATGCCTTGATGCTGGCGGGCCTGGGCTTGGTGGGTGGTTTGGCACGCCGCCGCGCCAAAAAGCTCGCCGCCTGAACGTTCTTCATACGCTGTCACCCAAAACGGGAACTTCGGTTCCCGTTTTGCGTGGTGGCGTGTGATTCGGGTCAGCGCTTGCCAACCACACCCGCGCCGCGCACCTCAAGCCGCACCTCGTCCAGCACCGTTCCTTTGGTGTCGGCAATCTGCACCACGTGACGACCTGGCCAGGGGAGCCATTGCGCAACCCCACCCTTGGCGAAGGGCTTGCCATCCATCAGCCAATGCAGGTTGGCGCCCTCGGCAGCAAAGCTCACCCGCTGGCGGTTGGGCGGAATGTCAGGGTCCAGCGCAATGATGGTGCCCGTGGTGGGCGTGGTGATGCGGGCGGCCTGCTTGGCGGAAGTGTCCAAGCCTTTTGGGATCGTAGCCCTCGTAGAATATGCGTGAGTAGCTCCTGAATTCATAGCAAATGTAGGCTGCTGCGTGCCCTGTACAAACCACTCCATACGGGCGGCCTCTAGCGGCTGCGACGGGCTGGCCTTGGTGTCGGGTGCGGCAAACTGCACTTGCACAGGCACCACACCAGCGGGCGGCTTGGGTGCGCGGCTCGGCTTGCTTTTGTGCAGATAGTTCATCACTGCCGCCCAAATGGGTGCCGCACCCGTGGTGCCGCTGACGTCCCACATGGGTGCGCCGCTGGCATTGCCCACCCACACGCCCACCGTGTAGCGCTGCGAGTAGCCCATGGCCCAGTTGTCGCGCATGTCCTTGCTGGTGCCGGTCTTCACCGCGGTCCAGAAGCGGGTGGCCAAGATGCTGTCGGTGCCAAAGGTGCGGGCGCGGGCATTGGTGTCGCTCAGGATGTCACCGACGATGAAGGCGGCGCGCGGGTCCAGGGCGGCGCGCCATGCGGGTTTGCTGTTCAGCGTGAACGTAGTGGAGCTGGCGCGCCCGCCATTGCCCAGCGCGCGGTAAGCATTGGTCAGGTTCAGCAGCGAGACTTCGGCACTGCCCAGGGCCAGGCTGTAGCCATAGAAGTCGCCACCCTCCTTGAATGGCAGGCCCAACTTGACCAACTGCTTTTGAAACGCGTCGGGCGACACCATGACCAGCGTACGCACGGCCGGCACGTTCAACGATGCGGCCAGCGCGGTTCGGGCCGACACCCAGCCTTTGAACTGGTGGTCATAGTTCTGCGGGATGTACAGGCCGCCCGAGGTTTGGATCTGCGCACCCGAATCTTCCAGCAGCGATGCCGCGGTGATGCGCCGCTCGGCTAACGCCTGGGCGTACAAGAAGGGCTTGAGAGTGGAGCCCGGCTGGCGCAGCGCGGTGACGCCGTCGACCTCGGCCGCGTTGCTAAGGTCGCCGGACGAGCCGACCCAGGCCAGCACCTCACCACTCGCGTTGTCCAGCACCACCAGCGCGCCGTCTTCCACATGGCGGCCAGACAGCTCGCGCAGGTGTTG
>JANXVI010000346.1 GCA_025351745.1 Rhodoferax sp.
CAGTTACCTGCGTCCGCGAAGCCTTCTCTTGTCGGAGGATCAGTGTAGGCAGTTTGGCTTGGTATGTCTTTGCGTTTTGTGCCAAAACAAACGTGGCTTGAGAAAGGATATTGCTGCAAAATGCCTCTAAATGGAACAACTGGACAAATTTGACCTTGCAATCCTCGGCGAGCTGCAAAATGACGGTCGGCTGAGCAACACCGAGCTGGCCAGCCGCGTCGGCCTCTCCACCGCACCCTGCTGGCGTCGCGTGCGAGCGCTGGAGGAAGCGGGTTTCATCAAGGGCTACCACGCGGAATTGGACCGGAAAAAGCTGGGACTGGGTGTGCTGGCCTTTGTGCGGCTGGACGCCGAGCGGAACACTGGGGACTCGACCCGCGCGCTGGAAGAAGCCATCCAGAAGCTGCCGCAGATCGTCAGCTGCCACTACATCAGTGGATCGGGCACCTTTGAGCTGCAGGTGATTTGCCAGGACCTGGACAGTTTTTCGCGGTTTGCGCGGGAGAGCTTGATCAACCTCCCGCACGTCAAAGATCTTCACACCAGTTTTTCGTTGGGGGAGGTTAAGGCTAGTAGTGCATTGCCTTTGAATCACCTCCAGCCCTCGTCTTTATTGGTTAAGTAGCTACTGATTTAGTAGCGGGCGGTTGCTAGCACCGGCTGCGGGGTTGGATTTTTTGGCTTTTGTAGTCCCCACTCCCCCCAGCCCCCTCGCCCCGCCGAGCGAGGGGGAGTTAATGCGGACAGCCGATTTGGTTGCTGTGCGCCGGCTACGGTGTTACGGCAGTGGGGTTGCGGTGCGTGCTTGTGCGCCCAGGCTTATCGCCAACGGTCGTAGAGACTGCGCATACCCCGGCACGTGAGGCGGCTGGCACGCGCAGCAGCGAGCGTTGGCACTCCCACTCAGAGCCGTTGACTTCGACCACCGCATCAGAAACCTGCCATCGCTACATGCGTACCGCAGCCTCACTGCCGTAGCACAGTAGCCGGAGCGCACCAACCAAATCGGCAGTTGAGCTCCCCCTCGCCCGGCGGGGCGAGGGGGCTGGGGGGAGTGGGGACTACAAAAGCCAAAAAACCGCCCCCTCACCCCAAAACCAAAAAACCAAAAACCCAAAATGCTATAAAAACAAGAGCGCCACCCCCAATCAGTACGAGGGCTGCAACCCAGAAACCAAAAATTAAACGGTATATGCGGACGTTGGTGCGATCCAAACCACAGAAGTGGTTGATGTCACCGCGTGCTTGAAGCCCGCACAAACCCACCCGACGCCTGCATCAGACTGCGCGTGTAATCTTGCTGCACCCGTCGCGCTGCCAGGTCGGCTGCCGACACCCGTTCCACGGTCTGGCCGCGCCGCATCACCAAAATGTCGTCGCACAGATGGGTAACCACAGCCAGGTCGTGGCTGACCATGATGAAGGTCAGGCCCAGGCGCTCACGCAAGTCTTCCAGCAGGTTCAACACTTCGGCCTGCACGGACGCATCGAGCGCAGAGGTTGGCTCATCCAGCAACAACACTTGCGGCTGCAGGATCAACGCACGTGCCAGAGCGACGCGCTGGCGCTGCCCGCCGGAGAGCTGGTGTGGGTAACGAAAGCGGAACCCTCCCCCCAAGCCCACATCGTCCAGTGCCCGCTCAATGCGGGTTTGCTCGTCCTTGATGCCATGGATCGCCAAGGGCTCGCTCAGAATGCGGTCTACGGTCTGGCGCGGGTGCAGTGATCCGTACGGATCCTGAAACACCATTTGCACCAGGCGGCGAAACGGCTTGCTGCCGGGGCTGGGCGGCGCTACCGTGCCGGTTCCAGCGGCCACCAGTTGGACACTGCCCGCGCTCAGCGGTGCCAGGCCACAGATGGCACGCAGCACGGTCGATTTGCCCGAGCCCGATTCGCCGACGATGCCAAAACTGGCACCGGGTTCGACCCGGAAACTGGTGTCGGCGACGGCCACGAAATCTCCGTAGACCACGCGCAGGCCTTTCACCTCAAGACCCAGGCGCGTGGGCGGCAGAGTGCTCTGCTCCGTGTCCCCCGGCCTGCGGCCTCCTCCTTTTACCTGCGCAGAACGCTCTGCCACCCAAGCGCCTGGGGAGGCCTCGCTCATAGCGACCACTCCGCTTGACGGTCCAGCACGGGTAATGGGTGTTGGCTCTGCCCCAGTTGGGGTAGGCAACCCAACAGGCCGCGCGTGTAGGGGTGCTTTGCATTTGCCAGGTCGGTGGCAGCAATTTCTTCGACGATCTTGCCTGCGTACATAACCAGAACCCGATCACAAAAACTGGAGACCAGGCGCAGGTCATGCGACACAAAAATCAACCCCATGCCGCTTTGCGCTACGAGGGTATCCAGCAGGGCCAGCACTTCCAGTTGCACGGTGACATCTAGCGCCGATGTGGGTTCATCGGCAATTAGCAGCTCGGGATTGGCGATCAGCATCATGGCAATCATGGCGCGCTGCCCCATGCCGCCGGACACCTCGTGCGGATACAGCGCAAACACGCGTTCGGCGTCTGCAATTTGCACGGCACGCAGGGCAGCGAGTGAGCGCTCTCGTGCTTCGCTTTTCGACAGCTTGGCATGTGCGCGCAGCGACTCCATCACCTGTGCGCCAATCGTCATCACCGGGTTGAGCGAATACTTGGGGTCTTGCAATACCATGGCGATGCGCCCGCCGCGCATCTGGCGGCGCTGGGCCGGTGTGCAGTGCAGCAGGTCGATGCCGCGGAACTCCAGTCGACGCGCAGTGACAACTCCACCCGGCGCCGTCAGGCCCAAAATGGCGCGCCCGGTTTGTGATTTGCCGGAGCCTGACTCGCCCACCAGCCCAAGCCTTTCACGCCCCAGCGTGAAAGACACGCCACGCACCACGTCGACGAGCACACCATCGCGGTTGGGGTAGGCCACATGCAGGTCTTCCACGACCAGTATGGGGTCGTTGGTGTTCGCAGCGGGGGGCGTGGTTGCAGTCATTTCGTCGACCTGGGGTCCAGGGCATCACGCAGGCCGTCACCTAGCAAATTGAAGGCCAAGCTCACGATGAAGATCGCTGCACCCGGGGCCGCGGCCACCCACCATTGGTCCAGCACATACATGCGTCCGTTGGCGATGAGTGCGCCCCATTCGGGCATGGGAGGCTGAGCACCGAGGCCCAGAAAGCCCAGGCCGGCAGCCGTCAAGATGATGCCCGCCATATCCAGCGTGACCCGCACGATGACCGACGACAGGCACAGCGGCATGATGTGGTGCAGCACGATGCGCCAGGGCGACGCGCCGATAAGCTGCACGGCGGCAATGTAATCGGTCTGACGGATGGTCAGCGTCTCGGCTCGGGCCATGCGCGCATACGGCGGCCAGGCCGTGATGGCGATGGCGATGACCGCGTTTTCAATACCCGGGCCCAGGGCGGCCACAAAAGCCAGCGCCAGAATCAGCCGGGGAAAGGCCAGAAAAATATCGGTGATGCGCATCAGCGCCGCATCCACCATGCCACCCGCATAACCCGCCACCGTGCCCACCAGCAGCCCGATGGGCGCGGCCAGCACAGCCACCAGCACGACGACCATCAAGGTGATGCGCGAGCCATGGATGAGGCGCGACAAAATGTCCCGCCCCTGGTCGTCCGTGCCCAGCCAGAACAGGTGCGAGGGCGGCAGCAGGCGGGTGGTGCGCAAATCGCCCACCGTGGGCGAGTACGGTGCA
>JANXVI010000352.1 GCA_025351745.1 Rhodoferax sp.
GCCGACAGTTGGTGGTTACCGTGGTGAACCGACCCATCGATCATTTTGCATTTGCACGATCCGCACGCGCCGTCCTTGCATCCATACGGCAATCCGATGCCCTGGCGTATGCCCGCAGCAAGCACCGCTTCACCCGCAACAACATTGAAGGTACGGCCGCTGGGTCGCACGACGACGGAAAAAATTGGCGCATCTGAATTGCTGGCATTCATCTTGTAGGTATCCTAGGAACTCTTTTATGTGAACGGACCCGCGATTTTGCCTTCAAACCAAACACCCCTTGGCGCCTTGCCTGCGCGATTTCGACGAGAACGTGTTCTGATTGTCGGTTGTGGCGATGTCGGCCTGCGCGTGGCGGGGTGCCTGCGGGGCAAGGTGCATGTGCTGGCGCTGACTTCGCAGTCCGCGCGCGCCAGCGAATTGCGTGCAGCTGGTGTAACTCCTTTGCTGGGCAACCTCGATGCGGTAGCCAGTTTGCGCAGGCTTGCGGGCCTGGCCACGCGTGTGTTGCACCTGGTCCCTCCGCTGTCAGAAGGATGGACAGATGCGCGCACCCAAGCCCTGGTGCGCGCGTTGCGTTTGCGCGCGAAGCCTATCAGTGCGGTCTACGGTTCTACTAGTGGCGTCTATGGCGATTGTGGCGGCGACTGGGTGAGTGAAACACGAGCACCCGTTGCCGCCACACTGCGGGCCCACCGTCGCACCCATGCCGAAGCCAGCATGCGCTTTTGGGGTCTGGCCTCCGGGGTGCGCGCCAGCATATTGCGTATTCCAGGCATCTACGCGCCCGACCGCGACGGCGGCACGCCCCGGGCGCGACTATTGAAGGGCACGCCGGTGTTGCAGCAGGCCGATGACGTCTTCACCAACCACATCCACGCCGATGATCTGGCGCGAGCCTGTTGCCTGGCGTTGTGGCGGGGTGCGGCGCAGCGCGTATACAACGTGAACGACGATAGCAACCTCAAGATGGGTGACTATTTTGACTTCGCGGCAGATCTTTATGGGTTGCCCAAACCACCCAGAATTGCCCGCGACGGAGCATCCGCCCAAATACCGCCTGCGTTGCTGAGCTTTATGAGCGAATCGCGCCGCATGGTGAATGTGCGTATGAAGCGCGAGCTGCGCCTGGTGTTACGCTACCCGACCGTGCACAGCGGCCTGGTGGTTTAGCAGACCGCACGGGTGTTAGAAATGTCTGCGTCCGCCTCGTCCGGGTACTGCAGTCGCAAGGCCGTGAAGGCGTTGAGGTTGGCCAGCAGCAGGTCAACCAGGGCCGGTTCAAACTGTTGCCCGCTACCTTCACGCACGGCCTGCACTACCATGTCGTGCGACCAAGGTTCCCTGTAGCTCAGGCGAGAACCCAATGAATCGAAGACATCTGCCAATGCGGTGATGCGCCCCGCGATGGGGATGGCTGTACCCGCCAGTCCGTTGGGGTAGCCACTGCCGTCCCAGCGCTCGTGGTGCGACATTGCAATCTCTGCCGCCAGCTTCATCAAGGCGCGGTTGGAGCGTTTGAGGATGTCCAGACCAAATTGGGCATGCCGGCGCATCAGGGTCCATTCTTCTGCATCGAGTTTGCCCGGCTTGTGCAAGATGGCGTCCGGGATGGCTACCTTGCCGATGTCGTGCAGTGGAGACGCGTTCTTGATCAACAAGGTCTGCGCCTCTGGCAGACCATACAGTCGGGCCAGTAATTCGCAAGCAATAGCCACGCGCTTGACGTGCGCACCGGTCTTTTGGGTGCGTGCCTCAACGGCGTCCGCCAGGGTGAACACCAACTCCTTTTGTGTTTCACGCAGGTCGTCTTGCAAGTTGATGTTGTCAAAGGTGATGGCGACACTCTGGGTGTAAATCTCCAGCAACTGCTGGTCCATTTTGTTCAACTCGGTGGCGTGCTTCAGGTACAGCAAATTGCCACCACCATTTTTCGCGTGGGTGTACAACACATAGGCATCATCAAAGTGCTGGCCTGACTTTTTTTCAAACACTTCCCGGAACCGCTGCGCAACGATTTCGGGTAGATGGGTACAGTTTTGACTCGTGCTGTACTCGACGAAATCACCGGTGGCCGCAATGGTCTTGGTCTCATGTTCACCGCTATCGGCATTCGGCAAAATAATGCAGTACAGCGCGGAGCGGTCCAGATGCAGAAGCGACGTGAGCTGATCCAACACGGCTGACGCAAATACGGTCAGCGACTCTGCCGACTGCACCATGGCCGTGGCGCCTAATACACGTGCCAGTCCATCACGTTGGTATTCGATGATGCACAGGTCGCGGTAAGCGCGCAACTTGCTGTATAGCAGTGTGCGCAGTTTCTGGATTGTCAGGTCCGTCTTTTCCTTGTAGTCGTCGATGTCGTATTCGCGTATGACATGGTCTTCGGGCGCTTGACCCGGTTGCCCGGTGCGCATGACCAGGCGCGTGCGGTGGTTCTCCAAGGTATTGCGAACATAGTGGACCAGGTCCAGGCCGGCGTGGTCGGTCTCCATGACCACATCAACAATTGCCAGTGCAATGTCGTCTCGGCTTTGGAAGATCTCACGCGCCGAAGCGCCGGAGTGGGCGCTGAGCAATTCCAAACCACTGCCTTGGAACTCGAAACCTTTCAACGCCAGACGGGTGACGGCATGGACCTCGGCATCATCGTCGACCAGCAGTATGCACCACGGCTTCTTTGCAGCTTTCTTGATGCCTTCAGTGGACGGGGATTCTTCGTCGGCAAAAATCAAATCCATGGGGATAGTCCTGCTGTGTTCAAAATGCACCTGAGTCTGCGCAAGATTCTACGCAGATTGCATGCTGAACGGGGACTTGCTGTCGGTTTTGCTTCGCGGCTCTGCCCAGATTTACTCGGGGTAGATGCGCAGCAGCGCTTTCCACACCAGCCAACTGGTGACGAGTGTGATGGGGCCAGCCCACAACACATCGCTGAGCCAGTGCGCGCCATCAGCCATGCGGGCAAAGCCTATGGTGAGCCCCGCCACAACACCCGCCGCCGTCCAGATTGCACGGCGTTTGCGATCGACCAAGAGCAGCGAAACCAGAAAGACGCCGCACGCCACATGGCCACTGACAAAAGAGCAGTTGTTGTTGCACTGGTCGGTGATGACCGCTGCGCGCGTAAAGTGCTGCGCGCCGCCAAAATCTTGCACCTGGTAGGGCCGGGCGCGCTGCCAGTTGTCTTTGAAGCCGCTATTGACCACCAGGCCTGGTCCCAGTGCCCCGGCGAGGACGACAAATGCCAGCGGCATGCGCCACCGCTTGCCCCAAGGCCGCAGACGGGTCAACATCCATCCGACCAGCGCAACAAACACGATGAACCGGAACGCTGCTGGCACATACAGGTTGATCAATTCAACCCACCACCATTGGGACACTTGGGTGTGGGCCTGAGGGCCAAGGAAAACAGCTGCGGCCCACAAATCCAGTGGTGTCCAGACGGTCGGCACTAGGGCGATGACCACATACGCACACACAATCCACCAAAATAACCTGGGTGTCTGGTTGCGGGGCTGGGCTGGGGTAACGTCGGTTGGCATGGTCTGATGGGAGCGGCAGAAGCGCAATTGTCCGCGATTTGCTGTTGACGGGAGCCGCTGCCACTGCCTAACACCTGCTTACAAAGGCTTGTTGCGATTGAATGCGAAAATCTGAGGAACGTAATATCTAGCCTTAACTGAATCGGACCCTTACCCATGACCATTCTTGTAACCGGCGGCGCCGGATTTATTGGTTCCAACTATGTGCTGGACTGGCTGGCACAGTCGGATGAGACCGTCGTTAACCTGGACAAACTCAGTTACGCCGGCAATCTACAGAACCTGGACAGCCTGCAAGGCGATGCGCGCCACATCTTCGTCAAGGGCGACATTGGCGATACCACGCTGCTCCCAGCGCTGCTGGCCCTGCACCAGCCGCGAGCCATCGTCAACTTTGCCGCCGAATCGCATGTGGACCGTTCCATCCATGGCCCAGGCGAGTTTGTCCAGAACAACATCGTTGGCACCTTCCACCTGCTGGAGTCTGTGCGCAGTTACTGGGGTGGGCTGGCAGCTCCGGCCAAGACCGATTTCCGCTTCTTGCATGTGTCTACCGACGAGGTCTATGGCTCTCTGCACAAGGGCGACCCGGCCTTTACCGAGTCGCACACCTACGAGCCCAACAGCCCATACAGTGCCAGCAAGGCTGCCAGTGACCACCTGGTGCGTGCGTGGCACCACACCTACGGCCTGCCGGTGCTGACGACCAATTGCTCCAACAACTACGGCCCCTACCACTTCCCCGAAAAGTTGATTCCATTGGTCATCGTCAACGCGTTGGCTGGCAAACCCCTGCCGGTGTATGGCGACGGCCAGCAAATCCGCGACTGGCTGTACGTCAAAGACCATTGCAGCGCCATCCGCCGTGTGCTGGAAGCCGGTAAACCGGGTCAGACCTACAACGTCGGCGGCTGGAACGAAAAGGCCAACCTCGACATCGTGCACACCATTTGCGGCCTGCTCGATAGCCTGAAACCACGCGCCGACGGCAAGCACTACCAGGACCAGATCACGTTCGTCACGGACCGCCCAGGCCATGACCGCCGCTACGCTATTGACGCCCGCAAAATCGAGCGTGAATTGGGCTGGAAGCCCGCCGAGTCCTTTGAGACCGGCATTGCAAAGACGGTGGCTTGGTACCTGTCCAACCAGGATTGGGTGGCCAACGTGCAAAGCGGTGGCTACCGTGATTGGGTGCAGACCCAATACGGTACCCCAACGTCGGCGGCCACGGCCATAGCATGAAGATACTTCTCTTCGGAACCGACGGGCAAGTGGGCTGGGAATTGCAACGCAGCCTCGCCCCGTTGGGTGAGTTGCTGATCATGGGGCTGGACCGGGCCACCAATCCTGGCGGCCTCAGCGGTGATTTCACGCAGCTGGACGCGCTGGCCGAGACCGTACGCACGGTGCGCCCCGACGTCATTGTCAACGCGGCTGCCCACACCGCAGTCGATAAGGCCCAGAGCGAGCCCGAATTTGCCCGCCTGTTGAATGCGCTGGCACCCGGCGTGCTGGCCGACGAAGCGCAAGCCCTGGGCGCCTGGTTGGTGCACTACAGCACCGACTATGTGTTTGATGGCAGTGGCGACCAACCCTGGAAAGAGACGGATGCCACGGGCCCCTTAAGCGTCTACGGACAGACCAAGCTGGAAGGCGAGCAAGCCGTGATGCGCTGTGCACGCCACCTGATTTTTCGCACCAGTTGGGTCTATGCTGCACGGGGCGGCAATTTTGCCAAGACCATGCTGCGCCTGGCCAAGGAACGCGAAACGCTGCAGGTCATTGACGATCAGATGGGAGCACCCACCGGCGCCGACCTGATAGCCGACGTAACCGCCCACGTGCTGCGGCAGGTCAACCCTGGCAAGGCCGGTGGCGATGTGACGTTGGCCGGCATCTACCACCTGGTTGCAAGCGGCTGCACGAACTGGCATGCATATGCAAAACATGTTGTAGCCCTCGCAGAATATGCGCTACCAGCTATCAAATTAGTAGCAAAAGATATTAAGGCCGTTCCGACATCGGCCTTTCCCACACCGGCCAAGCGCCCCCATAATTCGCGGCTGGACACCACCAAGCTGCAAACCACCTTCGGCCTGCAACTGCCACATTGGCAATCAGGCGTCACCCGCATGTTGAACGAGATTGACTATGGCCGCACCGACTAGCACCCCATCCTCCAGCCGCAAGGGCATCATCTTGGCCGGTGGCTCCGGCACCCGCTTGCACCCGGCCACGCTGGCCATCAGCAAGCAGTTGCTGCCGGTGTACGACAAGCCCATGATTTATTACCCGCTCAGCACGCTGCTGCTAGCCGGTATCCGCGACATCCTGATCATCAGCACGCCGCAAGACACTCCCCGTTTTGCGCAGCTGTTGGGCGACGGAGGCCAGTGGGGCGTCAACCTGCAATACGCAGTGCAACCCAGCCCGGACGGCTTGGCACAGGCCTTCATCATCGGAGATAAGTTCATCGGTAACAACGACAGTGCCCTGGTGCTGGGCGACAACATTTTTTACGGCCACGACCTGCAAATCCTGCTGAGCAACGCCCACAAACAGGAAAAGGGTGCGACTGTGTTTGCGTACCACGTGCAGGACCCTGAGCGATACGGCGTAGTGGCCTTTGACGACAAAGGCAAGGCGCGCAGTATCGAAGAGAAGCCTGCCAGGCCGCAAAGCAATTACGCGGTCACGGGCTTGTATTTTTACGACAAGCAGGTGGTGGATATCGCCAAGGCCGTCAAGCCCAGTGCCCGTGGGGAGTTGGAGATCACTGCTGTCAACCAGGCCTATCTGGATTTGGGACAGCTCAGCGTGCAGATCATGCAGCGCGGTTACGCGTGGCTGGACACCGGCACCCACGACAGCCTGCTGGAGGCCGGCCAGTTCATCGCCACGCTGGAGCGTCGCCAAGGCTTGAAAATTGCGTGCCTGGAAGAAATTTGCTGGCGCAATGGTTTCATCGATAGCGAACAACTGCTCAAACTGGCGCAGCCTCTTGCAAAGAATGGCTACGGCCAGTACCTGTTGGGGCTGCTGAAAGAAGGAACGCATCCATGAAAGTGACCCGTACCGACATCCGGGACGTGTGCCTGATCGAGCCGCGCGTGTTTGGTGACGCGCGGGGATTCTTCTACGAAAGCTTTAACCAGCGCGCCTTTGCCGAAGCCACCGGCGTGCAGACACAATTCGTACAGGACAACCATTCCCGCTCCGCGCGCGGCGTGTTGCGTGGCCTGCACTACCAGATTCAACAACCGCAGGGCAAACTGGTTCGGGTGGTCTCGGGTGAGGTGTTTGATGTGGCGGTGGACATACGCCGTTCCTCTCCCACCTTTGGCAAATGGGTCGGCGCCCATTTGTCCGCGGCAAACCATGCGCAGTTTTGGGTGCCTGCGGGTTTTGCCCACGGCTTTGTGGTGCTGTCGGAATCTGCCGAGTTCTTGTACAAGACCACGGACTACTATGCGCCCGAGCATGAGCAGTGCATTGCGTGGAACGACCCTGTTCTGAACATCCAGTGGCCCGATCTGGGTGAGCAGCCCAAACTATCTGCCAAAGACGCGGCCGGGAACACGTGGGCTAGTGCCCATTTTTTCGACTGAATTCCCTCAAACACACGATCGCCGGAAACGGCATAGGCAAGGAGATCAACGATGAAGGCATCCCAGCAACTGCGTCTAATGGCGCTGTGTTCCCTCCTGACGATCGTGTTGTTGACCGCCTGTGCCGTTGCACCCTCCAACACAAGCACTGCCACGCCTGCAGGAATGCCCGCAAACGTGCCGCCTTCACCCGCAGCGCCTGCAACGCTGGTCTTGGCGGGAACAGAGTGGATCGCCTTTGCCATCGACGGCAAGAGCGAAGTGTTAAACCCCAAGCCCAAGCTGCGTTGGCTCAGCGCCGACAAGGTGGCCGGCACCGGTGGTTGCAATGGTTTTAGTGGCCCCTCATCAGTGGCCGGGCCGGGTAGCCTGCTGTTAGGCCCGCTGGCATCGACCGGCAGAGCCTGTCTGAGCATGCCAGGCTCACAAGAAGATATGTTCTTCAAAGCGCTGGAGTCGACGCGCAAGGCCAAAATAGAACGTGACCAGTTGGTGTTGATGGACGAATCGGGCAAGCAGTTGGCGCGTCTCCTGAAGACAAACTGAGCCTACTTTGACCGGTGTGGCCCGGGCGGATCAACGCGCGTTGGTGATGCTGGAGGGCCCCATGTCCTGGAATGGACCGAGCGGATTGCTGTTGATCTCCACTTCGTTGATCACCGGCTGACCGCCCCAGCCCCGGTAGACAACCACATCGTTGACCAACAAGATCAGCGCATTGAAGCGCCAGCCCGTAGTCTCGGTGCGCCGTTTGAAATTCACAAAATCGGCGAAAAAGTTGCCGGTGCGCGCTTTGGTGATGCGGGCCACATTGAACTCCCAGCCACGGCAGGCGTCGCGCGCGTTGATGCAGGTCACGATGCCAGGGTCCAGATCTCCTTTGCCTAGCACCCCACCAGCGAACACCCGGCGCACGAGGTCTGCCTGCGTAAGGATGGCAGTATTGGGCTGCTGGCTTGGGGTTAAACCTATCTCGGTCAGCGTAGACAAGCCACTTTGATTGGGTACCAAGCTGTCGATTGCCTTGCGTGCCTCGTCAAAACTTTGGAAGGTAGGTGATTCGGTGTGAGCCTGCGGCAACAAGGATGTGCAGCCGGATGCCAGCCATGAAGCGGCAATCACCAAA
>JANXVI010000353.1 GCA_025351745.1 Rhodoferax sp.
GCGCTGATGGCCGCGTCGGCCACCGCATTCACGCTGCTCAAGTGGTTGGGCGCTGCGTATCTGGTGGTTGTGGGGGTGCGCCTACTGTTCTCCAAAGCTGATGGTGCTATTAAATTAGAAGCACCCTGTGAAGATTCTACGAGGGCTACAGACCGAAAGACCTATAAGCTTGTTTTTCTGCGCGGTTTCTGGACCAATGCGTTGAACCCCAAGGTGGCGCTGTTTTTCCTGGCGTTTCTGCCGCAGTTCATTGCCCCCACGGTAGAGCACAAGCCGCTGGCCTTTTTGCTGCTGGGTCTGCTCTTCAACTTCAACGGCCTGTGGGTCAATCTGGGCTGGGCGCTGGCGGCGGCCTGGCTGGCTGGCCGCGCTACGGTGGTGCAGGAAGGAATGCACTGGCTGGATCGAATGGCTGGCGCGATGTTCATAGGTTTTGGGATCAAACTGGCGTTTACGCAGCCGCCCAACACGTAAAACCGCAAACAACAAAAAGGAGTTCAACACCATGCCAACCCCCATTGGACACATCACGCCGCAGGAAGCCCTGCAGCGCACCATCGAACACCGCGAAATTTTCCATGACGAAATGCTGCACCTGATGCGGCAAATCATGTCGGGCGAGATGTCGCCCGTCATGATGGCCGCCATTACTACAGGGCTGCGCGTCAAAAAAGAAACCATTGGCGAAATCACGGCAGCAGCCCAGGTGATGCGCGAGTTTTCCACCAAGGTCGAGATTGCCGACAAGACCCATTTGCTGGACATTGTGGGTACTGGCGGTGACGGCTCCCACACTTTCAATATTTCCACCTGCTCGATGTTTGTGGCCGCTGCTGCCGGCGCCAAGGTCAGCAAGCATGGGGGGCGCAGCGTCAGCAGCAAGAGTGGTAGCGCCGATGTGCTGGAATCGTTGGGGTTGAACATCAACCTGTCGCCCGCACAGATCGCCCGGTGCGTGGCCGAGACTGGCATCGGTTTCATGTTTGCCCCGAATCACCACCCGGCCATGAAAAACGTGGCGCCGGTGCGCCGTGAGATGGGCATCAAGACCATTTTCAACCTGCTGGGGCCGTTGACCAATCCGGCTGGTGCGCCCAATATCCTGATGGGGGTGTTCCATGCTGACC
Organism: Rhodoferax sp.; assembly: GCA_025351745.1. Classification (GTDB taxonomy): domain Bacteria; phylum Pseudomonadota; class Gammaproteobacteria; order Burkholderiales; family Burkholderiaceae_C; genus Allorhodoferax. Next base: position 1,128 of record JANXVI010000353.1, read on the forward strand.
TGGTGGGTATCCAGGTGCGTGTGATGCAACGCCTGGGTGCCGAGCATGCAGTGGTGGTCTATGGCCGGGACGGTATGGACGAAGTGTCATTGGGCGCTGCCACGCTGGTAGGGGAGCTCAAAGACGGTCAGATCACCGAGTACGAAATCCACCCCGAGGACTTTGGCATGGTCATGTCCAGCAATCGTGCGCTGAAGGTGGGTACCGCCGAAGATTCCAAGGCGATGTTGATGGGCGTCTTGAATAACCAGGCAGGTGCACCAAAAGACATTGTGGTGCTCAATGCCGGGGTTGCTTTGTACGCGGCGAATGTCGCCTCGTCGATGGCGGAAGGCATTGTGCTGGCGCGTCAGGCCATTGAATCTGGCGCCGCGCGGGGCAAGCTTGATGCCCTGATCAAACTATCGGGCGAACTTGCTACAAAGGACACAGCATGAGCGATATTCTGGACAGAATTGTGGCTGTCAAGCGCCAAGAAATTGCCGCGGCGCTTGCGCGCAAATCGCTGGCTGTGGTTCGTGCCGATGCAGAGTCGCGCGTGTTGACGCGCGATTTTGTCGGCGCAATCAAAGCCAAGATCGCTGCAGGTAAACCGGCCGTGATCGCCGAGATCAAAAAGGCCAGCCCCAGCAAGGGGGTGCTGCGTGAAGATTTCATTCCTGCAGATATTGCCCAGTCCTATGCCGAAGGAGGTGCGGCCTGCCTGTCGGTGCTGACCGATGTACAGTTCTTTCAAGGCGAGGTGGACTACCTCAAACAGGCCCGAGCCAGTTGCCAATTACCCGTGCTGCGCAAAGACTTCATGCTGGACCCGTACCAAATTTACGAATCGCGCTCGATGGGGGCCGATTGCATCTTGCTGATCGCGGCCTGCCTGGACGACGCGCAGTTGAAAGACCTGGAGGCCATTGCCCGTAGCCTGGACATGGCGGTGCTGGTCGAAGTGCACGACGGTGCCGAACTGGAGCGCGCGCTCACGCTCAAGACCCCGTTGATCGGCATCAACAACCGCAACCTCAAAACGTTTGAGGTCAGGTTGGACACGACGCTGGCGCTGCGGGCGTCCGTGCCCTCGGACCGGATATTGGTGACGGAAAGCGGCATTCAGACTCGTGACGATGTACTGCGCATGGGCGCGGCAGGCGTCAACGCCTTCTTGGTGGGCGAAGCCTTCATGCGTGCACCGGAACCGGGTGAGGCCTTGGCGGCGCTGTTCAATTGAGTCGTGAGGTCTATGTCGCATTCCAGATGAAACGACGCAATGGTCACTGACGACTTATTCGCCGCCGGGCATGACCAATTGCAATCGGCTGATCCCTCAGCCTGGCCCGTAGCGGCAAGCTGGCAACCATTGGTGGAAGCCTTTTTCCAGTCCACAGCAGGCCAGAGTCTGCTGGCCTTTCTGCAGCATCGCCTGCAGTCTGGGGCCAGCATATTTCCGCCGTCACCGCTGCGGGCACTGCAGTTGACCCCCTGTGAGGCTGTGCGGGTCGTCATCCTGGGGCAAGACCCTTACCATGGGCGAGGCCAGGCGGAGGGGTTGGCGTTTTCCGTGGCGCCAGGTGTGCCACTCCCGCCGTCACTGCGCAATATCTTCAAGGAACTGCTGCGTGACATGGGGACCCCCATGCCATCTATGCCTCTGCCAGGCGGCAGTTTGGTGCAATGGGCGCAAGAAGGCGTCCTGTTGCTCAACACTTGCCTGACGGTGGAAGAGGGGCAGCCTGCCAGCCATTCGGGAAAAGGCTGGGAGGCATTGACCGACGCCATCATCCGTCAGGTCTCCCAAGGTACCCAACCGGTGGTTTTTATGCTCTGGGGCGCGCACGCACAAAGCAAGCGGCCCTTGATCGATGCCAGTCGCCATTTGGTGCTGGTTGCCAATCACCCCTCGCCCCTGTCGGTGTTGCGCGCGCCGTCGCCATTCATCGGATGCAGCCACTTTTCTCTGGCGAAGGCTTGGCGCGGATGAGAATCTGTCGCCGCACTAAACCGCGTTGCAAACGGCCGCTCTTTGGCCTGGAATCGGAAAAATCTTGGGCCCCCGATATGACAAGTTCGAAAACCCGTGGCATAATCCGGGGTTCACCTTTGGAGAGGTGGCCGAGTGGTTAATGGCAGCAGACTGTAAATCTGCCCTCTTACGAGTACGCTGGTTCGAATCCAGCCCTCTCCACCAAGTGATGAGCTTGACTGTTTTTGGATGAGCCTATGCGGGGTTCGTATAGTGGTAATACCTTAGCCTTCCAAGCTAAAGCGAGGAGTTCGATTCTCCTACCCCGCTCCACAGTCGTCGGCTTGTTGCTGGGCTTGTTAATAGTAGGTTTGTAAAGAATTTGCCCTTTTGGCTCAGTGGTAGAGCACCCCCTTGGTAAGGGGGAGGTCGCGGGTCCGATTCCCGCAAAGGGCACCAGTTATGTGCATTGCCAATGTTGTGTTGGTAGTGTTGCGAATGTTATTGATTTGAACCATTACTTTTCGGAGTCTGACAATGGGAAAAGAAAAATTCACACGTACCAAGCCCCACGTCAATGTGGGCACCATTGGCCACGTTGACCACGGTAAAACTACGCTAACAGCTGCCATCACCTCCGTGCTGGCAGCCAAGTACGGCGGCACAGCCCGCGCCTA
>JANXVI010000397.1 GCA_025351745.1 Rhodoferax sp.
CATGACCTCCACCGGGGAAGGTCGGGTTTGCGTTCCGCCAAACAGGTGCCAACGGCGTCGGCTTTACAACCCTGTTCCCGATCTCTCAGGTGGGGGATTTTGAAGTGGCCATACCCGGGGGAATTTGGGTGGCCATCCGGGCTGATACCAGTACGGCGAATCCATCGCCCCCATTGCTACGAATTGGTATGCAGCGCCAATATACTGGAACGTCTACTCGTTCTGTTGTGTACGTCAATCCATCCAGTACATCTCCGAACAATACGCTCAGCTATACATTCGTCGAGTCGCAAAATGTTTTGCAGGCGCCAGCCACTGCAGTCGGGAAGTTTGATATCCGCTCAGTAATTACCTACACCATCACTCAGGATCCAGGAACGGGTGTAGTACCCATATCGCAAACGGTTGACGATTTTAGGAACCTGATCACGACTGGATCGGGTCAGGCGACTGTTGACCTTGGACAAACATCGACGGTACTTAATAGCGACGAGTCTTCGAATGCTTTTGGCGGAGGCCCCTTCAGCCAGACGACCACAACAACCTCGACCTATCCAACACCGCGTACTAGCTTGTACTATCCGCTCCAAACTGGAGCAACACTGTTGGTGCCGCAGTCATCAGTGCAAAGCACTACCTTTGTCGACGTCAACGGGAATGGAGTGCCACCGGCAAATGGTAGCAATACCGGGTATTCGAGGGTGAGAACACAAAATGATGACGGGTCATTTTCTTTTCAACAAACCGGCGCCACCGGAACGAACGAAACGCTTACGCAGAATGCCGATGGCAGTGGCAGTATGGTAGTAAGCAGTTCGACTGGTTCGACCACGACGACTTTAGGTATTCCTACATTTTCGAATGGAGCATTCACGATCCCGGTAAGCAGGATCGTGAGCTCGGCAACACCAAGTAGCAAGATATATTCTGCAACCGATTGGTATCCAAACGCAGCTCAACCAAGCTCCCCGCTCATCCTGCAGCAGCAGAACGTAGTTGGCCCTGTCACTACATTGCCGGCCCAATGCAATGGCGCATTGCTGCAGCCCAATATGTACGAGATTGATACCAATACTAGCAATCTGAACACAATCAATGCGTCTTTGTCAGTCACGTCAACTCGCTCTTTCAACTCCAATGGCGTGGCTGTCTGTACACTGACGCAGCAGACTTCTTCCAATTACAGCTTGCTGACGGGGGCTCTGTCGTCTACCACCACTACGCAAACGGCCACGTTATTGCAGGCTTCGAATTAGCGCCTAGCTCACAGTTGGATTGGAAACTGAAGACCCTCCCGGCACCGCGTGGACCCGGAGGGCCCACGTCCCAGGGCAGGAGAACTAGCTCACCGATACCTGTTCGAGGGTCATCACAATACGCTTCCGGCGAGCCTACCTGTGTAGGTGGTGCGACCAATGCACCGTACTTGTTGCGCTATCAGTAGCCACGCACGGCTTAGGAAACCAGGCTTTTCAAGAGTTTTTCCCGCTTGAGTCTGAAGTGAGATCAAACACATGTACGCCGGTGGCGCTGCGCTCGTGGTTGATCCAGCGTGGATCGTGCAAAGTGTGCGCCATATCGGCGCGACCAGAGCTCCAGTGCTCCAGCATCGACAGACGCGAGAACTCATAGTCTTTCGACTGGCTCTCGTAATGCTTGCTACGATAAATTAGGTGCACTACATCAACCGCACTTTCACAGCGCAAGCGCGAGAGCGCGAGAACGTCCGGATCGTTGCGCAGCGCATGCGGTAGCTTGGAGATCAAGCGTTGCGCCGCCTGCGCGATGACCTGCATATCCAACTCCGTCGTGGTGTTAAGCCGCGTACGGCTGGAGAAGCGAATATCCTTCTCCCGCTCGGTGACCTCAGCCAGCGTCGTCGGCAATCCGCCCGTCGCGGCAAACAAGTCAACTTGGAACACAACCCTGCGCTGCTTGCCAGGCTGGTCTAGGACGTACTGCAGCGGGGTGTTGGAGACAAGGCCACCATCCCAATAATACTCACCATCGATCTCGACCGGGGGGAAACCAGGCGGCAAAGCACCACTTGCCATGATGTGACGCACATCAATCCGTTGCTTGGCTGAATCGAAGTACTGAAAGTTACCAGTACGCACATTGACCGCCCCTACAGATAGGCGGACCGCACCCGAATTGAGTAAGTCGAAATCGACCAGCCGCTCAAGGGTCTTCTGTAGCGGTGCTGTGTCGTAGTAACTGATAGCCTCCACGCTCCCCCTGGGTTGAAAAGGCGCTGGTGGAAAGCGGGGTGCAAAGAAACCAGGCACGCCAAGCAACATGCCTTTCGTCGCACTCGCTTCGTTCAGATTTTCGCGTGTGGCAGCTATGGCCGCGAGCGTCGCAGGGTGGCTGTTCGAACTGACTAGGTCCCAGAATTCGCGTAGTCTTGCAATCCGTGTGGTGGCTTTGTTACCTGCAATCAAGGCTGCATTGATTGAGCCGATGGAGATTCCAGCCACCCAGGACGGTTCGTGTTCGGCCTTGGCTAACTCCTCAAAAACACCGGCCTGGTAGGCGCCGAGAGCACCACCGCCCTGCAGAACAAGAATACATTCTTCTGCTTCACCGGGACTGGGTTTTTTGACGGCGGGGGCGGTGCGGCGAGGAATTGGTTTTGGTGGGGTCATAGGTTGCGTACTTTAAATGAAACGGACATTCATGGAATAAAGAGGGTGCACTTGCCTAACCAGTTGCCCAGACTTGCGGTCAATGAGTTGAAAGCCCCGATTGCCAAATCTTGATTTGGTAAAGCAATGTAAATGCAGTGGAGTCACGGTGAACCGGACTCTGCTGAACTTCGTTATGCAATTGCATTACCAACCACTGCCAATTTTTGGCACTCGATATTTCAAGAAGGACCCATGTATATGAAAGCACCCCTCTCTAAAGGCCTTGTATTGCTGGCGCTGGCTATCAGCGGTCCTCTGGCCGCCATAGCCCAGCCACTACCCGGCGAGCACCCCGGTTACCTGCATGCATTGACGGATTTGCGCGCAGCGCGCTGGCTCTTGTATCACCAGCCTGGTGATGCTAGGGTTTCAGTATCGGAAGACGTCGCCATTGTAGAAATCGACAAGGCGATCGGCGAAATCAAGCTGGCGGCCATCGATGATGTGAAAAACCTGAACGATCATCCGGCTGTAGACGCCAACGAGCATGGCAGCAAGCTGTTGCGCTCGATCGAGACTCTGCGCAAAGCAAGAGCAGACATCAGTGGGGAGGAAGATAACCCTGAAGCCCGTGGCCTGCGTCACCGAGCTCATGATCACATCGATCGGGCGATAGGAGCGGCAGAGAAAGCACATGCTGATTGGTTGGCAGAACGCCGCTAGCCAATTTCCATAAGAGGGCATTCACCATGATACTGTCGCAATAAGCCATGTCTGGCAATATCGGCATGACTGAGACAACCCCAACGGCGATGATAGGTGACCTGCGCAGGGTGCTCAAGCGGCTGTACTATCCGTTGGAGGTCATGCTGGTATGCGCCCGTTGGTATGCTGCCTACCCGTTGAGCTTGCGTCATTTGGAAGAAATGATGCAGGAGCGCGGCGTCTTTGTCGATCACTCCACCGTACACCGATGGGCGTTGAAAGTATTGCCAGTGTTAGAGCTTGTTTTTCGGCGACGCAAGCGACCAGTGGGGACGAGTCGGCGGCTCGATGAAACTTATATCAAAGTCTCCGGCCAATGGAAGTACTTGTACCGCGCTGTCGACAAGTCGGGGGATACGGTGGACTTTCTTCTCACTGCCAAGCGCGACTTGGCAGCGGCAAGACGATACCTTGAGCGCGCCATCAAACTGCATGGCCTGCCCGCGAAGATCACTATCGACAAAAGCGGTGCCAACACCGCCGCCATTCGCAGCGTCAATGCCGACGCATGCCTGGACATCGGACTGCGTCAATCGAAGTATCTCAACAACATCGTGGAGCAAGACCACCGGGCCGTGAAGAGAATTACCGACCCGATGATGGGCTTCAAGTCCTTTTGGAGTGCGCAGAAACTGATCGCTGGAATCGAGACTATGCACATGGTGAAGAAGGGGCAGTTGCACTGCCCCGGTGGTCAACCTATGTCTGCAGCAGATCAGTTTTTACAGCTTGGCTTACTGATTTCCGCTTCAACAGTGGTTTCGATTGTCAGTTCAACGCTATCGCGATACTACCTTCCTTCACACCTTTCGCCCGGGCTTGATCTTTTGAACCGCGCGTAGGCGGTAAACCATCTCGTGCGGTGGCATGGCTTCCAGAGCCAATAGTCCTGCACGAATGACTTCGCTTTTCGAATAAATATAGCCTTGCTTGGCCACTTTTATGCGAATCTCTTCGATCATTTTGTACTCCGATGGCGGCATCGAAAACGTGTCTCTGACGACGTGGCTGCATGCCGCTCGGGCCGCTATTTCGATGTTGAGTGTTTCTCGTATCATTTAGGCCCATCAAAAGATGTTTGAGATTGCATGACACTTGGACAGGAATAGGGCACTATCAAAAAAGGGACGCATCGCTGCGTCCCAAGCCCGAACTACCCTATTTTTACGCTTGACTCGAATGGCTTAGAACTTGTAGCGCAAGCCCAAGCCCAACTCCGCGGCAGTGTTGAAGCCGTGGGTGAATCCATATTTGAAGCCACCATCGGTATTGACGGTATCCACTGCGATGTAGACGTCGGCCTGGCGGTCCCAGCGGTAGAACGCTGCGGCATAGATAGTGCTCATCTTGCCATCTGCTGCGGTCGTGACGGCGCTAGTGTCGCCATACACGCCCAAGGTGTTCCCATTTGCGGCATAGCCGGCATTGGTGGCCCGGATGTTGTAGTAGCCCAGATCAAATTGGGTTCGCGGCATTGACGAGGGCATGAACGTGATGGAGGCGGTGTAGACATCGTCCTTGCGCTGACCAACCACCGCCTGATCTGTGCGGTTGTTGAAGTACCCGCCGCGAATAACGATGCCTGGCGTGACCTCGACGTTGCCACCCAAGCCAATGACTTGGTGCGTGAAACCTGCGACGTCGGCAGTGCTGTAGGTGCCATTGATATTCCATACACCGCCGTTGTAGGCAAGAGCGGCGGCAGAGGTCGTGCCGGTATTGAAATCACCTGCGACGATGCTACCACCACCGTTGAACTGGTGGGCTAACCCGGTGACCCACGCTCCGAACTTCTTCTTCCACACCACAGCACTGTTGTAGCGCGTGCCGTTGGCACCGCCGGCGTAGTTGATCATGTACTGCATCTGGTTGTTGTTGTTCCAACCGCCTTCGTCCAGTCCCACTTCACGAGAGCCAAACGCCTCGCCCCAGGTTTGCGCGAAATCACGTGGCAGGGTGTTTTGACGGCCTAAGGTGATCTTGCCCAGATCATCGCTTTGAAGACCGATCCATGCGTCGCGGTTGAACAGCACATTGTCGGTGTCCAGGTTGCCAGTGGGTAACTCGAACTCGTTTTCCAGGCGACCGATGATGCTCATGCCGCTTTCCTTGTCCAGCACGTGCGATGCATTGATACCAAACCGGTTTCCGCTCATCCATGACACCACGGGCGCACTGCCGCGGTTGCCGGTGGAATCTGCATTGGTTTGCGTGGCAAAGGTCATGTCCACTATTCCATACAGTGACAAGGTGTTGTCACCGCTGAGCAATTGCATGGATGGCGGGTGTGCAATCGTCACCGGAGTGGGCTGGTCCGTAGTTGCCGATTGTGTTGGCGCGGCCACCGCGGGTGCCGGGCGAGCACGCTCCTTCTCGACGTTGGCCAGGCGTTCGCTCAGCAACTGAATCTGCGCTTTGAGATCAGATAGTTCGTCTGCATGGGCCGGAAACGATGCAAGGATGCTGATCGCCAAGGCGATAGGGGTGAGAAATAGTTTGTTGTTCATGGGTTCTCCTAGGGTCTTTCAAAAATCGCGTTTGTATATTTCGATTGAATGGGTATGGCGTGACGGGCTATTTGCCGCAGCGTGTCCTTTCTCAAGTTGCGCAGTGGGGTGGTTCGCGCCGATTCTTGGTGGCGGCCGGATATAGGACAAGCGTGGAGTTCCACATGTTTGTGGAATGTCTGAGTGCAGCACGGAATGAGTGCTCTGCCGTACGCGGACCGTATGTACGCGCTTGTGCGCGCCGCAAGTGTTTGATTTCAATAGCTAAAGAGCAAACACTGCTGCGATCAAATGCCGCAGGTGCGCGCTATACGCCAAGGGTTAACCCGTTGTGGTCCATTTCCAACTCAAATACTTGCATTGGTTCTATCCGTACAACGCGTATGCAGAATCGATTTAATACGTCTCACGTGGAGTTGGGATGAAAAACATATCGCCACAAGCGAGTTAAGAAGGCGCACCGGCGGATCAACCATGACCCCACCGTCCTCCTGTCCATGCGCCATGAAGGTGTGGACAACGCGAACTGTTCGATAGGAGCGGTACGTTAGTGGTCCAGATCCCTACAGTGGCGCAACTTCAATTGACGCAATAGGTGACTGCGCAAGACTCTGGACGTCTGAATGTCCTCAGAGCCAGTTCCAGCCACGCTCGATGTCCGCTGTCTCGACAATCCGGTCTATCAAGTTACTTTCCGGGATAGCGCATACCCATTGCTATCATCAAGGGCAGCGGCGATGCCCATCTTTGTACCCCTGTAGCAGGGGCCCCTCAGAAAACGGCAAATAGAGCACGCTAAGGTACTTGACCATCTTCTGCGACGGTGATTCCGCTGGCTCAGTGCCAGCTAAGTGTGTTTCCGTAGTCTCCCAATTGCGCAAATTCCTGCGTTTATTTGGAGAGTCACCATGAATCGTTACAGCAAATTCTCTCTTCTCGCCGTTGCCATTGTCGCTGCGGGCACCGTTGCCTATGCAGCTACCGGTAGCATGGAAAACGACGCCGTGGCCGTTGTAAAGGCCAAGATTCCACTTGTCCAAGCCGTCACCGTGGCCGAACAGCACGCCAATGGCAAGGCGGCACGCGCCGAGTATGAGAAATCGAAGCAAGGATGGGTCTATGACGTGGAAGTCGTCAGCGGGTCTAAGGTCTTTGATGTCAAGATTGATGCCGACAAGGGGACGGTCATTTCTTCCGCCGAAGATAAAGCGGATCGCGATGACGATCACGACAAACAAGACTAATTGCGAGCCAACATGGCCGGGTCATTCGAAGGAGTGATTCGGCCACGGAGACACCATGGAAGACTTCAATCACGTGCTATTTCTTTGGCTAAATGCACCGGAGCATCCGTACGCATTGCTGCTCGCGGTAGCTACATTCTTCGCTGAGTACGCTATTTGGGTGGTCCCTGCACTGATCGGGTTTGGCTGGCTGCGTGGCAGCGAGCACACACGCAAAGTTTTGCTTGAAGCGACTGCCTCCGGTCTGGCCGGCTTACTCATCAATCAGGGCATCGGATTGATTTGGGAGCATCCTCGACCCTTCATGATCGGTTTAGGTCATACCTTCATTCCCCATGCCGCCGACTCGTCTTTCCCTAGCGACCACCTAACACTACTGTGGGCCGTCGCCTTCAGCTTTCTGATGCAGCGCAGACAACGCCTGGCCGGGACGACACTTGCTGTTCTGGGACTACCTGTTGCATGGGCCCGGATTTATCTAGGCGTTCACTTTCCGCTCGACATGCTCGGAGCCGCACTGGTTGCCGCGTTGAGTTCTTCGCTTGCATTCCGTGGAATGCGCTGGTACTTGCCGCCCACCTACACCTCCGCCATCCGTGTTCATCGCATCCTCTTCAGCAAGCTCATTGCGTTGGGGTGGGTAGGCAGGTGAGGCAGCCTATGACTGAGCTAAGTTTGCCCGGGCAGAATTGCCGCAAACTCATTCACCAAGGCTTGGAAACAACATGAAGACATCAGCCAAACCCCACGCCTCCAACTGGCTCAACAAGGTCCCCGAGGTCACCCTCTCGTTTTGGGTCATCAAGATCATGTCCACCACCGTTGGCGAAACCGGCGCTGACTTTCTGGCAGTCAATGCGGGCTGGGGCCAAGGTATGACCCGTGCGATCATGGGGGCATTGCTGGCAGTGGCCCTGTTCACACAACTGCGCACGCGACGTTACACCCCGTGGATTTACTGGCTAACGGTCGTGCTGGTAAGCGTAGTTGGCACCCAGATCACTGACTTACTCACCGATGGTCTGGGAGTGAGCCTGTATGTCAGTACATCGGTTTTTGCGGTGGCACTCGCCGCAATTTTCTCAGTTTGGTATTGGGTGGAGCGTACTCTTTCCATTCACGACATAGTTACCCGCAGGAGGGAGATTTTTTATTGGTCAGCAATTCTGTGCACGTTTGCCCTCGGTACGGCAGCGGGCGATCTGGCGACCGAAGCCTTAGGCCTTGGCTTCACCTGGGGCGCAGTGTCATTCGGTGCATTGATTGCCACCTCTTACGTGGTTTGGCGCATGGGCGGCAACGCCGTGCTAACCTTTTGGATCGGTTACATCCTGACACGCCCATTTGGCGCTGCGCTTGGCGACATGTTGACACAGGCCAAGACCTATGGCGGCCTCGGCATGGGTGCCATGTGGACCAGTGTCCTGTTTCTGACCGTGATCGTGATGCTGGTGGCTGTTGCGCAATTCGGCGTCGGTAGCCGTGGGAACGTGCAAGCCACTAAATAGCCCCAACCAATATTTCTAGGAAAAATCATGAACCACCTTTATTCATTTGCTCGTCCAGTTGCCGCAGTGTCGGCTAGCGTCATCCTGACTCTTGTGGCCGGATGCTCAAAGCCAGCCGATGCGAACTCAGCGGCTGCTCCAACAACAACGGATCTGGCCACCTCTGCTCCACAGACAAAATCGGCGTCCAAACTGGGCGACCTATCTGCGTTTAGCAGCATTGCGAAGGATGTCGCCACCATCGTTGACAAGGGCGATTTGCTAGGAGCCAAGGCACGAATCAAGGATTTAGAAGTTGCATGGGATTCAGCCGAAGCAGGCTTAAAGCCACGCGCAGCGGATGATTGGCACGTAGTGGACAAGGCCATTGACCACGCATTGTCCGCATTGCGCGCTGATACTCCCATCCAGTCCGACTGTAAAAATGCAATGACAGAGTTGCTGAAAACCTTTGATTCGCTGCAAGGCAAAATTTGACCGGCGAGCATGAGTCACTATGAATAATTCAACACAAAACGCAGTGAGCAAGGTGCCAGAAGTCACCCTGATGTTTTGGATCATCAAGATTGCGGCGACGACGCTTGGCGAAACAGGCGGGGATGCTGTCTCGATGTCGATGAATCTGGGCTACCTCATTGGCACGCTTATTTTTGCGGCCATCTTTCTCGTTGCGGTGATTGCCCAGATCAAGGCTACGAATTTTCGTCCGTTACTCTACTGGACCACGATTATTGCCACCACTACGGTTGGCACGACACTGGCGGATTTTGCGGATCGCTCCCTGGGTATCGGGTACGCTGGCGGTTCAACATTGCTTCTGGCGCTGTTGTTTGGATCGCTGTACGTCTGGCATCGGACTCTTGGTTCCGTCTCGGTCAACACAGTCAGCTCGCCGAGGGCTGAAATGTTCTACTGGGTGACGATCATGTTTTCCCAAACCTTGGGGACAGCCCTGGGTGACTGGACAGCCGATACGGCAGGACTTGGTTATACCGGCGCGGCGATTGTGTTCGGTGGACTGCTGGCTTTGGTTGTTGCGGCTTACTTTTGGACCAAGATATCGCGTACCGTGCTGTTTTGGGCTGCGTTTATTTTGACCCGTCCACTGGGTGCCGTAGTGGGCGATTTTCTGGATAAGCCGCTGAGTGCAGGTGGTTTAGCGTTAAGCCGATATTCCGCATCGGCAGCGCTCTTCGTCTTTATTCTTGCCAGCATTTTGCTGTTCAAACATCGCGCAGCCAAAAAGGCACATTGAGTTACTGCTATCGGAGGGAGGGGAAATGCGGATCTTGCTGGTCGAAGACGATGCCATGATTGGGGAAGCTATCCAGGGGGCATTGAAAGATGCCACCTACGCCACCGACTGGGTGAAGAACGGCCAAACCGCCCTCACGACATTAGATTGCCAGCACTATGACCTAGTGTTGCTCGATCTGGGCCTTCCCGGCAAGGATGGTCTGGAGGTGCTGACCAGCATCCGAGCCAAGGACAACCCAGTTCCCCTGCTTATCATTACCGCTCGCGATGGCCTCGATGACCGGCTGCGTGGTTTGGACGGCGGAGCCGATGACTACGTACTGAAGCCCTTCGAGATGGCAGAACTACTCGCCCGCATGCGCGCCGTGTTGCGCCGTAAAGGCGGTAGCGCAATACCGGTACTCAGCAATGGCTTCGTTTCGCTCGACCCAGCCACGCGGGAGGTCGTTGTCAACAGCAGCTCTCCGGTGCAACTCTCCAACCGGGAGTTCTCGCTCTTGCAAGCCTTGCTGGTGCGGCCCGGAGCAATTTTGTCCCGCAGCGATTTGGAGGACCGCATCTATGGATGGGGGGAAGAAGTCGAAAGCAATGCCGTCGAGTTCCTGATTCATGCATTGCGGCGCAAGCTGGGCAGCGAAGTCATCAAAAATGTCAGGGGGGCAGGATGGATGGTTTCAAAAAACGCTTAAACGAATCGATTCAGCTCAAACTGTCTTTTTCGCTGTCACTGTGCATTCTCGTTGTCGCGGTAGTCGCAGGTATCTTCTCATTCGTTTCGGCGTTCGACGAAGCGCACGAGCTGCAAGACTCTACCCTTCGGCAAATCGCCGCGCTGTTCGATCGGCAGCACTTCCCTCTGCCGCCTCCTGGAGACAATGGGCGAGCCAACGATAGTGATGAAGAATCCCGAGTCATCGTCCAGTATCTAGCCGATGGCGTACAAGCGATCGGTAAGGGGGATGCGGGAATGTCTCTACCACTTCCGATCACCCTGTCTGATGGCTTGCATACGCTGGATGTTGGCGGCGAGCCGTTCCGCGTATTGGTCAGGACAACAGCCGGTGGAGTGCGGATTGCCGTAGCGCAAGAAACCGGCATTCGCGATGAAATTGCACGCCATAGTGCCTTGCGCACCTTGATGCCGTTCCTGATTCTGGTTCCCATCCTGCTTCTGATCGTCGCCGACCTCGTGCGCAAGATGTTCCGACCCATTGCCGCTCTTTCGGCGGAAATAGACCAGCGCGCCGAGCAGGAGTTGCACGCGGTGGGGGAGGACCACCTTCCGGTCGAAGTGCGCCCGTTTGTGGTGGCGATCAATCGCTTGCTGACACGCGTTGCTCAGTCGATGGATGCTCAACGCCGGTTTGTCGCCGACGCTGCGCATGAGCTTCGTTCTCCATTGACAGCAATATCCCTGCAAGCTGAGCGGTTGGCAGAGGCAGAAATGTCCGACTTAGCGCGTGAACGACTGGCGACATTGCAACGCGGAATCGAGCGCGGCCGGAATCTGCTGGATCTACTTTTGACCCTGGCCAAAGTCCAGGCAACTCCTGACGTACCCAAGGCGCCCGTTTCGGTGCAAAGTATCTATCGCCGCGTGCTGGAAGACCTCATGCCTCTGGCCGAAGCAAAGCGCATCGACATTGGGGTTGAAGGGGAGCAGGACGCCCGGGTCTGTGTGAGCGAGTTGGATATGATTGCCGTGGTCAAAAACCTGGTCGATAACGCCATTCGCTACACCTTAGAGGGTGGGCGGGTTGATTTGTCGGTGGCCACACTGGAGGGGCGCGCCGTACTGCGTATTCAGGACAACGGGCCGGGCATCCCGTTGGCCGAACGCGAACGGGTCTTTGATCCTTTCTACCGCACGCTTGGCAGCGATCAAGTCGGGTCTGGCTTAGGGCTGTCCATCGTCAAGACAGTTTCAGGTCGGATCGGTGCTGAGATTCAGCTAGGTTTTTCAGATGAAGTGAAAGGCTCCGGCCTGTGTGTGTGCATACTCATTCCGCTGGCAGATGCCAGTCAGGGATCAACCCGTACAACAGAATAGAGAAAAGACATGGCGACATCAACCGGCTGGTTCTATTGGGCAATTCTGTCCGCCGTCTTTGCAGCACTGACCGCTATCTTTGCCAAGATAGGCATTCAGGGCGTCGATTCCGATCTGGCGACCTTGATTCGTACGGCCATCATCATCGTCGTCTTGTCGGTGTTTGTTGCATTCACAGGCAGATGGGCCAATCCCTTGGAGCTGCCACCCAAGACATGGCTTTTCCTCGGTTTGTCCGGCCTAGCGACCGGTGCATCTTGGGTATGTTACTTCCGGGCGCTCAAGATAGGGGATGCATCCAAGGTCGCGCCGGTAGACAAACTCAGTCTCGTACTGGTGGCGGTATTTGCTTTCACATTTTTGGGCGAACGTCCTTCGCTCCGAGAGTGGTCCGGTATTGCAATGGTGGCCGGTGGCGTTCTGCTATTGGCGTTCAAGCGTTGAAGCGTCGAATTGAAGCATACCCAACCTGTTTGCTGGGGGGTTGGCCTCGCTTTCCTGAGACTTGGCCCAGCCCGCGTATAAGCTAGTGGTCCATCCCATGTTGTGAGTCTTCCTGTTTGGCAGCAAGGTAAGTGGCACGGTCCGTTTCATGCAGCTGTTGGGGATACAGTTCCGTTGCGGAATACCACGCATTCCATCGTGTCTGCGCCTCGTTTGGCGCAGTAAGGTACGCGTCAATAGCCAAAAAATAGCGCATCGCGTTGCGTTCTACCAGTCCCCTTGTACCTTTGATGTAGTCCGGCTTTCCGTCGGCAGTTTTCCCGATCACAGTGAAGCCCACTTTTGAGCTACCAAAGATGGATAGATAGGCCTCCGTGGCAGTACGGGCCAGGAAGTTCTCTTCGTACGAGTAGGAAAAATGTATAAAGCTGCGCTCTTGACTGATCGCTACCGCTTCCAGCGTGATTCGGTAATTGCTTGTACCCAGAGGCCCCGATGTGGAACTCATCCCTAGTTCCAGGTGGCCTGGTGTTGAGTCAACCAGCCGAAAGTTGAACGGAACGCTAAAAACGGCCGCCACAGGCTGATCATATTTTCGTACAACCTTGAGCGTGATGGTTTCACTACCAGGTTTCTTGGTGACTTCACACTGGCGATTGTTCAAATGCAGCAACAAAGCCTCACACCAGTACGCTGAATCCTTCAGGGCGTCGCTCACAACTTGGATAGGTTTGTCCACGATGGCGAACACATCGCCTTTGCGTCCGTTGGTCGTATCGCTGGACTGCAGCAACATGGGGTGCTTGAAAGTCGAAGCGTCCAACTGGGTACGCAACGCATCGAATTGCGCCTTGAGTCCGCCTTCTGATGCCATGGCTGATGTGGCTGATACCGATACGACGACTGCAAGCGCCAAGGTGGCAATTTGCGGTAGCGACTGGCAAATGGCTTGCATCGCTTGGCTGCATGTAGGTCCGCTGCGATACATCAATAGTCTGATCACTCAAGTCTCCGCATTCAATTGGCTCGAAAGATCCGCCGCTGGGACGCAATGTGCGCTCTGCTGAGCAAGTCACGCGCCAGCGGCCGGCCGGATTTTGTTGGCTTGCATCGATTGTGCAGTACGGTGAAGAAGGCAGAGGAAAGTGCGCACACCGTTTCGTCGAAAAGTTGTCCAAGCCACCCTCCATTTGGCTAAAGTGTTGCCGAATCCTGCCGATAACCTCAATAGATAACCCTAAATGTGCCATTTGTCCGGTATCAATAAGGAGACCCCATGGTTCAAGCAATTCCCGGTTCCGCCAGCGCACCGGTGACTTCGGCAAAAGCAAATTCAGCGTCAGATACGCCTAAGAAACACGACCCACGGCTCTCACAGGCGACGTCAAAGACTGCAGGATCTCCTCGCACTACTGTTTCAATCAGCGGTGCCGCCTCAGCTGTAGCTGCAGCGCAGCAAGAGGCCTTAGAAACACCTGCTCAGACGGCGCAAGAGGCCCGAGGCAACGATGCGCAGGCACGCAGACTACAAGCCAAATACGAAGCCGCAGAAAAACTCAAGAACGTCTGAGAAGCGTCAGGTGCAGGTGCGTCAGTAGGCGCTGTTGGGTTTCCCTGAGCAAATACGTTGCGCGACTGATTGTCCGTGCCTCTGACATGAGGTCCGGAAGTTACACCACCCCTCAATCTGCTATACAGCTACTGCAGTAGTTGCCCTTACAGCGTCGCGATCAACTAGCGCAAGGGGGCCTCACGGAGTTCAGCAGCAACGCGCGCCGGCGCTTTGGCCCTAAGATGTATCCTGGCATGCTGCCAAAAGTGGGTTCTGAGGCCAAAGTTGGTGAATGATGTGTTCGTACGAAAAGCAAATTTCTGACCCGGCGACCGAAAGCGGCGGGTCGCTGTTGAAAGTCATGTTAGTAGCGGTATCAGCTTTGATACTTGTGTATGGATTCCTTCGTTTAGCTAGCGAGGTCGGCGAAGGCGAAACCGGGCAGTTTGATCGCGCAATCCTTCTCGCGGCACAGTCAGCCCGGGTGAGCCATGTGTGGCTCGCTGAGGTCATGCGGGATCTGAGTGGCATAGGGAGCACCGTCGCTCTTTCCCTAATCACCGTGTCGACTGTTGCCTACTTGGCATTGTTTCGCAAGATGCGAACGGCAATGCTACTTGCCTGCGCGGTAGTGTCAGGGACCTTGTTGGTGAGTCTATTTAAGGCCAGCTTTGGGCGTCCACGACCCGATGTAAGGTATGCCGAGTTTGCTGTGTCCGGGTGGGGATTTCCAAGTGGCCATGCCAGCATGTCCGCCGTGGTCTTCTTAACCCTAGGTGCCTTAATTGCCAGCGCGCGAACCAATCAAGCCGAGCGAAGTTTCATACTGTTGATCGCTGCAGTGATGACGATTCTCGTGGGTATGAGCCGAGTAATCCTTGGGGTGCACTACGCAACAGATGTTCTGGGGGGATGGATTTTTGGAACGTCTTGGGCGATTGCCTGGTTGCTGACCGCTAAATGGTTGGCAATCAATTTTCAAGACTAGACGTATATCAACCAGTTTTTTTTGATTGCTTCCAGTACCACCCAAACAGTCGTAGGGTATTTCTTGGGCCAACCCTCGGTGTATTGTGAAATCAGAAAACCTGGGAAGCAGTGCCATATTTCCAGCCTTGAAGACCTGTCGACTTGTTCCGCATGTCAGCTATGAAGAAAATATTTTTCGCTTGTCTCTCCATTTTTATTGCTGGCTCCGCTTTCGCCGTCCAGCACATGTTAGCGGCGGCCTGAAACCGCGTAAAAGTGGCGATTGAGCGCGGTCTTGGTTGAAGTTGTAGAGAGATTGGATGGCCGGCGACATCCCCATTTTGCAAAAGTGTGTTCTGTGACAATTGTTTTTTTGTTCAGCCCGTC
>JANXVI010000428.1 GCA_025351745.1 Rhodoferax sp.
GAGCGTTTGCCGTGTTCGCGCCATGCAATATCGGCGAACGAGCATGCCCAGGGCAGCTGGCTGAATGCGGCCAGCCGCGCTTCGCAAAACGGCCGGTCGAAGCCGGCGTTGTGCGCGATGACCAGGTCCACGCCATCCAGCAGCGCCGCAATACGTGCCTCGTCCAGGCGCTGGCCTTGGACCATGGCGTTGTTGATGCCGGTGATGTCCTGCACTTCCTTTGGGATGGGCATGCCCGGGTCTTCCAGCTCGTCATAGACCTGCACGGTACCCACGGGCAAGCCGGTTGCCAGGTCGATATCCACGCGCAGGAGGGCCAGTTCGATGATCTTGTCGCGACTGTGGTCCAGGCCGGTGGTTTCGGTGTCCAGCACCACCATGCGGACAATGGTGTCGCCCGATGCCGCTGGCCACGACAGGCGTGGCTTTAGCCGGCGCATCACACGGTAGTCGCCATGGGCCTCCAGCGCCAATGCCAAGGGCTCCAGGTCAACGTCGGCTCTAGCAAGCGGTGCCGGGACGGGCTCATCGGAAACCAATAGTTGCGGCATTGCACCGACCTCGGGTGGAGTGGATCCCACTTTGGTCCGCGGTACGCGCTTCTTGGCAACCGGCGCAAGGGTTGGAAGCTCCGCCACAAAGGCAAAATCTAGCTGGTCGTGTGTCAAAGGGCTACCCTGTGTGGTCCGTTGTGCAATGGCAGATAGTGGCAGTCAGCGCTTGCTGAGGCGCCCATTATCATGGCCTAACCGGTCAACAGGCCCGTCTGGCGGGACCGCAACAGCCAAAATGGCCTGTAGCCCTCGCAAAACGGACCGCATACGCTATCAATTTCATAGTAAATTCATTCATGGCCACCAAGACTCCTGCAAATCCAGCCACCGCCAAACCTTTTTTTCCCCTCAAAGGCGTGCGCATCGTCAGCCTGGCGCTGAACCTGCCCGGCCCCGCCGCGCTGATGCGCTGCCAGCAGATGGGTGCGACCTGCGTCAAGCTGGAGCCCCCGCCCCACGCGAGCGCGCCCAAGGGCACGACGGGCGACCCCATGGGCCTGTATTGCCGCGAGGCCTACGACACCTTGCACGCGGGTATGCGCGTTGCGCAGGTGGATTTGAAAGCCGACAAGGGCCAAAAGGCCCTGCACCGCGAGCTGGCCGAGGCGGATGTGTTGCTCACGTCTTTCCGCCCTTCTGCTCTTCACAAGCTGGGCCTGGAGTGGAAGTCGCTGCAAAAGCTCTACCCTGCGCTCTCGCTGGTCGCCATCTTTGGTGCGCCAGGCGCAAGGGCCGAGGAGCCTGGCCACGACCTGACCTACCTGGCCGAGAACCAACTCGTGAACGGGCTGGATCTGCCCCCCACCTTGTATGCCGACATGGGTGGCTCGCTGATGGCTTCCGAGGCCGTGCTGAAGGCCCGCCTGCTGCAACTGCAAAAGGGCAAGGGGGTGCGTCTAGACATTGCGCTGTCCGACGCAGCCGCCTACCTGGCGCTGCCCCGCACCTGGGGCCTGACAAAGCCCGGCGCGGCGGTGGGCGGCGGCCACGCCGGATACCGCGTCTACCCCTGCAAAGATGGGCGTGTGGCCGTGGCAGCGCTGGAGCCGCACTTTGCAAGAGCCTTGGCTGACGCGGTGGGGCTTAAGGCGTCGGGCATCATGGCGATGTTTGCACCTGAAACCTACACCACCATAGCAGCTTTCCTACTGACGCAGACGCGCCAAGAACTGGACCGGCTGGCCGCAGACAAAGACATCCCGCTGCACACCATGGCATAACGCGTCACTTCACCCGCCGACTGCCCCACATCGGTGCAGTCATTTTTGCACTTGACACTAGACCGACCGGTCTATAGAATTTAAGCCATGCCAACACCAACCACCGCTCCAACCGACAACACACCCGGTACCCGCGAGCGCCTGATCGCCGCCATGCTAGACGCCCTGCGCCACAAGGGCTACCACGGCGTAGGCTTGAAGGAACTGCTGGATGTGGCCCAGGCCCCCAAGGGTGTGCTGTACCACCATTTCCCCGGCGGCAAGTCCGAATTGGCCGTGGCCAGCATCGAAGCGGTCATCGCCCAAATCACCACCGGTCTGGACAAACTCAACCAGCGCTACCCCGACGTGGTGCAGGCACTGGAGGCCTGGATGGGCTCGGCGCAAAAGGCGCTGGCCGTCAGCGGCTTTGAGCGCGGTTGCCCGCTGGCAACGATTGCGCTGGAATCGGCACCGGACGACGTGGCCATACGCGAGGCGCTGGCCAAAGGCTTTGCCGCCATCCGCGAACGCCTGGCTCACACGCTGCACCAAGCCGGTATCGAAGCAACCCGGGCACACAGCCTGGCGGCACTGACGGTGTCGGCGTACGAAGGCGCACTGGTGCAGGCCCGCGTGGCCGGCAATGTGGACGCAATGCAAGCCACGTCCCGGGCCTTGATGGACCTGGTGCGCTTAAGCCTGCCGACTGATCAGCCAACGCCTTAACTGCAAGGACCCGCCATGAACACGCCTGCCAACACCGCAAAACCCGAAACCGTCACACTGCAAACCAACGACGGTTACGCCATCACCGCGCTGCGGTACGCCGCAACCGCCCCACCGCGCGGCAACCTTGTCGTGGCCGGCGCCACCGGCGTGCCGCAGGGCTTTTACCGAAATTTCGCCGCGTTTGCCGCCAGCCAGGGTTACACCACTTTGACGCTCGACTACCGCGGCATCGGCCTGTCGAAACCGGCGACGCTCCGTGGCTTTCGCATGCATTACCTCGACTGGGCGCGGCAGGACCTGAGCGCTGCAGTCAACGCCATGGCCAGCGACACGGTGCCGCTGTTCATGATCGGCCATTCCTTTGGCGGCCACGCCTTTGGCCTGCTGCCCAACCACCGCAAAGTGGCGCGCTTCTACACCTTTGCCACCGGCGCCGGATGGCATGGCTGGATGCCCGCGCTGGAACAATTAAAAGTGCAAGTGATGTGGCGCATCCTGGGGCCCTTGATGACCCGCTGGAAGGGTTATCTGCCGTGGAGCAAGCTGGGCATGGGCGAAGATCTGCCGCTGGGCGTCTACAAGGATTGGAAGCACTGGTGCAGCTACCCCCGCTACTTTTTTGATGACCCTGCAATGGGCGCACAGGTGCAAGACCTGTTTGATGACGTGACCACGCCCATCGTCGCCGCCAATGCCACGGACGATCTGTGGGCACCACCCGCATCCCGCGATGCCTTCATGGCGGCCTACCGCTACACCGACTTGCAGTCCGTCGATATCGACCCCAAGGGCCGCGGCCTGGGCACTATCGGCCATATGGGCTACTTCCGCCGCCAGGCCCAGCCTCTGTGGGAAGACGCGCTGCGCTGGTTTGGTGAACACCGCAAACCCGCCTGAACCCGTGCAAGCCAACGCCACCGACCAAGCCTTTTCCGCGCTGGTCCGCAGCCGCCGCAGCGTGCGCGACTTCCAGCCCACGCCGATTCCACAAGCCGTGCTGGACGCCGTGTTGGCCGACGCCAATGCATCACCTAGCTGGTCCAACACCCAGCCCTACCGCATTGCCATCGCGTCGGGCGCGGTGCGCGACAGGCTGCAAACCGAACTCACGACCCGCTTCGACAAAGGCATGGCCGCGCAGCGCGGTGGCTGGCTGGGCAAGCTCAAGCTGCTGGCCACACGCGACGGCCTGCCCGATGGGGACTTCGACACCAATTTCGCGTATCCCGCAGACCTGCAACCCCGCCGCCGCGCCACCGGCCACGGGCTGTATGAACTGTTGGGTATAGGACGCCAGGACCACGCCGCGCGCGAGGCGCAAATGCGCAAGAACTTTGAATTTTTCGGCGCACCAACCGCCGTCTTTGTGTTTGTGCACAGCGGCCTGCGCGAATTCTCGGTGCTGGACGCCGGCATCTATCTGCAAACGCTGATGCTGTCGGCCCATGCGCAGGGCCTGGATAGCTGCGCCCAAGGGGCTTTGGCGACCTGGGCGGGGCCGGTGTGGCAAGCCTTTGAGATACCCAAGCACTACAAGCTCATTTGTGGTGTATCCCTGGGCTACGCGTCTGATCACACCGTGAACCACTACAACCCGGGGCGGGCGGACGTAT
>JANXVI010000461.1 GCA_025351745.1 Rhodoferax sp.
GCAGCGTGCCCACCTATTCGGTGGTGTACGGCGCCTTTGCAACGCTGCCCATTTTGTTGATCTGGATCTATGTGGCTTGGGTCATCGTGCTGCTGGGCGCGGCGTTGACGGCGTATTTGCCCAGCCTGCTGGCCGGCGACACGCTGCGCCGCTTGCCACACGGTTGGCGCTTCCAGCTGTCTTTGGAGGTGGTGCAGCAATTGGAGCGGACCCGTTCGTCAAGCGCCAAGGGCCTGACACTGGAGCAACTTTGCAAGGCGCTGCAGGTTGACCCCCTGCGCCTGGAACCGTTGCTGCAGGCGCTGACCTCGTTCGACTGGATAGGCCAGCTGCGCGAGGAGCTGGAAGCCGGCGACGAAGCGCGCTATGTGCTGCTAGTGGACCCCGGCGTCACACCGCTGGAGCCACTGCTCAGCGCCTGGTTGCTGGAACGCACGCCAGAGTCCGAACGTATATGGCAAATCGGCCGCTGGCCCTCGATTACATTGCGTGAGGCGCTATAAGTTTGTGAGCAAATGCAAGAAGGCGTGGCTGTCACCAAGATCAAGCTGGAGTGGATCAAGCCTATACTGCCCAAGCCTTATTGCACACGGAGATTCTCATGGCCTTATCTGACCAAGTTCCTACCCAGTCCGGATTCGGTGCCAAGTCCACCGGTGCCGACGTCATTGCGGATTGCAAGCTGGCCGGCAAGGTCGCCATTGTGACCGGCGGCTACAGCGGCATCGGCCTGGAAACCGTGCGTGCATTGGCCAGCAAGGGTGTGCGTGTCATCGTTCCGGTACGTGACCGCGCCAAAGCGGGCCCCGCGCTTGCCGGCATCGCGGGCGAGATTGAGATGGCGGATATGGATTTGGGCAATCTTGCTTCGGTGCGCCACTTTGCCCAAGCCATGGCGGCATCTCTGCCCAAGCTTGACCTTTTGATCAACAACGCAGGCATCATGGCTTGCCCCGAAACACGGGTCGGCCCGGGCTGGGAGGCCCAGTTCGCGACCAACCATCTGGGCCACATGGCGCTGGCGCTGGGGTTGATGGACACACTCACGGGCACCGGCAACGCGCGGGTGGTTGCGCTGTCTTCCACTGGCCACAAGATTAGCGGCATCCGGTGGGACGACATCCACTTTCGGACCGCCCCTTACGACAAGTGGCAAGCCTATGGCCAGTCCAAGACCGCCAACGCGCTGTTTGCAAATGCGCTGAGCCGCCGCCTGAAGCCTTCGGGCGGTCACGCCTTTGCAGTCCACCCTGGCGGGATATTTACCCCCTTGCAACGCCATTTGGGCATTGCTGAACAGGTGCGCCTTGGTTGGATCAATGAAGATGGCTCCCCATCGGAACTGGCAAAGGCCGGGTTCAAGACAACCGAGCAGGGCTGCGCAACAACCCTGTGGGCGGCGACCAGCGAAGCGCTATCGGGCAAGCCTGGCGTCTATTGCGAAGACTGCGACATTGCCGCCCCCACAGACCCCAGCAGCCCCTTCGCCCGCTTTCGGGGTGTCGAGGCGCACGCCTGTGATGAAGCGGCGGCAGAGCGCCTGTGGACCGAGAGTGAAAGGATGCTGGTTGAGGCGTGACGCATTCTCATCGCATGCCCGGCCTATTCGCAAGCGGCCGCGCTAGACTTGCTTCGCCCGCGCATTGCTGGCCATTACCCCATCCCGCGCCAGCACCTCTCCAGCCTGCACCGTCGCAATCCATTTCTCCGTGCTGACCACCGCCGCAAAGTTCGACTCAAAAACTACGCTGAACACGCGGTGAATCTCTTCCGCGGTAGCGCGCCCCGCCGCATTCGCATAGGGCACGGCGCCGGTAGCATCCGACAAAAACTCCGCACTCAAACCCATGTGGCGCGCCTCGAATAGCGTGGACGCATTGCAGTTGTGCGTCATGTAGCCCACCACGCTCAGCGTTTGCAGCAGCGGCTCGAGGCGCAGCGGGTCTACCTGCAGCACTTTGCACAGTTGCTCCAGCGTCAGGCCCTTGGCGTCGGATGCGCGTATACGCTCCAG
>JANXVI010000471.1 GCA_025351745.1 Rhodoferax sp.
GTATAGGGACGCAGGGCCTGAAACCTGTTCATGTTGAAGTAAACCGCGTCGTCACGAATCCACTCCACAGGAAGCTCGACGATACCTGTGGGCTCGCCAGCCTCCTCCAGTTCGTAAGGGTCATCATCTGCCATCAATGACGAGTCATACAGCAAGCCCATCTCACGCTGTATCGACAGCGTGGCGGGTGAAAAGTCCCAGGACGGGGTCCGCATGCCGACCGGGCGAACGCCGGTGATGTCGGTCAAGGTGTCGGAGGCCCGCATGTGCAGTTCGCGCTCGTCTTTTTCGGGCAGTATGGAATTGAGTTCGTGAATCCATCCGTGCAACCCTATTTCGTGCCCTTCGGCAATGACCCGGCGTTGCTCGTCCGGGTACAGCAAGGCCGCAACGGCAGGTACAAAAAAGGTTGCTGGCACCTGGCTGCGCTGCAACAGCTCGAGGATGCGCGGAACGCCCACCCGGCTGCCATACTGGCCCCAGGACATCCGGCCAATCGAGCGGCCGCCATCACGCAGTTCATTGGTTTCGTGGTCGCTGTCAAACGACAGTGCGACCGCACAGCGTGCGCCACCCGGCCAAACCTTGGGCCGCAGGCTGCGACCGGCGCGCACCTGGTTGACGCGGCGACGCCATTCTTCTTTGGGCCAGGTCCAGGGTTCGTCATGACTCGGCAGGGCATCAGTCATCGGCTTTGTCTCCTAGGGGGAAATGACAGGCGGCTTCGCGCTGGTCGCCTGACGGGCGCAGTACGGGCAACTCTTTTTTGCAGCGCTCCTGCGCATGCGCACAACGCTGGTGAAACGCGCAACCGCTCGGCGGGTTGATCGGCGAGGGCAGCTCGCCCCGGATGGGCCGGATATCCTGCGCTGGTGCGCCGTCGGCCGCCAGCCGCGGCGCGCTGTCGAGCAGGGCGCGGGTGTAAGGGTGGCGCGGAGCCTTGAAAATATCTTCAGTCCGCCCGGTTTCCACAATCCGGCCCAAGTACATCATGGCCACGCGGTCGCTGACATGGCGGACCACGCTCAGGTCATGGCTGATGAACAGCATTGTCAGGTTCAGGTCGCGGCGGAGCTGCAAAAACAGGTTGATGATCTGCGCCTGTATCGATACGTCCAGCGATGCCACCGGCTCGTCGCAGACCAGCGCGTCGGGTCGCATGGCCAGTGCACGCGCAATCGCCACACGCTGGCGCTGACCACCAGAAAACTGGTGCGGAAAGCGTTGCGCCGCTGCGGCGTCCAGGCCCACGGCCTCCAGCCAGCGCGTCACGTCGGCGGCGCTTTCAGCCCGGGTGATCAGGCCGTGTGCCAGCGGACCTTCTGAAATCGTATCGCCCACGCGCATGCGCGGATTGAGGGATGCAAACGGGTCCTGGAACACCATCTGGATACGCGTGGTGTGCTTTTTGCCATTCGACATGACCGGGGCTGCGTCAATGTCTGCCTGACCGCTGGTGGCCTTGAGAATGCCCGCAGCTACCCGCCCCAGGGTTGACTTGCCGCAGCCCGATTCACCCACCAGGCCCAGTGTTTCGCCCTTGGCAATCTGTAGCGATACATTCTCAACGGCGTGCACCACGGTGGCATGGGCTTTTGAGCCTGTCAGTCGTTTGGCCAGGCGTTCAGTCAGCGAAGGTGCTGAGGTAAAGCGGCGCGTGATGCCCGCAAGGCGAATGAAGTCTGTCATGGCTGTCCTTGCGCTACAGCAAGTGCTGGCATGGGGTGATGGCAGCGCCAGGCGCGCGCGCCTTCAACGGCTTGCTCTGGTGCCGTGCTGCAGACGGCACTTGCATGGGCACAGCGCGCCCTGAAGGCGCAACCCGAAGGCAAGTTGGTCAGCGAAGGCGTGGTGCCCGGTATTTGCACCAGGTCTTGCCCGGGCGCAGCGCGCGAGGGCATGCTGTCAATCAGGCCACGTGTATAGGGGTGGCGTGGCCGCTGGAGCACTTCTGCGGTCGGTCCCTCTTCGATGATCCGGCCGGCATACATGACCAACAGCCGAGAGGCAAGAACCGATACCGTGGCCAGGTCGTGGCTGATCCAGAGCAGGCCCACACCGGCCTCGCGCACCAGGGTTTTCATCTCGACCAGAATCTGCGCCTGTATCGACACGTCCAGCGCGGTGGTCGGCTCGTCGCAGATGACCAGC
>JANXVI010000066.1 GCA_025351745.1 Rhodoferax sp.
CTGAACCACCAGTTGGTGGAGCGCGCATTGAAGTTGGGTGGAACCTGCACGGGCGAGCATGGCGTGGGCCTGCACAAGATGGAGTTTCTGGTGGCCGAAACGGGCAGTGGTGCCGTGGATATGATGCGCGCCATCAAGCGGGCGCTGGACCCGTTGAACATCATGAATCCGGGGAAGATCTTTTCGCTATAAAATATGTAGCGCAGTATGCAATATGGACGAGGGCTAGAGGCCGATCTTGCAACACCGATCACCCAGAAAGCTACTGCGCATTCTGTCTGCCCGGAGCAAGCGCTTTTTGGGATGAAGCGCAGTCATGGAGCAATGGCTGCAAAGATTAAATCGCGTGCAACCGAAGTTCTTCCAGGGTCACCAGATCCAAGGCGTTGGCATGGGTTGCCTCCAGCCATACGTGCGGCGCTACCCCAGCCGTCAAAGCCTCTTTCCAACGCAGTGCACACTGGTGCCCCTGCGAGAATCAAGGCCAGCAAGGACTGACACTTCCTTTCACCAGTTCTTGACACTATGCCCTCTAAAAAATCCACCACTTCCAACAAAAGCTCAGCGGTGCCCAGTAGCCGCCTAGGGCGCTTAATGCGCTTGGGTGGCATGGCTACTGGCGTGGCTGGCAATATGCTGGTGGCAGGTGCGCAGCAGCTTGCCCAGGGTAAGCGGCCGAAACTCAGTGATCTGCTGCTCACCCCGGCAAATGCGCTCAAGATCACACAGCAACTCTCCCAAATGCGCGGCGCTGCGATGAAGCTGGGGCAGCTGATCTCGATGGATGCCGGTGATTTGTTGCCACCCGATATGGCTGCTGTGCTGTCGCGCTTGCGATCTGATGCGCACGCCATGCCAGAGCGCCAGCTGCGCGCTGTGCTGGCGGCCAATTGGGGTGGTCAGTGGCAGCAGCGATTCGCGTCTTTCTCGTTCACACCTATTGCGGCTGCTTCTATAGGCCAGGTGCACCGCGCAACCACCCAAGACGGACGCGACCTGGCCATCAAGATTCAGTACCCAGGTGTGCGCAAGAGCATCAGCAGCGATGTGAACAATGTGGCCTCACTTCTGCGCTTAACGGGCCTGCTACCCAAAACATTGGACATAGCGCCGCTCCTGCTGCAGGCCAAACGCCAACTGCGCGAGGAGGCCGACTACGAAGCGGAGGGCATGCACTTGCAGCGCTTTGCCCAGTTGTTGGCCGACGCCCCTGAGTTTGTGGTGCCCGTATTGCACGCCGACTTAACCACCAAAAATGTGTTGGCGATGTCTTTTGTAGATGGGGTGCCGGTGGAATCCATAGCGGACGCACCGCAAGCTGAGCGAGACCGACTGCTGAGCCTGCTAGTCGGTCTCATGTTCCGCGAGTTGTTTGAGTTCGGACTGATGCAAACCGACCCAAACTTTGCGAACTACCGCTACGACCCGCTGAGCCAGCAGCTAATCTTGCTGGACTTTGGTGCCACGCGCAGTTTCGCGCCGGCCTTCGGACAGGCCTACAAACAGCTCATGTGCGCAACCTTGTCAGGCGACCGCGAAGCTATGGCGCAGGCCGGTCTGGCCATTGGTTACTTTAATGGCAGCACCTCGGCCAAGCACCAAATGGCCGTGCTTGACCTGTTTGAGATCGCGCTCGAACCTCTCAAGTTTGAAGGTGCTTTTGACTTTGGCCGGACCGACATGGTCACGCGCCTGGGTGAGGCAGGATTGGCGCTGGGTCTGGACCGTGACTTTTGGCATATTCCACCCATCGAAGCCTTGTTCTTGCATCGCAAACTGGGAGGCTTGTTTCTGCTGGCGGCGCGGCTCAATGCGCGTGTGAATGTGCGGCAACTTGCCATGCCGCATTTGCAAACTGCGGGCGCACACTTGGGATTGGTTCATGCCTAGCGCGCAGTGTCTGCGCTGGGCGAGTTCGAAAAAGTCTGGCCACCGACATAAAACCCTGGGGTCAAAGAGACTTAAATTACCATTCAGTCACTATTTGGAGTTAGTGGTTTACATTAAGACTACTGGAGACGTTTCGATAGTTGCTGCGATTGAAGTGCGTGCAGCCGTTGGGGTGGCGCCCCGCAATCCTTACTCACATTTGAACTTGATGCAAACAACGCCTGTCGTCGATATTGTTTACTTGTGGGTCGATGGCAGCGACCCTGTGTGGCGCTCGCGCAGGCGCCAAGCCCGCCAACAACTCACGCCAACTGATCATCTTGATTTGGCTGTTTACAGCGATGTCGAAGGCCGGTTTCGTGACAATGATGAGCTTCGGTTCAGCCTGCGATCACTCGAACAATTTTTTCCCCACCACGGGCATGTTTATCTGGTCACAGACCGGCAGACACCGCGGTGGCTGAGTAGCCACCCGCGGCTGACGGTGATCGACCACCGGGATTTGCTGCCGCCCGCTTCGCTGCCGACCTTTGATTCGGGCCATATTGAGTCCTACATCCACCGCATAGCGAATCTTTCGGAACGCTATTTTTACTTTAATGACGATGTCATCCTGGGCGCGCCGCTGAAGCTCCAGGACTGGTTTTTTGAGGGTGGTGTGTTCGTAGGTTGGTCGCACGAAGCGCCAGTCAGCGACGAGGCGGTGCAGGCAGGCTCTACAGCACTGGAAAACGCGTGTCGGCGCTCCATTGCCTGGCTCCGGGCCGAGTCCGCTGCACTGAACCATGCCCCCTACACAGGCGACTTTCGGACTTTCTCCCATGCGCCACGGCCCATGCTGAAGTCAGTACTCATGACATTGGAAGACATAGCGCCCGAATTGTTTGAATCGGTACGATCGACAGTTTTCAGGAGTTGGGAGCATCCCGCGCTGGTGTCGGACTTTGTGCTGCGTTGGTCGCTGCGGTATGGCTTTGCAAAGGTGAAAGATTACCGGTTTGACCACGTATCGACAGGCGCATCAGACGCTACCGAGCGACTGCAAGACATTACCAGGCGATTGGGCGCGATTGACTTCTTCTGCGTCAACGACACCACAGACGACGCACTTACAGACGACCCCCGGTTGAGCAGCGTGCGCAGCGCACTGGAGTCCATGTTCCCAACGCCGTCCGCATTTGAGCGGCTTGAAGTTTCAGAACCTGCGCATTTGCATCAGCACGGTGTTCAACGGCTTGAGATGGCCGATTAGGCTGACTTAGCTGACTACTTGTTTGTGACTGTGCATTGCGCGACGACCCGAATCTCCCCGCTGAGCGCAATACGGCAGAGCGGCTGAACCCGGGGAAAATCTTTTCGCTATAAATTCAATAGCGTATAAGGCATATTTCATGGGGCTAGCGGCACGGTTTGCCAATGCCTCTCGCTTGTTTCAAAAGAAGCCCATCGCGTCAAAGTCTTCCTGGGCAAGTTTGTGCTGCTGCTTGAGCCAGCGCTTGAGGTAGGTATCGTCCTGCACGCGCTGCAAGTCCTGTTGCATCATGGCAATGTCGGCTTGCAAGTCTTGCCGCTGCGTCAGCAGATGGTGTCTCAAACTGGATTCGCTGAATGTCTCATAGGGCGGTAAACCAAACTCCGCCATGGCCTGGTGTTGCAACATTTGCAGTTCCTCGTTCAGCACGGCCACGCGTTCTTTGACCAGTGCCGTCAATGCACTCAGCTTTTCCTGGGCCATGGTGGCTACATGGTCGGCGTCCGCCAAGTCGGCCTGTAATTGCAGTTGCAACAAGGCCAGCAAGTCCCGGCGCTCGTATGCAGCGTTGGCTTCTTTCATCAGCGCGGTCTTGCGAATCTGCTCCTGTGGGTCTTGCTCGCGGTCCGGGTGCAGGGCGCTGGCCAATTGGCGGTACAGCGTGCGTAGCGCACCATCGGCGTCTTTCGCCTGGGCCGCAGCCAGTTCCTCCTTCTTGAGCTGGGCAGATTTCTTTTTCTTCGCCGCAGCGCGCTGCTCGCGGGCGGTCTGGTGCTGCGCCTCTTGGGCCAGCATCTTTTGCCGGGCGGCATGCAGCAATGCCTCCATGCTGTCAAAAGCGGTATCACCATCGCCCAAGGGTTCACCCAGCATCTCTTCCATCATGCGTTGCATGTCGGCGGCAGCTTCCTTTTCGGTGTCGGCCAGTGAATCGGTGCTGTGGGCGTCATGCAGGGTTTGCATGTCGGCGTCGCCCCGCACGGCAAGAGGGCCCGCCAGACCACATAGAATTTCTGCGGCAATCTGCTTCTGTTTTGCAGTCAGACCCTTACGCTGCAAACGCTCCCCGAGCCACAAGGCCATCTGGCGCATGTAGCCGTCGCGCTCTTTCGCCAGCGGCGCGATGCTACTGGCATATGCGCTGCGGTGGGCATCCGTCACCTGCCGGGTGGTCTCGATCTTGCGCGCCAGCGTTTCTGTCTGGGTTACCAATTGGTTGAAGCGCTTTTGTGCAGGCGTCGCTTGTGCCGTGCCGCGCTTGAGTGCGGTAGTCGCCATGGTATTCGCAGCAGGCTGCGGTGGCTGAACAACGGGCTCATCGTTTGGGAAAAGGCTGGTTTGATTCGACATGGTGGGGGGTACTTGGCAAGAAACGTCGCGGACCGCCTGATTATCCCGGCATCCCGCCCAGCGTACCGCTACACAAAATCCAAGCGCCTGCCTGGCGACACGTCTTGCGCCCGCACCCCCAGGGCAGCCATGGCAGCAGGCACCGGCAAGCCCCGCACCAGTGCCGCCGCAAGCTCGCCCATCGCCGGCGCCGTTTGAATGCCATAGCCGCCCTGCCCCGCCAGCCAGAAGAACCCTGGCGCGTCCAGCGCGAAACCCAACACCGGTGTTTTGTCGGCGACAAAGGAACGCAGCCCCGCCCACTTGCGGCGCACATTGCGGATCTGCAACGTGGTGGCGGTCTCTATGCGGTCTACGGCAATGGCGACGTCCAGCTCTTCGGGCTGCACATCCTGCGGGTCCACGGCGTCTTCGTTGGCGGGCGACATCAGTAGCACGCCGGCATCGGGCTTGAAGTAGAAGCTCTCTTGCGCATCAATGACCAGCGGCCAGTTGCTGGTGTCGCAGCCCGGTGGGGCGTCGGTGGTGAAGGCCGTGCGGCGCTTGGGCACCAAGCCGACCGGGGACACACCGGCGAGCAGCGCCAGCGCATCACACCAGGCGCCAGCGGCATTCACCACAACGGGGGCGGAGAAGCTGCCGACTGCGGTATCCACGCGCCAGCCCCCGCCGGTCTCACGCTGCATCTGCTGCACACCCGCACCACACACCAGTTGCGCACCGGCAGCCTTGGCACCGCGCAGAAAGCCCAGGTGGATGGCATTCACATCCATGTCCATAGCGTCGGGCTCATACACGCCACAGTGCGCAGCCTCAGGTCGCAGCACGGGCACGCATTGCAGAATGTCAGCCTGCGTCCACCACTGCATATTCGGCACCAGCGCTCGCATGTCCTGCCAAACGGCGCGCAGATGGTCATGCTCGGCAGCTGTGCCCACAATCAAGGAGCCTCGCGGTGTGACCAATGGATAGTCCGCAAATCCCGGTGGCGGGTTGAAGTAAAACGGCCGGGAAGCGATGGTGATGGCGCGCACGGTGGCATTGCCATAGGTCTCGGAATACATGGCGGCCGAGCGGCCGGTGGAGTGGTAGCCGGGCTGGGCCTCGCGCTCCAGCACGACCACGCGGCAATGCGGCGCAAGGAAGTATGCGGCGGATGCGCCGGCCATGCCGGCACCCACGATCAGAACATCCGTAGATTGCATGGGATCACTCCAGAAATTAATTTGCTACTATTTTCATAGCTACAGTATCAATGTGTACGAGGGCTAGTGGCCTATTTTGCACTATGCCTCGTTGCCAGGAGTGCCCTCCATACTTCCTCCACATTTGTTGGCGACAGTCACCTGTACCGATGCCAAGCATGAACACCCCGACGTCAACACCGGCACAGCGGCACATCCTGGTCGTAGAAGACGACGCCAAGATCGCAGACATGCTGACCAACTACCTGCACATGCACGGGTTTGAGACCACCGTGTGCGGCAATGGCCTGGACGCCGTGCCACTGGTGCGCGCCATCGGCCCCGCACTGGTGGTGCTGGATCTGATGCTGCCCGGCCAGGACGGCATCGCGGTGTGCGAACAACTGCGCGCCTTCTCCGTCGTGCCCATCATCATGGTAACGGCCCGCGTGGACGAGATCGACCGGCTGCTGGGGCGTGCTGAGGGCAACCTTTCGACACCCACCGCGGCAGTGCATGTGGCACCCGGCACGGCGCCATCGCTAGTGGCCGACGACGCGACGCAAACCATACGCTGGGGCGGCCAGCCCCTGCCTCTCACACCGGTCGAATTCCGCCTGCTGCGCCTGCTGCTGTCGCGCCCCAGCCATGTGTTCTCTCGCGCGCGGCTGCTGGACCAGTTGCACCAGGACTTGCGCGACGTCAGCGACCGCGCCATCGACAGCCACATCAAAAATCTGCGCCGCAAGCTGGAAGCCGCCGGTGCAGTGGGGCATAGCGTGGCGTCGGTGTATGGCGTGGGCTATCGGTTTGAGGTGGAGCTGGCTTAAACCGTTTCCGCGCTACGGCTCTGGGCCAGCTTGACGAGTGCCGCCAGCACATCATCAAAATCTTCCGTCACCGCCGCACCCACATGCTCAGCGCCAGGTCCGATCACGCGTGCGCTGTAGACCACGCGCAGCTTGCCGCCGTCCGACGGCTCGATGCGGTGCTCCACGGTGACGCAGATATCGCCCAACACCGTTTCATCGGTGAAAACCACGCCCTCTTCCACGCGGGTGAGCCGGGTCGTAATGGCATCTTGGCCGATAGGCGTCATGCTGAATTCGGCGCCGGTCACGAACGGTCCCGCAAGCTTGGCCTGCGCGATGCCGGTGTTCCAGCTAGACCAGTTGTTGATGTCGGTCCACAGGGACCAGATGGTGGAACGGGGTGCTGAAGTGGTTGTGGTGAATTCGCGGTGAAAGGACATTTGAAATACTCCTGAATGGCTGGGTTGATGTGAAAGAGCCTTCAGTGTAAAAACCGGCTACTGACAGCGTGTTGTCAGTAGGGGGTTGGCGGTGTCACACTCGCCCCTGTATTCTTTTCCATCCAAAGCTTCTCCAACATGACTTTGACGCCCGCAGAAACCCAGACACTCCGTCAGACTTGTCATAGCTTTTTGACCGGGCATTTCCAGCCCGCCCCGGCGGACGAATTCGCCGCGATGGCTCAATGGTGTGCCGACCACCAAGTTGCGCACGACGTGTATGGTGAAGGCGCACTGGTGCAGCAGTTTGAGCAACAGGTCGCCACACTGCTGGGTATGGAGGCTGGGGTGTTTTGCATCACCGGCACCATGGCCCAAGCCACCGCCTTGCGCCTGGCCTGCGCGGGGCGCAACAACCGGCGGATCACGCTACATCCAACGTCGCACATCCTCAAACACGAGCGCAGCAACTTTCAATTGCTGGACCACTTCCACGCGCTGCAGATCGGCGATCCGTTTCGCCCCTGGACGGTGGATGACTTGAAAGCACTGGCCGAACCCATAGCCGCTGCGCAATACGAGTTGCCCATGCGCGAGATCGGTGGGCAACTGCCTGCGTGGGATGCCTTGGACGTCATCAAGAACTACTGCCGCGAGCAAAACATCCACCTGCACATGGACGGCGCACGCGTGTGGGAAGCCGCCTGCGGCTATGGCAAAAGCCTGCAAGATATCGCTGCCGGTTTTGACTCGGTGTACGTATCGTTCTACAAGGGCGTTGGCGGCATGGGTGGGTCCATGTTGCTGGGCAGCGCGAGCTTCATTGCGCAGGCCAAGGTGTGGATGCACCGCCAGGGCGGTAACGTGTTCCGCCGCACGCCCTATGTGGTGTCGGCGGCGATGCAGTTTGAGAAGCGTCTGGCCGAAATGCCGGCCTACTTTCAGCGAACCGTGTGGCTGTATGAACTGCTGAAGTCCTATCCCAAGTTCAGCCCCAACCCGGTCACGCCACATACCAATATGCTGCACCTGTATTTGCCAGTGGCGGCTGACACGGCCAACGGCATCCGCAACCGCATTGCCAAGGAACACGGCATCTGGCTGTTCGGCCGGGCCGTGAACGCGGCATTACCTGGGCAATGCATGTTTGAATGGTATGTGGGTGACCAGTTACTGCAAATGCCCGATGACACCGTGCGCACGGCATTGGATTTGCTGGCACAGGCGATGTGGTAGTGCGTAGGCCATGGGGGCTGTGCAGGCTATGCTGCCGCTGCGTCTGACCCAAGCGCAACATTGGACAGCAGCGCGGCGACTTCGGCTTGCCGCGTGCAGCCTATCTTCTCCATCACTTGCTGCAATTGCGAGCGCACCGTGTTGCGCGTGACACCGCCTGTGGCGGCAATTTCATCCAGCGACTCGCCGGTTGCCAGGCCCCGGGCTACGCGCGCCTCTGCAGGTGTAAGGTCAAACAGGGACCGCAAAAGCTCTACCGGCGGGGCCTTGCGCCCAGTAACCGGGGTGACGATCAACAGCGCGCAGGAGCGGCCAAAGATGTCGTGTGCAGAGCGCCGTATCGGCACGAGGTGTGCCACCAAGGCTGCCGTGCCGTCACGGCTACGCAGTGCAAATGAATTAACCGCTGCCTGCGCCGGGCTATCCAGCTGAGAAAGCGCGGCGCTCAGCAGTTCGTCGGCACGGTCATCGCCTAGTTTGATACGGTCATTCGCGCGCCAACGCACCCCATCGGGCAGCTCATTCATGGCGGCGTTCGCCTCAATAACGACCCCGCTTTCATCCATCAGCAAGGCAGGCATTCCCAACAGGGCAAGCGTGTTGTTTGCGGTCTGTGCGTTTTTGAGGCTCAGGCGAGCAGCGATAAATCCAGCCCTGGCCAGGTGCGGCCGCAAAGCATTGAGCGCGTCCACCCTATCTCTTTCGATGGGGCCACGTTGGTACTCACGTTCCACGGTGAACACAATATTGTCCCGTGTCGGCATGGCAAGGCCAGTGCTGGCCGACCACCCCAGACCTCTAGGGCGGAAAAAATCCCGGTAGATCACATTGTTGTCCAGCTCTTCCCGGCTCCAGAAGTCGTCTTCTGACAAAAAAGCGGGCTGGTTTTGGCTGAAGAGGCACACCCGCCGGTCGCACCGGGCAAACCAACCGTCGTCCAGATAAGACTGGAAAGTTTCGGTCAGAGAACGCGATGTGACCCAGTTCATGGTCTTCTCTCGCACGGCAAAGAGTTGCCCGCCTCGGGCATCAACCAAAGTCGCTAGTTCGTCCAACACCTCTGGCCACAACTCGGGCACAAAAGAGCATTCGTAGATTCGGTCGAT
>JANXVI010000067.1 GCA_025351745.1 Rhodoferax sp.
GTGTGTGCGGACGACACCCACGGTGCGCCCATCATGATTGCGGCTGAGAAAGCCGGCAAGACGCCCCAACAGTTCGTGGCTGACATTGCTGCTGGGCGCAAACAGTATCTGGACGGCTTTCACATCAGCTTTGACAACTGGCACAGCACTGACGCCCCCGAAAACCACGAGATGGCACGGGAGATCTACCGCAAGCTGCGCGATCTATCGTCTGCCGAAGGCGGTTCGCTGATCGAGGTGCGCACGATTGAGCAGTTCTTCGACCCCGAGAAAAACATGTTCTTGCCCGATCGCTACATCAAGGGCGAATGCCCCAAGTGCCACGCCAAGGACCAGTACGGCGACAACTGTGAGGTCTGTGGGTCGGTCTACGCGCCGACCGACCTGATCAACCCTTTCTCGGTGTTGTCGGGCGCCAAGCCCGAGCTGAAAAGCTCCGAGCACTTCTTCTTCAAGCTGTCTGACCCGCGCTGCGTGGAATTTTTGGAAGACTGGACACAAAACCCCAGCAAGCCCGGCAATCCCAAGCTGCAGCCTGAGGTGGCCAACAAGATCAAGGAATGGTTCACAGTCCGCACCAACCCGGATGGCACGACCAGTGAAGGCCTGGGTGACTGGGACATTTCACGCGATGCGCCCTACTTCGGCATCGAGATCCCCGATGCGCCGGGCAAGTATTTTTATGTGTGGCTGGACGCGCCTGTGGGTTATCTGGCATCACTGAAAAACCTGTTGACCAAGCGAGGCGTGGATTTCGACGCCTACATGGCCAACCCCGACCTGGAGCAGTACCACTTCATCGGCAAGGACATCGTCACCTTCCACACACTGTTCTGGCCCGCCATGCTGAAGTTCAGCGGCCGCAAGACACCGAACAACGTGTTTGTGCATGGATTTTTGACCGTGAACAACGGCGAGAAGATGAGCAAGAGCCGCGGCACCGGCCTGAACCCGCTCAAGTACCTGAGCCTGGGCATGAACCCGGAGTGGCTGCGGTATTACCTGGCGGCCAAGCTGTCGGCGCGCAATGAGGATATTGACTTCAATGCGGATGACTTTATGGCCCGGGTTAATTCGGATTTGATCGGCAAATACGTCAACATCGCCAGCCGCGCGGCGGGGTTTGTTGCGAAACTGTTTGAGGGAAGACTTGGGATGCATGAGATGCAGGCCCTGACAATAATTCAATGTACCGAGCAGGAAATTTTCAATGCTGCTAAACATGCACGACCTGGTTCACACGCAGACGTGACCGCTTACGTGCGGAGCCATAGTGCAGCAATTGAAGCGATGTATGAGTCACGCGAATTCGGAAAAGCAACGAAGAAAATCATGTTGCTCGCTGATTTGGTGAATACGTTATACGACGCCTTCAAGCCTTGGGAAATGGCAAAAAAGCCAGAAGAAGAGCTGAAGCTGAATATGGTTTGTTCGGCAGTAATTGAGTGCTTCAGGCTACTTACTATTTACCTAAAACCGATCCTGCCGAACGTAGCAGATCAAGTTCAGCAGTTCTTGAATGTAGACAGCCTTACCTTCGCTGATGCAATGAAGAATCTGCCCGTGGGTCATCGCATTGGCAAGTACCAGCACTTGATGCAACGCGTAACCCCCGAGCAGCTCGATGCACTGTTTGAGCCTCCAGCCCTCGCAGAATCTGCTTCATCCGCTACTGAAACCATAGCATCGGTGCCGGGCGACGAAGCAATCGCTCCCACCATCACCATCGACGACTTTGCCAAGATCGACCTGCGCATCGCCAAGATTGTCGAATGTGCAGCGGTCGAAGGCTCGACCAAGCTGTTGCGCCTGACGCTGGACGCCGGAGAGGGCAAGACCCGAAACGTCTTTAGCGGCATTGCCAGCATGTACAAGCCCGAAGAACTAGTCGGCCAGCTCACCGTGCTGGTCGCCAACCTGGCGCCGCGCAAGATGAAGTTTGGCGTGTCTGAGGGCATGGTTCTTGCGGCCAGCCACAGCGATGAAAAGTCCAACCCTGGCATCTACATCCTCAACCCCTGGCCGGGCGCCCATCCCGGCATGCGCATCCACTGATAGCCCATCCGCCATGAGCTACCGTATTCACTGGTGGGCTGACATCCACCGCAGCGCCGCCGCCAACCTGCGGCTGGGCTGCGCACTGTGTATGGTGGCAGGGGCAACCAATGCAGGCGGGTTTTTGGCGGTGGGACAGTACACCTCCCACATGACGGGCATCCTGTCCTCGGTGGCGGACAACATCGTGCTGGGCCAACTCCAGCTCGCCTTGGCTGGGTTGGCCCTGTTGATGGCGTTCATAGGTGGCTCTATGACCACGGCCTGGATTGTCAACTGGAGCAAGCGCCGTAGCATGCGCAGCGCGTATGCCCGTCCGCTAGTCCTGGAGGCGGCACTACTGCTGGTGTTCGGGATATTTGGTACCGGCGTCAACCACTTTGCGTGGCTGTTTGTGCCAATGACCGTGTTGCTGCTGTGCTTCATCATGGGGCTGCAAAATGCAGTCATCACCAAGGTTTCGCAAGCGGAAATACGCACCACCCATGTCACCGGCCTGTTGACCGACCTGGGCATAGAGTTGGGCAAGCTGCTGTACATCAACGGTCCGTCATTCAGCCAAAAGGTGGTCGCCAACCGCGCCAAGTTGCGCATCCACGCGATGCTGGTAGCCAGCTTTCTGGGTGGCGCACTGCTGGGTGCATTTGGGTTCAAGGCCTATGGTTACATCGCCACCGTCCCGCTGGCCATCATCTTGCTGGTGCTGACCGTCGGGCCGGTGCTGGACGATCTGCGCAATGGGCGTTTTGCGTCGGGCCCGGAGACTGAACACCGGTAAAATGCGGGCAACAAGCTGCGCACAGCTTAAAGAGGTCACCCCCATGAGTTTTTTCCGCCGCCCCGATTACAAGTCTGAAACCACGCTGTTCATTGAACAGCTCAAGAAAGACGAGCCCATGCTGGTGTCCGAGCAGCGCAGCGGCCTGGCCCTGTTGTGGAACAAGCTGGTCGACCGCGACGCCTGGGTCGGCTACCGCAAGGCTAAAGTGGCGCAAAAGCCCTACGTTTACCAAACCAGCGACAAGGCTTAAGCCAAATCAGGCCCTAGCCCTCGTGCTGATTGGCTATACCGCTATTGTTTCAATAGCAAACCCATGACCCAAGCCCCCACGACCGCCGACCCGGCGGACACCGGCCTGGCCATTCTGCCGGCCATGCCGCAGGTGGTGGACCACGTCGCCGTGGCGCGCCTCTATGGCGAGCCGCTGTTTGCGATGCCGCAGGATTTGTACATCCCGCCGGACGCGCTGGAGGTCTTTCTGGAGGCCTTTGAAGGTCCGCTGGACTTGCTGCTCTACCTGATCCGCAAGCAGAATTTCAATATTCTGGACATCCCCATGCTCAGCGTGACCAAGCAGTATTTGGTCTACGTGGACCAGATCCGCAAGCGCAACCTGGAGCTTGCGGCCGAATACCTGCTGATGGCGGCGATGCTGATCGAGATCAAGTCGCGCATGCTGCTGCCGCCCAAGAAGGTGGCCGAGGGCCAAGAGGCCGAAGACCCGCGTGCCGAGCTGGTGCGCCGCCTGATTGAATACGAGCAAATGAAGCTGGCCGCAGCGCGGCTGAATGCCATCCCACAGTTCGGCCGCGATTTCTTGAAGGCCGAGATCACGATCGAGCAATCCCTGGTGCCGCGCTTTCCCGATGTGCACGTGGTCGATCTGCAAGAAGCCTGGCGCGACATCCTCAAACGCGCCAAGCTGGTCCAGCACCACAAGATCACCCGTGAAGAGCTGTCGGTGCGCGAGCACATGGGCATGGTGCTCAAGCGTTTGCAGGGCCGCCGTTTTGTTGGCTTTGAAGACCTGTTTGACCCCGAGAGTGGTTCGCCGGTGCTGGTGGTGACCTTCATTGCGCTACTGGAATTGGCCAAGGAAACCCTGATCGAAATCACCCAGGCCGAGGCCTTTGCGCCTATCTATGTGCGCCTGGCTTACGTGCCGACCTGATTTTTGCCAAGTTGCTACTCGTGGGTTTGCTGGGGTGCCACAAGCGGCAACACCATCGTAAACTCAGCACCTTGCCCCAGTGTGCTGTCAACATGGATTTTGCCCCCTAACACGCCGCCCACGATGTTGTGCACGATGTGCAGGCCCAGGCCCGACCCGCCCTGACCCAGGCGGGTGGTGAAAAAGGGCTCGAATACGCGGTGTAGATTTTCAGGCGCGATACCCTTGCCCGTGTCGCGCACCGACAGTTTGCAGGATGCATCAGCGGGCAGCAGTTCGGCCTGAATCACGATGCCGCCCTCGTCTTGAGGCTCGAAGCCATGGATCAACGCATTGTTGATCAGATTGGTCAGCACTTGGCCCAGGGGGCCAGGATAGCTCTCCAG
>JANXVI010000073.1 GCA_025351745.1 Rhodoferax sp.
CCTGGCCGCAGCCCCAAATCTCCTTCCAGGCCTTAGCCGAGCTGCCGCCAAAATTCATTTTGCTTGGGTCGCTCTCGGGCAGGTTCTCGGGGTCCAGACCGGCTGCGCGGATGCTGGGTGCCAGGTAGTTGCCATGCACGCCGGTGAACAGATTGCTATAGACGATGTCATCCGAATTGCTGTCCACAATCGCTTGCTTGTAGGCATCCGTCGCACGGGCTTCTTGGGTGGCAATGAAGGCCGATCCGATGTAGGCAAAGTCAGCACCCATGGCCAGGGCGGCCAGCACCGTGTTACCGCTGGAGATGGCACCAGACAAGGCGACGGGGCCGTCGAACCATTGGCGTATTTCCTGGACCAACGCAAACGGGCTCTTTACCCCCGCGTGGCCACCGGCCCCGGCTGCCACGGCGATCAGCCCGTCGGCGCCCTTCTCGATCGCCTTGCGCGCATGCTTGTTGTTGATGACGTCGTGCAGCACCACCCCGCCGTAGCTGTGGGCCGCGGCGTTGATGTCTTCACGCGCACCCAAGCTGGTGATGATGATGGGCACCTTGTACTTGACGCACATGGCCATGTCGTGCTCCAGCCGGTCGTTGCTCTTGTGCACGATCTGGTTGATGGCGAACGGGGCAGCGGGTGCGTCAGGGTGGGCGGCGTTGTAGGCAGCCAGTGCTTCAGTGATCTCGATCAGCCACTCTTCCAGTTGCTCGGCCGGGCGGGCGTTGAGCGCGGGCATGGAGCCCACCACACCGGCGATGCACTGGGCAATCACCATTTTGGGGTTGCTGATGATGAACAAAGGCGAGCCGATGACCGGGAAGGGCACGTGGGCGAGAGCGCCAGGAAGCTTGGACATGGTGTCTCCTGAAGGGAATGTAGGGTCAAATAGGCCGTTAGCCCTCGCGCCTATTGCGCAAGGGGCTAGCAATTCGATAGCAGTCTAAAACGCATCAAGTGCGAGTGCGGTAACCGAGTCGGCACCTTCCACAATGCTGTCGCGCATGCCACCGGCCTTGACCAGCAGGTGGTCTGCATAGAAGCGTGCGGTGGTGATCTTGGCCTGCATGAAGGCCACATCAGTACCTGCCGCGATTTGCTCTTGCGCCACCACCAGCGACCGCGCCATCTGCCAGCCAGCCATGACATTGCCAGCCAACATCAGATAGGGCACGCTGCCGGAGAAGACGGCGTTGGGGCTGGCCTTCGTGTTGCCAGCGACGAAATTCACAACATCGACAAAGGCCTCGCGTGCTGCCTTCAGTCGCTTGGCAACCGCCAGCGCATCCGGCGTGCCGCTCTTCTGCAATTCGGCTTCTGTCGTTTCGATCTGCGCCGCCAAGGCCTTGCCGGTCTGACCACCATCGCGTGAAGTCTTGCGGCCCACAAGATCATTGGCCTGGATAGCGGTTGTGCCTTCGTAGATGGTCAGAATTTTGGCGTCGCGGTAGAACTGGGCCACGCCGGTCTCTTCGATGAAGCCCATGCCGCCATGCACCTGCACGGCCATGGAGGTGACTTCCAGACTCATCTCGGTGCTGTAGCCCTTGACCAGCGGAACCATGAATTCATAAAACGTCTGGTTGACCTTGCGCACTTCGGTGTCCGGGTGGTTGTGCGCGGCGTCATAGGCCGACGCGGCCACGCTCGCCATGGCGCGGCAGCCTTCCACATAGGCGCGCATCGTCATCAACATGCGGCGCACATCAGGGTGGTGGATGATGGGCGCAGCGGCCTTGATGGAGCCGTCTACAGGGCGGCTTTGCACGCGTTCACGCGAGAAGCGCACCGCCGTCTGGTAGGCCAGCTCGGCAATGGCAATACCCTGCACACCCACGCCGTAGCGGGCGGCGTTCATCATGATGAACATGTATTCCAGGCCACGGTTTTCTTCGCCGACCAAGTACCCAATGGCACCACCGTGGTCACCAAACTGCAGCACTGCTGTGGGGCTGGCCTTGATGCCCAGTTTGTGTTCGATGCTGACGCAGTGCACGTCGTTGCGTGCACCCAATGAGCCATCGGCGTTGACCATGAACTTGGGCACCACAAACAGGCTGATGCCCTTGACGCCCTCGGGCGCACCGGTCACGCGGGCCAACACCAGATGGACGATGTTTTCGGCCATATCGTGCTCACCCCAGGTGATGAAAATCTTGGTGCCAAAAACCTTGTAGCTGCCATCGGGCAATGGCTCGGCGCGGGTGCGCAC
>JANXVI010000085.1 GCA_025351745.1 Rhodoferax sp.
CACATT
Organism: Rhodoferax sp.; assembly: GCA_025351745.1. Lineage (GTDB taxonomy): Bacteria > Pseudomonadota > Gammaproteobacteria > Burkholderiales > Burkholderiaceae_C > Allorhodoferax. Next base: position 7 of record JANXVI010000085.1, read on the forward strand.
GTGGCCGCAGCCCCATGGGGCTTCGCGGCGGTGCACCTTCAAGAACCAAGGTTGCCGTGTGTTTGCCGATTTCGTGGGTGCAGCACAGGGCGCAAAGCCGGGGCCCTCATGGTGCCAAATGCGCACAAATCGGCCGCACCCCCCAGGCGCTTCGCGGCTCAACTGTTTTCGGCCTGAATAACTTCCCCCTCGATTCCCTCCCACCCAATGGCATCCATAGAACTCAAAAACGTCATCAAACGCTACGGCTCTGGCAAGACCGCCAACCAGGTCATCCATGGCGTCAACGCCCAGATAGCGGACGGCGAATTCGTCGTCATCGTCGGTCCCTCGGGCTGCGGCAAATCCACGCTGCTGCGCATGGTGGCCGGACTAGAAGAAATCAGCGGTGGCGACATCAGCATTGGCGGGCGGGTGGTGAACGATCTGGAACCGTCCGAACGCGATATCGCCATGGTGTTCCAGAACTACGCGCTGTACCCGCACATGAGCGTGTTTGACAACATGGCCTATGGCCTGAAGATCGCCAAGGTGCCGGTGGACGAAATCAAGGCGCGCGTGGACAAGGCCGCCAAGATTCTCGAGATCGGACCGTTCTTGAACCGCAAGCCGCGCGAACTCTCGGGCGGTCAGCGCCAGCGCGTGGCCATGGGCCGGGCCATCGTGCGCCAGCCCCAGGTGTTTTTGTTTGATGAGCCCCTCAGCAATCTGGACGCCAAGCTGCGCGCCCAGACGCGCCTCGAAATCCAAAAACTGCACCGCGAGCTCGGCATTACGTCGCTGTTTGTCACCCACGACCAAGTCGAAGCCATGACGCTGGCGCAGCGGATGATCGTCATGAACGGCGGCAAGATGGAGCAGTTTGGCACGCCCGAAGAGGTTTACACCCGCCCGGCCAGCACCTTTGTCGCAAGCTTCATTGGCTCGCCACCGATGAATTTGCTGAAGAACGCCCCCGGCGCGCTGCCAGGCCGCATCACCGGCGTGCGCCCCGAGCATCTCGATATTGGAGATGCCGGTTGGGCCTTGCAAGTGGAAGCGGTCGAGCTGCTGGGCGCAGAACGCCTGGTCTACGGCCGCTGGGCGCATGGCGCGGGTGATGAGCTGGTGATTGTGCGCACCGAAGAGGCCCATGTGCCACCGGCAGTAGGCACTACCATCCACGTCCAGCCGCGCGCCGGCAAGCTGCATACATTTGATGCGCTTACCGGCTTGCGCCTCTAGGCACACTGCTATGACGGACACGTTTGATCTGCCGCCTTGGCCCTACCCCCGCTGGGTAGCCCACCGGGGCGCTGGCAAGCTGGCGCCCGAAAACACCTTGGCGGCGTTTCGCCTGGGTGCCAGCCACGGCTACCGCATGTTTGAATGCGACGTCAAACTCAGCGCCGATGGCGTGCCGTTTTTGCTACACGACGCCACCCTGCAGCGCACCACCAACGCCCGCGTGCACTTGGGCAAGGGCAACAGCGCGGTCGCGGGTGACCATCCGTGGAGCGCGCTGGCAAGACTGGACGCCGGTAGCTGGCATTCGCGGGCCTATGCAGGCGAGCCCCTGCCCACGCTGGACAACATCGCCGCGTTTTGCATCCGCAATGGCTACCACCTGAATATCGAAATCAAGCCAACACCGGGCACCGAGCGCCACACCGGTGAAGTGGTCGCCCGGCACGCAGCACGCCTGTGGGCTGACCAGACGGTGCCGCCGCTGCTGACCTCGTTCTCGGTCGACGCGCTGCGCGGCGCACAAGAGGCCCAGCCAGAGTTGCCGCGTGGGCTATTGCTGGACACGCTATGGACCGGTTGGGTAGAAACGGCGCTGACATTGGAATGCACCGCCATCGTCTGCAACCACGCGCTGTGGGACCGCAGCAGCGTGACCCAATCCCAGAGCGCGGGCTTTCGCACGCTGAGCTATACGGTGAACGACGAATGGGCGGCGCAGCGGCTGGTGGATTTAGGCACGGACGGCATCATCACCGACCGGGTGGATCTGTTCAGCCCGGTCGCCGTTTAGCGCCCACCACGGGCCACCAACCACTGACTGGAGGCAATGGCAATCACCATTGCCGCATAGCTGGCCATCTTGCCGTCGTTCCCGAAGAACCACAGCCCCAAGCCCAACGCCAGAACACCTGCTACACAATTCATAGCTGTACACGCAATAAATCCGAGGGCTAGCGGCCGTTTTCCCATAAGCATAGGCCCCACCAAAGCCAACAGTGCGCCGACGGCCAGCGCCGGGGCACAGAAATTGATTAGATGCAGGATTTGGTCCAAGGGGCCCTTGAAAGCTGGCCTTAAGGGGCCGTCAGGTGAATGAAGTGGGACCGATTTTATAATCACGGTTTAACCCCTCACGATTTCCCCCGCATGGCCGTCTGGACCCTAGGCATCAACCACACCACCGCACCTCTGGATTTGCGCGGTCGGTTTGCGTTTGCCATGGACCAGGTTGCACCCCACTTGAACGGCCTGCGCCGGACGCTGCAGCGCATGCCCGAGGCC
>JANXVI010000126.1 GCA_025351745.1 Rhodoferax sp.
CCAACCGTCGCGCGCTGCCACGTTCTCAGGACGGAATTTCTTGCCGCACCACGAGCCCAAGATGATGTCCGGGTTGCGCTCCACAATCTCGGCACCATCCGCAATGATGCGATTCTTGCCCAGCGACTCCAGCGACAGTTCGGGAAAACAATCATCCCCACCGGCAATCGCCATCAGCTCCGAAACCCAGCGTATCGCGCTGATGTGCGGCGTATCCCACTCCTCAAAAAACACCTTGGGCCGCCGCGCACCGGCAGCTACCCGTGCGGCCACCGTGGCCTGCATCGCGCGCAGGTCGGCCTGTATGGCTTCGATTCGCTGCAGTCCCTGCTCCGCCTCACCCACCATCGCCGCCACTTGGAACAGCATTGAAAAAATCTCAGCCACACTGCGCTGGTTGAATATGGTGACCTGCACACCCTTGCGCACCAACTCGGAAGCGATATCGGCCTGCAAATCCGAAAAGCCCAGCACGCAATCGGGCTTGAGGTCCAGTATCTTGTCGATCTTGGCGCTGAGGAAAGCGCTGACCTTGGGCTTCTCCTCGCGCGCCCGTTTGGGCCGCACCGTATAGCCCGAGATGCCGACAATGCGCGCCTCCTGGCCCAGCAAATACAGCCATTCGGTGGTCTCTTCGGTCAGGCAGACGATGCGCTGCGGACCGCGTGAAAAGTTGAGCGTATCGTTGTGCATGGTCAAGCAGCCTCTTCGCAGCACGGAGCGGAAAACAGTTCTACCACGGCCGCAGGGCAAGACGGGAACCACGCATGGAAGTAGCTGGCGCGCAACGCGCCCTGCTGCCACACCGCCTCGCCCGCGTCCGGCGTTGGTGCAGTATCTGGCCGCGCAGTGCGCGCCACGGCTCCCATGGAAGTCTCGGCCGTTGAGTAATGGAATGTGTGGCCGCGCAGCGTGCCGCTGGCCAAAGCCAACTGCTGTGGCCCCAGAGCGGCCAGTCGTTTTTGCATCGTCACCTCCCCAGCCAATAGCCCCCACTGCGCATGGCGTTGGCCGTCCACAGTGACCAGCGTGTCAAACAAGGCCATCATGCCCCCGCACTCGGCCCACACGGGCTTGCCTGCTGAGATGTGCGCAGCCAAGCTGTCGCGCAGCGCGGTGTTAGCCGCAATGCGATCCGCATGCAACTCCGGGTAGCCGCCGGGCAACCACACGGCATCACAAACTGGCAAGGCAGAGTCTGCTAACGGCGAAAAGAAAACAAGCTCCGCGCCCAGCGAACGCAGGCAATCCAGGTTGGCGGCATAGATAAAGCAAAACGCCACATCCCGCCCCACCGCAACCGTCTTCCCCTGCAACATAGGGAATGCCGGTGGCAGGGTGTTCTGCGCAGGTAAAGGAGGAGCCCGCAACGCGGGCGGGGGATACGGAGCAGAACGCCCTGCCGCCTGCCCTCCCGGCGCAATAGACACAGTAACTCCCGGCCCCGCAAAGTCCACAGACCAGCGTTGCAAATCCCCCAACGTCATGCGGCCCAGAGGGGTATCGGCCAACGCATCAGCAACAGCATCCAACCGCGCCATCGCATCCAGCACCTCACTGGCAATCGTCAGCCCTAAATGCCGCTCGGGCAGCACAATGTCGGCGTTGCGCATCAGCGCCCCCATCCAGGAGGAAGGGTCTTGCAAGCTGGTCTGCAACATCTCCGCATGGCGCAGCCCCGCCACGCAGTTGGCCAACACACCGGCCCAAGGCATATCTGCGCGGTAATGCTGCAGGCCATAGGCCAAAGCGCCAAAAGTGCCCGCCATCGCAGATGCATCCACCACAGCCAACACCGGCAAGCCAAAGCGCTGCGCTAAATCCGCCGCACTGGGCTCACCATCAAACAGCCCCATCACGCCTTCCACAATGATCAGATCCGCCTCTTGGGCAGCGGCATACAGCCTCGCGCGGCAATCGGCCTCGCCCGTCATCCACAAATCCAATTGGTAAACCGGTGCGCCGCTGGCCAGGGTGTGCCAATACGGGTCCAGATAATCCGGTCCGCACTTGAACACCCGCACCCGTTTGCCCTGGCGCGTATGCAAACGCGCCAAGGCACTGGTCACCGTGGTCTTGCCCTGGCCAGAGGCCGGAGCCGCGACCAGGATGGCAGGACAGGCGACGTGCGCCATGCTTACAAGGACCAGTTCAGGGACACAAACACGTTACGGCCGGGCGTAGAGTACGTGTTGGCCAGCATGTATCTCTCGTCGGTCGCATTGTTGATGCGCGCCAACACCGACAGGTTCTTTTGCAGCGTGTAGTTCAAGCCCAAGTTGAGCACGGTGTAGCCGGGCAAAACATCGCGTCCACTGAAGGCCAGGTTATTGTCTTCGCGGTCGCTGGAGACCTTGACTTCGCCAAACACACCGACATTGCCAAAGCGATGGTTCACGCGGGCGTTAAACACGTTGCGTGCCACGCGCACCAGACGCAAGTCGTTGGAGGCGGGATTAGTGGAATAGGAACGGGGGTCGGCGTAGTCGTAAGACACGGTATAACGCGTGTCGCCGGACTGGGCAGCCGCGCTCATCGTCACGCCACGCAATACCGCCACAGCGCTTTGCGCATTGGTGGCCGGATCGATGAACCCCTGGATATCGTTGTTGTACACAACAGCGCCCATAGACAGGTCGCCCGCCGCGTACTTGAGACCCAGTTCGGTGGCGCGGTTGCGCTGCGGCACAAGCGCCGTGTTGCCAAAGTTGGGAAAGTAAAGCTGGTTAAAGGACGGTGCCTGGAAGCTGGTGCCCACGCTTGCCACCGCGCGCAGGGTGTCCGTCACACGGTAGCCACCAGACATGGCCCAGTTGTTGAAGCTGCCAAACTGCGAGTTGTCGTCATTGCGCGCAACCAACAGGGCGTTCCAGACCGGGCGGTTAAAGGCATAGGAAACCAGTGCACTGCGCACGTCGCGGCTGGTGACCGTGTAGGCGGTGGAGCTATCCACGTTTTCGGTGCGGCTCTCCAGCATCACCGACAAGACGTCTTGGTCCAACGCAATGTCGTTCTGCCACGTGACCTGGCGGCGGCTGGTATTGAACTTGCTGCTGCCACCGAAGGCGCCGTCAGACATACGAAAGTAGTCACCCAACGATGTCTCGTCGCTGGTTCCTGCGGTAAGCGTCGAATGCCATTGGGCCAACCATTGGGCATCCCACTTGACGGTGGCATTCCTGATTCCCAGCTTGGAGTGTGGGTCAGACGTAAGCTTAGTCAGCCCCAAGGGGTTGGGAAACGGGGTTCCGTCAAACTGCAGATCAGTTTCGCTGCTCAGCAAGCTGATGCTCAAGGCATGCTCCTGACTCAGCTTGGCAGTCACCTTGGCATCTACGCTGGTCGAGGTAAAACCGTCATCGTCGGGGTTGTAGCTGCCGGACGCTGGGTTGGAAATCACGGAAATTCCGGTGGCCTTTTCGCGCGACACACCGAGGCTGTAGCCGATAGCGCCGCCGCTGCCGCGCACGGATGCGCCAGCTTGCTGTTGGCCGTCGGTGCCGCCGCCGATGTGGGCATCCATCTGCAGACTTTCACCCGGTTCACGGGTAAAAATCTGGATCACCCCGCCCACGGCATCGGGGCCATACAGTGCGGAGGCTGCCCCACGCAAAACCTCGACGCGTTCAATGCGCGAAAGCGGCAAATTCTCAAACGAGCCGCCCCCCGAAGTGGCAGAGCCCACGCGCACGCCGTTAACCAACACCAGGGTTTGCGATGTGCTGGCACCGCGCAAAAAGACGCCGGTAGCGGACCGGTAGCTGCCGTTGGTCGTCATCTGAACGCCGGGCAATTGGGACAGCAGATCGCGCAGCGAAGATTGGCCGGCCAGGTCCAAAGTTTCGCGGTCAATCACGGACACATCCGCAATGACGTCGGTAATGGGCGTGGCCACGCGGCTGGCGGTTACCACCGATGGGGGCAGTTGTACCTGGGCGTGGATGGGGAATGCGGCGGCTAAAGCCAGCGATAGCGTGGCCAAGCGCGCACCAGAAGTGCAATTTTTCATAGTAATAAAGGGAAACCGTCGACAAATAGCCCTCACCGTCTTCCCCGACAGTGCTTGGGCATACGGCTACACGCAGGCGTGCAACCACGTTGTTGGCCGGTATCCGGGCTGGTGGAGCAACTCCCATCGCCTTCCCAGGCGCGTGTTCAAAACGCCCAGTGGCTGTTGATGGGAGCGGAATCGCGAAACGATTCGTCCACTTACCGTTGCGGGGGCAGCGCAGGTTAGGATTGCTGCGAACAGCGTTCCCTCCTGCTTCCCGTTGAACTGCGGCGTGTGAACCACGCCGCGAGAACCAACGCAGGAATTTTACGTCAGTTTGTGTGGCTAAACCCTACAATGCGCAGTCTATGGCGAACCAGAACCACATCGACCAAATAGCCGAGCGCGTTGAGCGCCTGCTGGTGCGTTACGCGGAGTTGCAGCGCACCAACGTGCTGCTGACCAACCAGGTGGAGGCGCTAACGCATGAGCGCGATACGCTGAAGTCGCGCTTGAACGCGGCACGCGCACGGGTGGACGCCTTGCTGGATCGACTACCCGATACGACCACGACCGCAGCGCAAAAAGACCCAACATGAAACAGCTTGAAGTTCAAATCATGGGACAGACCTATTTGCTGGGTTGCCCTGAAGGCGGAGATGCCCGCTTGCTCGAAGCGGTGGAACGTGTCGATACCGCCATGTGCAAAATACGCGACGCTGGCAAGGTGCGCGCCCGCGACCGCATCGCGGTGCTGGCGGCACTGAATCTGGCTTTTGATGTACCTGAAAGGGTATCAGCCGCCGCTGCCACAAGCAGCACCGGGTTGCCCGATGCTCATGCGGCTGGCGCAGCACATGCCGTTGGCGATAGGCCCCGCTCGACAGAACACAACCCCGATTCCGATGTATTGCTGATTTCGCTACTAGAGAGGCTGGATGAGGCATTGGGTGAAGACGGCCGGCTGCTGTAGACCACTCGCAGCGCCACTCTTTCACAATACAATTTTTCGCCGGGCCGCCCCAAAAAAATTTGCCCCTTGAGGGCGCGGCGACCCGCGCAGCGGCGGAGCGTGGGGGCTACAATATCCTCGTCTGCAGTGCTCGCCGGGCTTTATATTTCCTTGTACCAATGCTCTTAGAGCCCGGGCCTGGAACATCGCCTCGCTGGCGTGATCATCTCGCGTAGATGAACCCAAGGCTTGCGCTGACCTAGCCCACCTGAACCATGGTTCAGGATGCCGGTCCGGTGGCATTTGCAGACACCTATTTCTGCGCCCATGCTTGAACCCCTCCTGATTGTTGAACTGGCCACGCTGGGCTTGGCCACCGGCTTTTTAGCCGGCTTGCTGGGCATAGGCGGCGGCATGCTGATCGGGCCGTTCATGACCATCATCCTGTCGAGCCTGGGCGTGCCGGCCGACCTGGCAGTCAAGATGGCGATCGCCACATCGATGGCCACCATCATGTTCACGTCGATCTCCAGCGTGCGCGCCCACCACAGGCGTGGCGCCGTTCGGTGGGATATCGTCAAAGGCCTGGCGCCCGGCATTGTGATTGGTGCAATGGTTGCCAGTGCCGGAGTCTTTGCATTGCTCAAAGGCAGCTACTTGGCCCTATTTTTTGCCGCGTTTGTGGGCTTCTCCGCCACACAGATGTTCCTGGACAAAAAGCCCAAGCCGAGTCGACACATGCCTGGTACGGCGGGTCAAATTGCGGCAGGTGGTCTCATTGGTTTTCTGTCGGGGCTGGTGGGTGCTGGTGGTGGCTTCATCAGCGTGCCGTTCATGGTGGCGCACAATATTTCCATCATCAATGCTGTAGCCACCAGTGCAGCACTGGGCTTTCCGATTGCGTTGGCCAACACTGTGGGCTATGTGGTCAGCGGTGCGTCGCTGCCCGACCTGCCGCCCCACTCCTTGGGCTATGTGTGGCTGCCCGCCTTGGCGGTGATTGCCAGTTGTAGTGTGTTTACTGCGCCACTAGGCGCCAAGCTGGCACACCGCTTGCCAGTGGACCGGTTGAAGAAGATTTTTGCGGTGATTCTGTACGGATTGGCGGGCTACATGCTGTGGAAAGGTCTGACTGCGTCGTGACGCAGCGGGGGCAAATACCAAGAAGTCAATTGGCCGAAAGCCCCATCGGCAAGGTCGCATAAAGCTCTTCAAAATCCGCCGCAGGCAAACCGGGCGAGCACAAGAACCCCTGAAAAGCCTCGCACTGCAGGCCGTGCAAAAAGTCGCGCTGGGCTCCGGTTTCCACGCCTTCAGCAACTACGGCCATCTTGAGCGCACGCGCCATGGCGATGGTGGCACCCACAATCGCGCGGTCTCCCTCGTCATCGGGCAGACCCATCACAAAGGCGCGGTCAATCTTCAGCTTGGAAATAGGAAATTTCTTCAGGTAAGCAAGGCTCGAATAGCCGGTACCAAAATCGTCAATCGCAAGGCTCACGCCCAAGGCCGCCAGTGCCTGCAACCGAGACAGGGTTTCGTGGATGTCCTTGATCAGAATGGACTCGGTCAGCTCCAGCTCCAGCAGCGTCGGGTCCAGGCCGGCATCGCGAATGGCATTGTCCACGCGCTCGACAAAATCGCCCTGCTGAAATTGCAAGGCCGACACGTTGACCGACACGATGACGGGCCGACCTGACACTTGCCACACCATGGCTTGGCGCACGGCTTCGGCCATGACCCAGTTGCCGATAGTGATGATGAAGCCAGACTCCTCCGCCAATGGGATAAAGGTGGCGGGCGACACATTGCCCAGGTCTACATCGCGCCAACGTATCAGGGCCTCAACACCCAGCAAACGCCCGTCCATCAGCGAGATTTGCGGCTGGTAATGCAGCCTGAACAGCCCCTGCTCCATGGCCAAGCGCATCGCGTGGTCCATCTTCACGCGGGACAACAGATCCACATTCATTTGCGGCTGGTAAAAGCGGAAGTTGCCGCGCCCGCGCTCCTTGACGCGGAACATGGCGGTGTCTGCACACTGAATCAGTGTGTCGAGTGTGCGTCCGTCGGCCGGGTACATGGCCACGCCTATGCTGCAGCCCAACGAAAAGTTGACGCTGTCCAGCACAAAGGGTTGGGCCAGTTTTTCCAGGATACGCCGCGCCACGATCTCTGCGCCAATGGCATCGGCCTCTTGCAAAAAGGCGATGAACTCGTCGCCACCCACACGGCACAGCGTATCGACCTCACGCAGGGCCTGCTGGATGCGGGCGGCAACTTCGATCAGTACACGGTCGCCAAAGGCATGCCCCAGCGAATCGTTGATATTTTTGAACCGATCCAGGTCTACGAACAACAGTGCAAAGGTTGAACCATTGCGTTGTGCCGTACGCAACGCGACCGCCACGCGCTGCCCCAGCAGCAAGCGATTGGGCAAGCCGGTCAACACATCGGTATAGGCCAGGGCCTCAATGCGCTTTTGGGCATCGAGGCGCTCGGTCAGGTCGCGAAAGGAATAGACCCGGCCCACCACCCGGCTGCGGCTGGTCTGCGGCAAGGTAACCCGCTCCAGCATGCGCCCCGAGCGCAGCAGCAATACATCGGTACATTCCATGTCGGGGTCCGCGGCGATAGTGTCTAGTCGCAACTGATACGCCGCTTCGTCTTTGATGCAACTTCGCAGATGGTCAAACAACGGCAGGTCCTGGTGCGTATCCAGCATATTGGGCGGAACGTTCCACAGTTCGACAAAGCGGCGGTTGTAATGGCGCACTGCACCCGTGGTGTCCACGACCAGAATGCCATCACCGGTGGACTCCAGCGTCGCCCGCAGTTCGGACATGCGGTTTTCCAATTGCTCTTCGGTCTGGCGTTGACGGCGTAGGTCCGTGAGCCCTACCAGAAAGACTGGCACGGCGGGCGTCAGCCAGACCCGAGTGACTTTTCGCTCAACGGGTATCGCCACACCATCGGCACTGCGCAACAGCGACTCCGACAAGATGTGATCGGCCAGGCCGGCGGCCACGTCTTCCCAGAAAAACAGGTCCTCGGGCGAACTGGTCAACTCCACCACAGGCCTGCCAATGAATTCATCGCGTGGCAAACCCACCAACGCCGCCAGCACCTGGTTGACGGCAACGATGCGCAAGCTTTTTGGATCGACCAAGCACACCGCCTCGATCATGGCGTCCAGTAAAGGGTTGCAGGCGATCGGTGTCATGCAAGGTCACCCATCTTTGAATCCACGAGGCGCTCAAAGAAATAGTTCACGCGCTGGCGTGGCGCCAGAAAATCGAGGGCCGCGTTGGGAAGGACCGCCGGTTTGAGACTGCGGCGAATGCCAAGATGGGGTGCGTCTTCCAAATCCACAATCAACGCCTCGTCTTTGGACACGCCGGGTTCGTACACGATGATGCGCGGCTTCAACGGCCGTGAAGAGTTGACCGACACCACCATGCCATAACGATCATCAATCAATTGCACCACTGATCCCGGTGGATAGACGCCCATCATGCGAATGAAAGCGCTCAGGGCGGCAGTGTCGAATCGGGTTTTGAACTGCGAAAAAATCAGCGACAAGGATTCGTGTGGCGTCATTGCCGTGGCCGGTCTACTGGGGTTGCACAGGTTGTCGTATCGGTTGACCAGGGCCAGGATGCGCGCGCCCATGGTCATGTTGTCGCCTTTGGCCCGAACCGGAAAACCGCTTCCGTCGGTCAGCTCATGGTGCTGCGCAATTGCCAGCAGCGTGCCCTTGGACAATTCCATGGCCTTGCCGGCCTGCACGCTCTTGGCCACATGGTCCTGGTAGAGCCTGTACTCCGCGGTCGAAAAGTTGTCCTCCAGCCAACGCACACGGTCCGGCAGCTGGGTCTTGCCGACATCGTGCAAAAAGGCAGCCATTCCCAGGTCAATCAACTCGGCTTGCTTCAGGCCCATGGCCTTGCCGAGCAGCAGCGAGACTACAGTGACATTGACGGGGTGCATGGACGACTTGTCGCCCGCCGCTTCGGACAGCAGGCGAATGGCCGAATCGCCGTCCCCCTGCATGTCGCACACAAAGGTGCTGACCAGGGCGTGGCAGTGTTGCGCAGCAGACTTGGGCTGCGCAGGTAGGGCTTCCAGTATTTTCTTGTACTGGCGAACGGCATCGCCGAAGCGTCGCTCACAGACGACCAGGCTGCGTTGCTGCAAGGCCAGCAACTCCGCACGCTGCTGGCGCACAAGCGCCTCGCGCTGTGTGGCTTGCGCGCGTACGATGGCGGCAGCGTCCTGCACCGGTGTAGCAGACACGGCCGCCGGTTCTGGGGAATAGTGATCGCTCTTGGCGAGGTTGATGCGGAACTGCTCGGGGCCCAGAGCGCGAAGGGTCTCGATCTGCTTGGCAGAAGTTATCTTGAAACTGCCCACAGGAAACGGATGCGCCAACCAGCCGACGTCCAGTTCCACAAACATGCCTGGGAGCAGTGACTTGCTGTCCACCATGTCCACGCCGTCGTCCTTGCTCTTCATGGGCCATCCTTTTTTGAGTCTTGCAACCCAGCCTCCCCCAACAGCCGCAGTACCCGATAGCGCGGGAACCTTGTTTGATTTTTAGCAAGCATACCGCATGTTTTTGCAACTTTCACCAAGACCCGGGGCAAGACAGTGCATAGAAATGCAATTGAGGCCGTGCCACCCCAATAGCAGTTGTAAAAAAGCCCGCTTAAGCGGGCTTTTTGATGTAATCAAGGCGTTTTTAATGGCGATCAGCCCATGTGCAACCCACCGTTGACCGAGAAGTCAGCGCCTGTAGCGTACCCACCTTCTTCCGATGCCAGCCAGGCAATGATGGACGCAATCTCACTGGGCTCACCCAGACGCTTGACGGGCACAGTGGCCACAATCTTGGCCAACACGTCTTCGCGGATCGCCTTGACCATGTCGGTACCGATGTAACCAGGACTCACGGTGTTGACGGTCACGCCTTTATTGGCCAGCTCCTGTGCCAAAGCCATAGAGAAACCGTGCATGCCAGCCTTGGCGGCGGAATAGTTGGTCTGCCCGGCCTGGCCTTTTTCGCCGTTGACCGACGAGATATTGATGATACGGCCCCAACCTTTTTCCACCATATTTGCCACCACTTGTTTGGTGACATTGAACATGCTGTTGAGGTTGGTTTCTATGACCGAATCCCAGTCTTCACGTGTCATCTTCAGGAACATGCGGTCTTTGGTGATCCCGGCGTTGTTGACCAGCACATCTATGGTGCCATGCTCGGCCGTGGTCTTGGTGAAGGCCTCGACCGTGGAATCCCAGGCGCCCACATTGCCTACCGAAGCGTAGAAGGTGAAGCCCTGTGCTGCTTGCTCTGCAATCCACTTTGCATGGTCACGGGTCGGACCGCAGCCCGCAATAACCTTGAAACCGTCTTTGTGCAAGCGTTGGCAAATGGCGGTCCCGATACCACCCATACCACCGGTTACATATGCTACTTTTTGATTCATGTTATCTCCTCTTTGGTTTTACTTGCTACAAATTCAGTAGCTGCTTACGCCCGCTGGACAAGGGCTAGCAGCCTATTTAATCGGTTGGGGTCAGAGCACATTTGCTACGCAAAGTGGACTGACCCACAATCCATTCATCTTAGTTGGGGTCATAGCACATTTGCTACGCAAAGTGGTCTGACCCACAATCCATTCATCTTAGTTGGGGTCAGAGCACATTGGCTGCGCAAAGTGGTCTGTCCCACAAAGTTCTTCATCTCTCGATCGTCAGCGCCACACCCATACCGCCGCCGATGCACAGGCTGGCGATGCCCTTCTTGGCGTTACGACGCTGCATCTCGTGCAACAGCGTCACCAGAATGCGGCAACCGGACGCACCAATGGGGTGGCCGATGGCAATCGCTCCTCCATTGACGTTGACTTTGGACGTGTCCCAACCCATTTCATTGTTTACGGCGCAAGCCTGTGCGGCAAACGCTTCATTGATTTCCAGCAGATCCAGTTGCTGCGCCGTCCAGCCAGCACGGGCCAGCGCTTTCTTGGAGGCAGACACTGGGCCCATGCCCATCAATGCAGGGTCGAGGCCGCTGGTGGCAAAGCTGGCGATACGCCCCATCGGCGTCAGGCCCAGCTCGGCTGCTTTCTTGGCGGTCATCACCATTACCGCGGCTGCGCCATCGTTGATGCCGGATGCATTGCCGGCGGTCACACCACCGGCCTTGTCGAAGGCGGGGCGCAGACCAGCCAAGGCTTCGGCGTTGGATTTGCGGTTGATAAATTCGTCAGCCGCGAACACGATCGGGTCGCCCTTTTTCTGCGCGATGCTGAAAGGGACGATTTCGTCGACAAACTTGCCAGCGTCTTGCGCAGCGGCCGCCTTTTGCTGGCTGGCCAGCGCCAGCGCGTCCTGCATGTCGCGGCTGATGCTGTATGCCTTGGCCACGTTCTCTGCGGTGATGCCCATGTGGTACTGGTTATAGACGTCCCACAGGCCGTCCACGATCATGGAATCGGTCATCTTCCAGTCACCCATGCGCTGGCCGTCACGGCTGCCCAGCAGGACGTGGGGCGCGGCACTCATGTTCTCTTGACCACCCGCAATGACGATCTCGCTGTCGCCCCACGCCACTGCCTGCGCGGCCAGCATGACGGCCTTGAGGCCGGAGCCGCACACCGCATTGATGGTCAGCCCGGGCGTTTCCTTGGCCAATCCGCTTTTGATGACGGACTGGCGCGCCGGATTCTGACCAGAGCCGGCTGCCAGTACCTGGCCCAATATCACTTCGCCGATCTGGTCTGCGCCCAGTCCGGTGCGGGCCAGCAGCGCCTTGATGACGGCGGCTCCCAGTTCAGGCGCAGGGGTCTTGGCCAGTGCGCCGCCAAATTTACCAACAGCGGTGCGGACAGCTGAAACGATGACTATGTCTTCCATTTTTTCTCTTCCTTCAGTGGGTCAAAATAATACAGGGCTCGCCGCAGGGCCACCCCAAGGCGATTGCGGACCCCTTGGGGGGCAGCGCAGTACACGAAGTGACAAGCGTGGGGGCGAACATGGCTATGCCTTGGCCTTGACGTAGCTGCCGGGGGCGGCTTGCAAGGCTTTGTATTTGCCTTTGCCAAAGCTCTTGGGTGCCGCAATTTGCTTGCCTGCATGGGTCTTGAGCCAGGCGGACCAGTCCGTCCACCAGCTACCCGGGTGCTCTCGCGCGCCCTCCAGCCAAGCGGCTTGTGTCTTGGGCAATTTTCCGTCGGCACCTATCCAATGGCTGCGCTTGTTCTTGGCCGGTGGGTTGATAACGCCAGCGATGTGGCCGGACGCACCCATCACAAAGCGCTTCTTGCCCGGCAGTACCTGGGTCGATGCATAGGCGCCGCCAATCGGCACGATGTGGTCTTCGCGTGAGCCATAGATGTAGACCGGAATATCCACGGCCTTCAGATCGACTTTCTCACCGCATACCGTCAACTTGCCAGGCTTGATGAGGTTGTTTTCCAGGTAGGTGTTGCGAACATACCAGGCGTAGTACGGACCGGGCAGATTGGTGCTGTCAGAGTTCCAGTACAGCAAATCGAACGGCGGCGGCGTTTCGCCCTTCAGGTAGTTGCCCACCACGTAGTTCCACACCAGGTCGTTGGGGCGCAAGAAGCTGAAAGTGCTGGCCAGGTCTTGGCCCTTCATCAGGCCGCCCTTGCCCATTTCTTTTTCGCGGTATTCGACGAAAGCCTCGTCTATGAACAGGTCCAGGATACCGGTGTCGGTGAAGTCCAGCAGACTGGTGAGGAAAGTGGCGCTAGCCACAGGTTCTTCGCCCCGCGCCGCCAGCACGGCCAGCGCGGTGCCCAGCATCGTGCCACCCACGCAGAAGCCCAGGGCATTGATGCTGGACGCGCCGGTGATCTCTTGCGTAACAGCAATGGCCTTGATGACGGCCTGCTCAATGTAGTCGTCCCAGGTCGCCTTCTCCATCGATGCATCCGGATTGCGCCAGCTGACGACAAAGGTGCGGTGGCCTTGTGCCACCGCATAGCGCACCAGAGAATTTTCGGGTTGCAGGTCGAGGATGTAGAACTTGTTGATGCAGGGCGGCACCATCAAAAACGGTTTTTCGTACACCTTGGCGGTCAGCGGCTTGTATTCGATGAGCTGGAAGAAAGCATTCTCAAACACCACGGCGCCTTCGGTGGTGGCGACGTTTTTGCCAACTTCGAACAGGCTCTCGTCTGTCATGGACACATGGCCTTGACGCAGGTCATGTACCAGGTTTTGCATGCCTTTTGCAATGCTCTCGCCCTTGGTGTCCAGCGCCTTCTTCTGCGCGTCGGCGTTAAAGGCCAAAAAGTTGCTCGGTGCGGCTGCGGCCATCCACTGTTCGATGGCAAAACGGATGCGGTTGCGGGTCTTGGCATCGGCCTGCACCGCGTCGGCCAGGCCCATCATCGTGCGAGCGTTGAGCAGGTAGACAGCTGCCGAAAACGATGCCACCGGGTTGCTGCCCCACGCTTCGCCTGCAAACCGTTTGTCGCCGCCGGTACTGGGCGTTGCGCTGCCGTGGTTAAACAGGTCCATGGCGTCCTGCAAGTACTGCTGTTGCAGCGCCTGCAGTTTGTCTTGTGCGAAGCGAATCTCGGGTGGTGCCGCGTTGGTCAACGGCATACCAGCCCCACTC
>JANXVI010000139.1 GCA_025351745.1 Rhodoferax sp.
CGCGCCAATTTGCTGGAGCAGGCGAACGAGGCCTACCACGCGGTACTGGAAAACGCGCAAGACGCCATCGTGCTGACCGACAGCCGCGGCCGCATCCACAACTGGAACAACCAGGCCCTGCTCAGCTTTGGCTGGACGCGCGATGAAGCCATCGGCAAGGGCATCATCGCCATGCTGTTTCCGGAGCGCTTCCACAGCGAAGTGGGTGCCGCCATTACTGCTCAGTTGGCCAAGCAGGCAAACACGCCCCGCCTGGAGATCATGGCGATGCGGCGTGACGGCACAGAGTTCCCTATCGAGCTGTCGGTAACTTTCTCCACCGTGCGCAGCCAGTTTGAGTGCAGCTATTTCATCCGCGACATCACGCAGCGCGTCAAGGCCGCGCAAGAGATCGCCGAGTCCATGGCCCAGCAACAGGAGCTGGCCGACCTCAAGTCGCGCTTTGTGTCCATGGCTTCGCATGAGTTCCGGACACCGCTGGCTACCATTCTGTCGTCGTCTGATTTGCTGAAGCTCTATGGCGATCGCATGGACGCACAGGAGCGCGAGGGCTGCTTCGCTTTCATCAGCGAGGCCGTCCACCGCATGCGCAACATGTTGGAGGATGTGCTGCTGATAGGCACAACCGAAGCCGGTGTCTCGCAGTTCAAGCCCACGGCCCATGCGCTGGGGCCTTTGTGTGAATCGATCGTAGACGAGGTGCACCGCGGCTTTGCTGACACGCCAACAGGCTCAACGCACCACCGTATCGCATTCCGCATCGCAGATCCGCTGTGCCTGGCCGATCTGGACGAGCGGTGGTTTCGGCATATCTTTGGCAATCTGCTGTCCAACGCCGTCAAGTATTCGCCAGACGGCGGTGTGGTGTGTTTTGATGCCATCGTGCAGGGGCACGAAATGGAATTTCAGGTCACGGACCAGGGCATAGGGCTGCCACAGCAAGACATACCCCGGCTGTTTGAAAGCTTCTTCCGGGCCAGCAACAGCGGCAAGATTTCGGGCACCGGCCTGGGCCTGTCCATCGTCAAGCGCGCGGTCGAACTGCACGGTGGCCGCATTGCGGTCACGTCCGCGCTCGGCAAGGGCACAACCTTTACCGTGGTGCTGCCTTTGCGCCAAGAGCTTGGGGCTCTGCTGTAGCCATGAGCGTTGCTATGGAGTTTTATGCCACAGACGAAGCTGTTGCGCGATTGGAAGCCTCCCTCGCGGTGGCGCAGGGGTCTGGGCGGCTGCCGGCACTGCTGATGGTCGCATGGCAGATGCGCCAACGCGATACCCAGCGCGCGTTGGCATTGGCAGATGCAGCGCAGGCCACCCTGGACGCAGATCCAACGTGGGTCATGGGCGACGCCCAACGCCAAATGCACGCACGGCTGCTGCTAATCCGGGGAGAGGCCAAGCTCCTGTTTGGTGAGTTGGATGCCAGCGCAGCGCTGTGCAACACCGCCGTGCAAGATTTTGCCGCCTGCGGCGACCCCATAGGCTCTGCCGACGCACACTGGCTGCAGTTCTTCATCGCGCAGAATCAAGGCAATGCGTCGGCGGCAGATGCAGCACTACGTACCGTGGCAACGCAGGCCCAACGCGGTGAAGACCCGGTGCGGGCCACCATCGCCCAGGCCGCACTCGCCACGCGTCACGTGTACCGCGATGCCCCAGCCGCCATACAACAATGGGCCACCTGGGCCGCACAGTTTGCAAATAGCACCACCGGCCTGCACCCAGCGGCCGCTACGTGGGTCGATGACTTCTTTGCCGCCATCGCATCACAAAGCAGCCAGTATGTGGATGCCATCCGGCACCACAGCAGCAGTTACACGCGGGCATTGGCCACCGGGCAGATCCGCCGTGCGGTTGTTGTTGCCACCAACCTCGGCGTCGAATTCAGCAATCTCAATGACCACCACGCCGCGTTGGAATGGATGCAGCGCGGTATGGACCTGGCGCGGCCCCACGCATGGCCTGGCACCATGGGCGTGGCCCTGCTGCAGACCGCCGGCACTTTGCGCGAATTGGAACGCTTTGACGCGGCCCATGGGCTGCTGTGCGAGGCCATGGTACTGATGGCGCCGCTGGCCGCCTCGCGCAACTATGCGGTGGCGCTGCGCTACCTGGGCGAAGTGGAGCTCAAGCGCGGCCAATGCGTACAGGCGCTTGCAAACTTCCAACTGCTGGAGCAGCGTGCCACCGCGCTCAAAACCGCAGACCTGCTGTGCAATGCCTTGCGCGGCCAGGCCCAGGCCCTGCTGGACCTGGGCCAACCACAACCCGCGCTAGCGCAAGCGCATGCGGCGCTGGTGGCTGCGCAGTCACATACCACCTTGCACCAGATCGACGCCTTGCGTGTGCTGGCCGACATCCACGCCCACCATCCGCAGTTGCCCGCACCACCCGGCATCTGCGCGGCCAGTGCCAGCCTGCACTACCTGAAGCTGGCGGTCGAAGCCGCCGCCACGATAGAGAACTACACCGTGCCCGGCGACCTGCTGGAAGTGCTGGCCCAGGCCTACGCCGATGTGGGCGACAGCGCGCAGGCCTTCGAACTGGCCAAGCAAGCCATAGCCGCCCGGCAAATCACCCACAGCCACGAGGCGAGCAACCGCGCGGTCGCCATGCAGGTCACGTTCGAGACCCAGCGCGCACAATCCGAAGAGCGTCACCAGCGCCAACTGGCCGAGGCCAACGCTGCACGCGCCGAGCAGTGGGAGCAGGCCAACGCGGCCTACCACGCCGTGCTGGAGAACGCGCAAGACGCCATCGTGTTGACCGATCACCTGGGGCGCATCAACCACTGGAACCACCAGGCCTTCGTCAGCTTTGGCTGGACACTGCAAGAGGCCATGGGCGAAGACATTCTTGCGATACTTTTCCCCGCTCGCGTGCGGGGTGACGTCGGCGCTACCATTGCGCAGCAACAGACGGCGCAACAAAACACGCCCCGCTTGGAAACGCTGGCAGTACGACGCGATGGTGCTGAATTCCCCATCGAGCTATCGGTCACGTCGATGCGCTTGCGCGACCAGTTCGAATGCAGTTTCTTCATCCGCGACATCACCCAGCGCGTCAAAGCGGCGTTAGAAATAGCCGAGTCGACTGCGCGGCAACAAGAGCTCGCCGACCTGAAATCACGCTTCGTGTCCATGGCCTCTCATGAGTTCCGAACCCCGCTGGCGACCATCCTGTCATCGTCGGATTTGCTAAAGCTCTATGGCACGCGCATGGACGACCAGGAGCGCGAAGGCTGCTTCACCTTCATCAGCGACGCGGTGCACCGCATGAAGAATATGCTGGAGGACGTGCTGCTGATCGGCACGACCGAGGGCGGTGTCGCGCAGTTCAAGCCCTCGGCCCACGCGCTGGGGCCCTTGTGCGAATCGATTGTGGAAGAGGCTCAAAGGGGCTTCAGTGATAGCGCGGCAATCACACACTGTATTGCATTCCACATCGCCGACCCTTTGTGTCTGGCGGACCTGGATGAGCGGTGGTTCCGCCATATTTTTGGCAACCTGCTGTCCAATGCCATCAAGTATTCGCCCGACGGCGGTGTGGTGCGATTTGAAGCCAGCGTGCACACCGACGAAGTGGAGTTCGTCGTGGCAGACCAGGGCATCGGTTTGCCACAAGAAGACATTCACCGCCTGTTTGAAAGCTTTTTCAGGGCCAGCAACAGCGGCAAGATATCCGGCACCGGGCTGGGCCTGTCCATCGTCAAGCGCGCAGTGGAACTGCACGGTGGCAGCATCTCGGTTGCATCCATCCTCGGGCAGGGCACGGCCTTTACTGTTTTGCTGCCGCTACGCCGTGCGCAGGTGGTTCACTAACGCCTTCTTTGCGCTGACGAAACTACGGATTGAAGAAACAACTGCAGAAAGATCCCATGACCAAACGCGAATGGCAACTGGCCATCCCCCTGCTGATCGGCTTCGCACTGTGCCTGGCGGCCTTTGTGTACGGCCAGCAGGTTGCCAACCCGGAGAACGGCATTGCGGCACTGCGCGTCTTCAAGACCCAGCAGGGTGAGCGCGTGGCTATCGTTGCCAACCATGTCTTGTACCTGCTCGACGCAAACGGCCACAAGATTGCGCGCCAGGATCTCAAGTCGCTGGGTTTGACGGATCGCCCCAACGACATGGACTGGACGGTAGACAGCCAGCAGCGGTTGGAAGCCTGGTTCTTTGAAGACGACACTACGCCACGCGTGCTGCGTTGCGCCTGGAGCCCGGAGCAGGCGCAGTTGGTGGATTGCCAAAATGCTATGGCTGGCCCGCAGCTCAAGGCCAACCCGCGCTCTCGTGCCGTGCATCTGGCAGTGGATCGTCAGGGGCAGCGCGTTTTCATCGCTGACGCCAATGCAAACCGCGTGCAGTCCTTCGACCTGGATGGCAAGCCATTAGCCAGCACAGACCCAGAGGCGGCGCCACTGTTCTTCCCCAACCGGCTGCGCTATATCGGTGACGACACGCTGGTGGTGGCAGACAACGATCACCGGCGGCTGGTCTGGCTGCGCGTAGCACCCGGCAAGACTACGCAACTGCTGCGCAGCTTGCGATCGGCCGACCACGGCCAGGCACGCGAAGGGCGTGGCAAGGTAACGGATGCGGCAATCGGGCCCGATGGCACGGTCTGGATGCTGGCCATGAAGCAAGGCCAGAAAGATGGCGATGTGTTGGTGTTCGACGCACAACAGCGGCCCGTCACGCGGGCGGCGCTGGCCCCAAATGCCGACCCCATCATCATCGAAGCGCTCGGCGATATGGCCCTGGTTGCCGACTACACCGCCGCCACGCTGCAGCGCATAGACGCACATGGCCGCAACCTGGGTGAGTTTGGCGACCCCGCATTCCGTGCAGAACTTAAGCCACTGCAAGACGGCGCTCGGACGGGCGCGCTGTGGAAGCAAGACGCCATGATTGGGGGCGGCGTGGTTATCGTGCTGGGTGTGGTGCTAGGCCTGCTCTTTGGCGAAAAGCCCAAGCGCCCCGGGCAGTTCGATGGCCCGGCCAAGGCAGCTTTGGCAGGGCTTAACGTAGGCAGGGGGCAGCCCAGCCTGCGGTATCCGCTGGTACTGCGGCAAACGCCGGCTTACCACGCCGCCATGCGCAAGCAGATGCTGGGCATTGGCTTGGCAATGCTGCTGGTAGTCGGCATCGCGCTGGCAATACCGTGGTTGACCCTCGCCAATACCTCCAGGTTCGTGGGCAATTGGAAAGTCAATTCCCTGATGCTGCTCGCCATCGCCCTGCCCTGCTTGGTTTTCGGACTGGCTTGGCGGAATTTGCAGCAGCCTGGCGAACTGCGGGTGAAAGAGGACAAGCTGGCGTGGTATCGCAACGGCAACAAGGTCTGCTCCACGCCGCTCGCAAACGTCCATGCCTCTACCAACGCGCTGCTGTTGGGATACACCCTCATCCGCTTTCGTACTGGCGCGTGGCATTCCAATACGGGAACGCCCATGTTTGACATGGACATGTTCAACCGCGCCGTGCTGGCTCGCATTCCGCCCGGCAATTTGGTCAACGACCAGGCGCTGGTCTGGCAATCGCTGAAGAACAGGCCACTGGCGCACCAATTGCTGTTTGGCCTACTCGTCGCAGCCGGCGTGTTCTTAAACTTGTATCGCGCGTTTCGCTGAAGACGGCACCCGCTCGCTTGCCCCTGCGGAATTAGCAGGCGAGTAGCCTGGGCGACAAAACCGCATTGCTCCTAAAACAGAAGCTATATGGGCATATTCCACGAGGGCTACAGCCTATTTTTATCATGAATGTTCCCCACAGGCCATCAACAAACCCCATTTGGAGCATTTACGACGGACAAGCCTCAGTCCAGCGTCTGCCGGTAGCGCTTCAACGCCACAAAGCTAACCACCGCCATGAAGGCCAGCATCGGCCACAACTCTCCCACCAGCTGCGGCGCGGAGTTACCTTTCAGCAAGATCCCTCGCACGATGCGCAAAAAATGCGTCAGGGGTAGCACCTCACCAATCGTCTGCGCCCATTCGGGCATGGCTCGAAACGGGAACATGAAGCCTGACAGCAACATCGACGGCAAAAAGAAAAAGAACGTCATCTGCATCGCCTGCAACTGGTTGCGCGCAATCGTCGAAAACGTAAACCCCACGGCCAGGTTAGCGACGATGAACACGCCGATCATCGCCATGAGCAACAGGAAACTACCTTCCATCGGCACCTGGAACAGCGTAAAGGCTGCCCCCAGAATCACACCCAGCTGGATGTAACCCATCACTACGTACGGCAGTATCTTGCCCACCATCACCTCGCTGGGGCGCACCGGTGTGGCCAGCAAATTTTCCATCGTGCCGCGCTCGCGTTCACGCGTCATCGCCAGCGAGGTGAGCATCACCATGGTCATGGTCAGGATGGTGCCAACCAGCCCGGGCACGATGTTGTAGCGCGACAGACCCTCGGGGTTGTAGCGCCGGTGGATGCGCACCTCGTACGGGGCCGGCGCCGTCTGCAAGCCGCGCAATGGCCCCTGCTGCACATCGTGGCGCAACGCCTGGCTGGCCACGGCGTTCAGCGCGGCAATCGCGTTGCCGGATGCGGACGGATCGGTCGCGTCCACCGATACCAACAGCGCCGGGTGTTCACCACGCACCACGCGTTTGGAAAAGTCCGGCGGTATGACGATCAGGAACTGCGCCTTGCCGTTCTCAATCAGCGCTTCGCCTTCGGCCTCGCTGGTGCCGGTGCTGTCGATACGAAAGTAGCCAGTGTTTTGCAGCGCTGCGACGATGCTGCGCGACAGTGGGCCGCTGTCGGTGCTGACGATGGCGGTGGGCAAGCCCTTGGGGTCGGTGTTGATGGCGTAACCGAACAGCACCAGTTGCATGATGGGCACGCCAACCGCCATCGCGAAGGTCAGGCGGTCGCGCATCATCTGCTGGAACTCTTTGATGAAGACGGCCCACATGCGGGCCAGGCTGAAGCGGTGATAGTGGATCGAATGGGTCATGGTGCGGCCTGCTCCATCACGCGAAGTTATCTTGGGCCTGGCTGACCAGGCGAACAAAGGCGTCTTCCAGATCGCTGGCACCGGCCTGTTGGACGATCTCCTGCGCCGTGCCGCGGGCCAGGACCTTGCCGTAGGCGATGTAAACCAGTTCGTGGCAGCGTTCGGCCTCGTCCATGTAGTGGGTGGAGACCAGTACCGTCATGCCCTCGTCGGCCAGGCGGTGGATCTGGTCCCAGAAGTCGCGTCGCGCCTTGGGGTCCACGCCGGCCGTGGGCTCGTCCAGCAGCAACAGGCGCGGCTGGTGGATCATGCAGGCGGCCAGCGCCAGGCGTTGCTTCCAGCCACCCGATAGCGAACCGGCCAACTGCTTTTGCCGCGTAGCCAGGCCCAGTTGCTCCAGCGCATCGTCCACCGCGTGTTTGCGGTTGGGCATCTCGAACAGCCGGGCGACGAAGTCCAGGTTCTCGCGTATCGACAGGTCGTCGTAGAGGCCAAACTTTTGCGTCATGTAGCCGACCTGGCGCTTGATGCTGGCGGCATCCGTGATGATGTCCAGCCCCAGGCAGGAGCCGCTGCCGGCATCCGGCGTCAGCAGCCCACACAACATACGGATGCTGGTGGTCTTGCCGCTGCCGTTGGGGCCGAGGAAACCGCAAATGCGGCCAGTTCCGACCTGAATGTCCACGTTGTCAACGACGGCGCGGTCGCCGTAGTGTTTGCTGAGGCCTTTGACTTCGATGGCCCATGTGGTGGTGGCGACGACGCTGTTGTTGATCGCACCTGTGATGGCGTCGCTCACGGCTGTTTCCCGGCGGAGGCTGCGGCGGAAGGCTCTGGTGGCGGTGCGGGCGCGGTTGAACTGGATGCCAGCCGTACATCCAGCGGCTGGCCCGGCCGCAGGCGAGGCGCATCGGCGGCATTGGCACGGGCCTCGACCATGAAAACCAGCTTGGCGCGTTGCGCATTGGAGTAGATGACGGGCGGCGTGTACTCGGGCTGTGTCGCGATGCGGCTGATACGCGCCGCAATTGGTGTTCCACAACCGTCGCACAGCAATTGCACGACCTGGCCCACGCTGAGGCTTGCAATCTGCGCCTCGGGCACAAAGAAGCGCGCCTTCAGGTTCTCGGGCGGTAGCAATGAGACGACCGGTTGGCCGGCAGGGACCAGCTCACCCGCGCGAAAAAATGTCTCGGCGACCAACGCGGCAGCCGGTGCGGTCTGCTGCTTTTGCGCGGTCCGCCATTGGGTCTGCTGCAGCGACGCTAGGGCGGCGCTGGTGCCAGCCTGGGCTGCACTGCGTTCGTCGGAGCGGGCCGGCAGTTTGGCCACTAGCAACGCAGCACCCACTTCTGCGACACGGGCCTGCGCCTGGTTCAACACCGTCGTCGCGTCCTCGACCCGTGCCTTGGCGACGAAGCCCTGGGCGACCAACTGCTGCTGGCGGGCCAGTTCGTTGCGCGCTAGCGTGGCCGCGGCCTGGGCCTGCGTGTACTGGGCTTGGGTCACGGCAACTTCTTCTGCGCGGCGGCCCTTGTCCGTGTTGGCAGCCTGCGCGCGGGCACCGTCTAGACGGGCCGTGGCTTCTGCCTGGGCGGCGTGTTCGGATTCGCTGTCCAACGTGAACAGTGGCGCGCCCTTGGCCACGCTCTGACCGGGTTGAACCGCAAGTGATTCCAGCCTGCCGGCCAACGGCGCGGCCACATACACATAGTCGCCTTCGGCATAGCCGGACCAGCCCGTGGCGGGTTTGTCACTGCAGGCGGTCACCGTCAGAAACGCGAGCGCCATCAGCGGCAGCCAACGGTGCGGGGGGCGGAGGATTGCGGAGTCAGTCATGAACGGCTTCCATAAAAGTGGATGTGGGTGCGTGGGTCAGCGCCCACAGCGCAAGGTCCACGCGCTGAGCGATGCCGACATCGCTGAGCACATCGGCCTGGATCAACACCGTTAGCGGCTGCGGGACCACTCCCAGGCGCAACGCGCGCGGCACGATGGCCATCGGGGCTGCTATCGCGCCCATCAAAAACGCAACCCGCTGCATGGCCGGCAACGGCGCCAGACTGCCCTCTTGGACCGCCTGGTCCAGCAGAGCCAGCAACAGCGCGACATGGCGCGTGCCATTGGCTTGCAAGAAGGCCGTAGCGACACCCTCACCGTCCGATGCGTCCGCCAGCACCCGGCCCAGCCAGGCGCCGTGCTCCCGCATCAGGCGCCCCAGCCGCAACAGCGCGTGGCGCAGGCGTTGCAACGTGGTGCCGGCGATGCTGGCCTCTTGCTGCAGTTGCACGAACAACTCTTCGTACATCTGCGCCAACAGCTCGCGCAAGAAGTTGTCCTTGCTTTGGAAGTGGTAGTGGAACATGCCCACGTTGACCTGGGCATGCTCGGCCAGCAGGCGCAGCGAAAGGCCGGCGCAGCCGTGCACCGGGTACAGCGCACGGCCGCTTTGCAGCAGAACCTGGTCAATATTGCGGGAGGGACGGGGCATCAGGCATGATTCAAGTAGTTACTAGTCAAATGACTAATAACGCGAGTTTCTGCGCTTTTGGGCGCGCTGTCAACGCTTGGAATGTGCCGGACGGGTGGTACATGCCCAACGCCGGGCCCACCTGGGCTCGGCAGCGTTTACGCCGCAACGACCTTGGCGCAGGCGTTGTGCCACAACGATCGCTCCTGTTTCAGGAGCATCACAGGCTTATTCCACGAGGGCTAGCGGCCCGTTTTATTTAAGCCTGCTGCACCGGAATGGTCGAACGCTCTTCCTTGATGCGGTTATCGGGATTCACAAACACCAGCTTGGGCTCAAACCCCTTGACCTGGTCCTCATGCACCTGCGCGAATGCCGCGATGATGATCAGGTCACCCACGGCCGCACGGCGCGCGGCCGATCCATTGACCGAGATGATGCGGCTGCCGCGCTCGGCGCGTATGGCGTATGTAATGAAACGCTCGCCGTTGTTGATGTTCCAGATGTGGACCTGTTCGTTCTCGCCTATGTTGGCGGCGTTCAGCAGGTCTTCGTCGATGGCGCACGAACCTTCGTAATTGAGTTCGCAATGCGTGACGCTGGCGCGGTGGATCTTGGATTTGAGCAGGGTTCTGAACATGGCTATTGGCGGGTGAAGCGAAGGACCGGCGGCCAGGTGTGTACCATCAAGGCCGCCCCAAACAACGCTGCGTAGTGTATGGCACCGCGCGGCGCGCTTTTTGACCCCATTACCTATGCAAAAGTCATTTGATTTCTCCGCCGCAGCTCTGGAACAACTGGCCCAGTCTGATGTGGCGCGCGCCCTCGCCGAAGATGTGGGCGACGGCGACCTGACCGCCGGACTGATAGACCCCACGCGCCAGGCCCGCGCCCGGGTGATCGCCCGTGAAAACGCCGTGGTTTGCGGCCAGGCCTGGGTGCAGGCGGCCATCTTGTCCCAAGACCCCAAGGCCCAGGTCACTTGGTATGTACACGACGGCGGCCGCTGCGAGACCAACCAGGTGGTGTTTGAAGTCCATGGCAATGCCCAGGCGCTGCTGACGGCCGAGCGTACGGCGCTGAATTTTCTGCAACTACTGAGCGCCGTGGCCACCAAGACCGCCAAATATGTAGCCGTGGTGGCCGGCACGCGCGCCGCGATTGTGGACACACGCAAGACGCTGCCGGGTCTGCGCCTGGCACAGAAATACGCGGTGCGCTGCGGCGGCGGCACCAACCACCGCGTCGGCTTGTACGACGCCATCCTGATCAAGGAAAACCACATTGCCGCCGCAGGTGGCATCCCCCAGGTGCTGGCGCAGGCTAGCAAGATTGCGGCCGAAGCCAGCTTTGTCGAGATCGAAGTCGAAAGGCTGGAGCAACTCAGCGAAGCGCTGGATGCCGGTGCCCGAATGGTGCTGCTGGACAACATGGATCTGCCCGCACTGCATGAAGCAGTGCGCATTAATGCTGGCCGGGCGATTCTGGAAATCTCCGGCGGCGTCACGCTGGATGGCCTGCGCGCACTGGCCGAGACCGGCGTAGACCGTATCTCCATCGGTACGCTGACCAAGGATGTGCAGGCCACGGATTATTCGATGCGCTTTGACACCTTTGCGGGAGCCCAATGATGCAGACAATCACCATCGCCGTTGACTACGAACAACCCGACACCAGCGCCGCAGGCGAGGCTGGCGTCTGCAGCACGCGCCACGCCTGGGCCCGCGTGCCGGTGGAGCCCACGCAAGCCGAGCGCGCCGCGCTGAAGGACAAGGTCCGCCGCCTGTTGAAAGAAAAAAACGCCGTCATGGTGTCGCACTACTACGTGCACCCCGACCTGCAGGACCTGGCCGAAGAGACCGGCGGCATCGTCAGCGATTCGCTGGAAATGGCCCGTTTTGGCCGCGACCATGCGGCGCAGACGCTGGTGGTTTCCGGCGTGAAGTTCATGGGCGAGACAGCCAAGATTCTGTCCCCCGAAAAACGCGTGCTGATGCCCGACCTGGACGCCACCTGTTCGCTGGACCTGGGTTGCCCCATAGACGAGTTCAGCACGTTTTGCGACGCGCACCCGGACCGCAACGTCGTCGTCTATGCCAACACCAGCGCGGCGGTGAAAGCACGCTCCGACTGGTTGGTCACGTCGAGCTGCGCGCTGGACATCGTGCGTGCAATCAAGGACAGCGGCCAGAAAATTTTGTGGGCCCCGGACCGCCACCTGGGCGGCTACATCCAGCGCGAGACCGGCGCCGACATGGTGTTCTGGAACGGTGCCTGCATCGTGCACGACGAGTTCAAGGCCTTTGAGCTGGAAGCGCTGAAGAAAGATCACCCCAAGGCCAAAGTGCTGGTGCACCCCGAATCGCCCGCCGATGTGGTGGCCCTGGCCGACGCCGTGGGCTCCACATCCGCCATCCTGAAAGCGGCACGCGACATGGACGCCACCGAGTTCATCGTCGCCACCGACAACGGCATGATGCACAAACTGCGCACGCAAAACCCCGGCAAAGTCTTTTATGAGGCGCCCACCGCCGGCAACAGCGCCACGTGCAAAAGCTGCGCACACTGCCCATGGATGGCGATGAACGGCCTGGCCGGCCTGGCCCATGTGCTGGAACACGGCACGAATGAAGTCCATGTCGACCCGGCGCTAGGCCTGCTGGCGCGTCGGCCGATCGACCGGATGCTGGCCTTTACCGCGGCGCTAAAGGCGGGGCGGCCCATCTCCGGATTGGTGCCGCATATGGGGGCGGCCTGAGACTGTGCGTTACCGGGTTGTAACGCAAGCGACTTTTAGTTGTTTCATCACAACGTTTCAACCGGTCCTGCTCTAGGTGAATACACTTATTGGGGACAAACCTCATGCCCACAGAGTGTTGAGTACCAACCAATACATGGCGAAAAAATCTAATGAAATCAGGTACCTAGCTCATTCGGTAACTTCTAAGTAACTTGACAGCCGGTTCGGCCAGCTTTGGCGTATTTCAAATAACGCGCCAAAAACACCGATTCACACAGAAAATTTGGTTTCCCGATGTAAACGACGCGTAAAGCTACCGTTCGTTTCGCCCAACAGGTCACGTGATCCGCGTGCACCTGGTTGTTTTTATCCAATTTAGGAACCTGAAGTACCGAAACATGGCACACATTTCCAGACCAAAACAGAAACCCGTCGCGTTGGCGGTTCTAACGCTGATCTTTTTACAGGCTGCAGTTGCGCAAACCGCCCCAACAGACAAAGATGCGCCAGCCCCTAAGCCCGCCACAGAAGTCACCCCAAAGCCCGCGGAACCACAGAAACTCGATTCAGTTGTCGTTTCCGGGTCGCGTATCAAGCGTGACAACTACAGCACATCCGCCCCAGTCACTATCATCCGCAATGAAGATGCGGCGTTGGCAGGCTTTACCTCTACCGCACAAGTGCTGCAAAGTACCGCCGTCACCGGCGGTCAGGGCCAAATCAACAACGCCTACGGCGGATTTGTTACCGATGGCGGCCCCGGCGCCAACACCATTGGCCTGCGTGGCTTCGCCCCCACGCGCTCCCTGGTGTTGCTGAATGGCCGCCGTCTGTCGCCGTCGGGCACACGCGGTTCGGTCGGCGCAGCGGACTTGAACACCCTGCCCAATTCCATCGTTGACCGCATCGAAGTCTTGAAGGATGGCGCGTCTTCGGTCTATGGGTCGGACGCTGTTGCAGGTGTTGTGAATATCATCACGAAGAAAAACCTGACTTCGATCACGGTAGACGGCGCAACTACCCGCACGGTGGACGGCGGCGGCAATTCGCACAACTTTGCGATTTCCGGCGGCCTCGTCACGGACAACATGCGCTTTTTGGCCTCTTATCAAATCAACCAGCAAGACTCCTTGACCTTGGGCCAACGCGACTGGACCTTGTGCAATACCGACTACCGCCGCACCAGCGTAAATGGCGAGGTAGGTATATGGGGTAGCCGTGACTTTATTGACCCAACAACCGGTAAGCCCAAGTGCTATCCGATCAGCGGCACCGGCTCCAACGGCGTAACGATCAACACCCTCGGCACGTCCACCCGCGCGGGCGTCGGTGCCCCAGGTTCCGTCGGCACCACCTTTAACCGCTGGCGCCCCAACCCGGCCGTTACAACCGGCTTGGTGGGGTATGAAGGTGTCGGTGGCGGTGCCAACAATCTCAACGTCCGTGATACCTTCGATCCGCGCACGCTGGACCGCAACATCCTGTCTCCGGCGCGCAACCAAAACATTTATGCCCAAGGGGGTGTGGATTTACATGCGCTAGGCGACGCCGAGCTGTATTACGAATTGTTGTTGAACCGCCGAGAGTCCAGTCAAACGGGTTATCGGCAATTTTCACTCGACTACATGAAGGGCAGCCCACTAATCCCTGCCGACCTCGCTTCCAGCACATTTTTGGGGCCACAGCCCACCACCAATGGCGCGAGCGTTGGGGTGCGTGCGTTTATCGGTTTCGGTAACGACACGTCCAGCCAAACAGTTGACTTTAGTCGACTGGCTGTAGGTTTGCGCGGTGCGCTGGCCAACACGGGTTGGGATTACGACGCGTCGATGACGAGTAGCAGAAGCAGTGGGGCGTACACCTTTTACGCATTCCTGACAGATCGTTTGGCGCAAAGCTCTAACGTTGTCGCTAGTGGCGGTGGTTTTGCTTGCGTCAACCCGGCCAATGGTTGCGTTGCGGCACCCGCCCTGACAGCCGCAGTGCTCGGCGGCAAGTTGCCTGCCAATTATGTGGACTACGTGTGGAAGCCCGTGACCGGTGTGACCAAGTACCAGGAAGACGTTCTGGCCGCTTCAGTTACTGGGCCGTTGTTCACGCTGCCCTATGGCAAAGTGAAAATGGCCATTGGTGTTGAAACCCGCAAGTCCAGCATTGACGACACACCGGCAGACGACTCCATAGCGGGCAATCTATTTAACTTTACTTCCTCAACACCGACGCGCGGCAGTGATCGGGCCGACGACGTGTTTGCCGAGATCGAGGTTCCGTTACTCAAGAATGTCCCGGCATTCCAAGAGCTCACATTGAACGCGTCGGGCCGCTGGGCCAATTACGAGTCGTATGGTCGTGGTTCCACGTACAAAGCGGGTTTGCTGTGGACGCCTACGAGCTGGCTCACCGTGCGAGGAACCAACGGTACTTCCTATCGCGCTCCGGCCTTGTATGAGCAGTTTTTGGGCGCCACATCAGGCTTCTCGAGCGCGCAAAACGACCCGTGTAACAACTGGGACTCACCAACCAACGCTGGCACCGCGCGCGCCGCCAACTGCAAGAGTGAGGGGCTTCCTGCTGGCTTCAGCGCAACCCAAGGGATTGCGATCATCGGCGTTGGTGGGCGTGACTCAGGCCTGAAGGCTGAAACGTCGGCGAACAAGTCCTTGGGCATCATCTTGCAGCCAGCATTGGCATCGGGCTGGGGTGACCTGTCACTGGCGGTTGACCGTTTTGACATCCAAGTAGACAACGGCGTCTCGAACGTTGGCGGTATCGCCATTCTGAACCGCTGCTATGACGACCTGGCATTCCGCGCCGGTGGAAGTTTCTGCCGCTTGGTTGCACCACGCGCTGCCTCCACCAATGCGCTGACTGTCACCAATGGTTTCATCAACTTGGCGACCGACGTCGTTCGTGGCTACGACTTCACTGCGCGCTACACCAACGAGGTGGGCCTTGGCCGTCTGCGTGTGAACGTGTCCGCTACGGAGTACAAAGAGACATCCAACAAGTTGTTTGCGGATGAAGTACTCAAAGACAACAATGCCACGGTTGCGAACCCCAATTGGTCGGGTGCCGTGGACGTTAACTACACCGTTAAGGGTTGGAACTACTATTACGGACTGGAGTGGGTCGGCAAGACGTCGAGCTACGACTTCTTGGAAGAAGATGCTGCAACCAGCACCTACAAGCTGGAAACCCCCAGCTATGTGCTGCAGTCGGCGTCGATCCAATACAAAGACTCAGTTGGCAAGTGGAGCGTCACGTTTGGTGTTCGTAACCTGGCCGACGTAAAGCCTCCGGTAGTGTCTGCACAGGCTGGGTTCAACCGGATCGGTAACGCCCCGCTGTATAGCGGATACGACTACTCGGGCCGGCGCTTCTACTTGAACGTATCGAAGACGTTCTAATTTGCTTTACCTCAGGCCCTGCCAATTACATTGGCAGGGCCTTTTTTGTTTAAGGATTGATATCGTGAGAACAGTAGTTTCATCGTTGAAGCGCGTCGGCGCCGGGGTGGCACTTTCGTGCTTATTTGCAAGCCCGACCTTTGCCGAAACACCGCCCCCCGCCGCGCCGCAGGTCATTCGGGTTCCTACCCCGGCGCAGTTGGCCCAATTTCCTGCCATGACAGGATTCCGAATTTCACCCGATGGCAAGCACATGATTGCCATTGAAAGCGCGGGAGACACACGCAACATCGTGGTCTGGAAACTGGCCGATCTGTCGGCAAAGCCCACCGTGATCGGGACCAAGAATATGCAGATCAGAAGCGCATCGTTCGTGAAGAATGATTTGCTGCAGGTGGATCTGACGCAGCCCTATGACTTCCGTGGCGATCAGTTGGTCAAGACATTCATCAGCAAACTTCTGTTTACCGACTTGGAGGGCAAGAATTGGATTGAGCCCATGGCGGCAGCCGAAATCGCCCGGACGGCAGGGGCCAAGATTCAGCAGTCGCTCGCCAACCCTTCGGTGCTGAACCGCATGCCAGCCGACCCGGACAACATTGTGCTGGAAAGCGACTCCCGGGGTGACACCCGAGACGTATTCCGATACAACGTGCGTACCGGCGCAGCGACTCGCCTGATGCGACTGGGGGAAAACGACAGCAATGTCTGGGTCAACGCTGCTGGAGTGCCCTGGGCAAAGTCTCGGTCAAATACCGACTCGCGGGGTGCGTTTGTCGCAATTGATTTTCGTGGTTCCAATGGTGACTGGGAAGAGCACTTCCGCAGCTATGTCAAAGACAGAGATGTGGTCGATGTGGTTGCGCCCGGAGCGAAGGCCAATATCGCCATCATCCAAAGCAATGTAGGCCAAGAATTTTCGAGCGTCTACGAGTACGATATCACTGCAAAGAAGACAGTTTCCAAATTGTTTGAACACAAGTTCTTCGATGCTGTTGGAGTGCGTAGTTTGGCAATCGACGACACGCCAGGCGCAGATGGTTTTGATGGATATATCTACGAAGGGCTTTCGGGTCGAGACGTCCATTGGGAGAATCCAGAGATTGATGCGCTGATTCAAGGCATCGCTCAATCGCTAGGTCTCAAGCAAACCAATCAGAAGCTGATGGCCGTGTCGGGCTCCAGCAAAGCCGAGGTGAGCACGTTTGAAGGGGTGTCTGTGCGCCTGATGCAACGCACGCCCGGCGCAAACCCGACCTACTTGTTTCGGGTCAGTGGTCTGGCTTACCCAACGGAGCACTACCTGCTACAAAACCAAAAATTGCAGTTGCTGGCCAAAGAACAGCCCGCCCTCGACAGGGCGGCTTTGGGAACCGCGCGATTCGTCTATTACCCTGCGCGTGACGGGCTGAATATTCCCGCTTACCTGACGGTTCCGAACGAAAAGTTGTGTGGCCCGGGGCCTTATTCGGCTGTGGTGCACCCGCATGGTGGTCCGTGGTCTCGTGACACGATGGACTTCGACGGGTCAGGCTGGGTGCCGTTGCTGGTGACACAATGCCGGGTAGTGTTGCAACCACAATACCGCGGCTCTTCGGGCTGGGGCCGGACCTTGTGGTTTGCCGGCGACCGCGAGTGGGGTCAGAAAATGCAGGACGACAAGGACGACGGGGCCAAGTGGCTCGTTGGTGAAAAGCTGGCAGATCCGAAAAGAATAGCGATGTTTGGTTTTTCGTACGGCGGTTATGCGGCCTTTGCGGCGGCCGTACGGCCCAACGACTTGTACAAATGTGCCATCGCAGGCGCTGGGGTATCCGACATCGAGAGAATTTGGTCGAAGTTCTACACCAACCCCTTCTTCAAAGAGCGCCAAGAGTCGACGGTTCGCGGACTGAGCCCGCTGACGCAAGCCAACAACATCAAAATCCCCATCATGGTCTACCACGGCGATCGGGATCAAACGGTTCCACAGATTCAGTCAGATCTGTTTGTCGACCGCGCTAAATCCGCTGGCAAGCCGGTTGAGTACCATGTGTTGAAGGACTATGCGCACGGCCCCGCGTGGAAACGTGAGACCATGACCGAGCAGTTGACACTCATCAGCGACTATTTGAAGTCCGGCTGTGGCGGCGGACTTTAAACCTAGCGAAGTTTCGGCGAAAGTCTCAACAATCGATCGGTTGAATTGAGCCACCTCCGGTCTACAAAAGGTGGGGACGAAAATAGCTATCGCCCGTGCAACCGATCGCCAGAAGTCGCAACACTCTGTTGTCCGATTGCTTGCTTTCATTGTTGCGTTGAAAGCAGGTAATCGGCAAGTGGCGATTGCAAGCGTTGACTGCGGTAATAACCATCAGCCGACGATTCAGGCATCATTGAGGCGCAGGGAGGCGGTGGCAAAGTCCACCGCGCTGCGGAAAGGTTGCAGTGAATCCAATAGACGACGCCCAGGCCCAAGAGGCTTCTTTCTTTTCTATCGCCAGACAGCACATAGTGGACGCCGACAAGTCCATCGTCGGCTATGAGCTTTTCAACCGCACCCAGGGCGCGCGCGACCACACCCTGGCGAGCGACGTGTCGCTGGTTCTGCATGTCGTTTCGCAAAGCGGCTTCAGT
>JANXVI010000010.1 GCA_025351745.1 Rhodoferax sp.
AAATTGTCTTCCCGCTGCTCGATGGGCTGGAGGCCGTGCACAAACTCAACTTTTTGCACCGCGACATCAAGCCTGACAACATCTACATGCGGGCCGACGGCACACCAGTGCTGCTGGACTTTGGCGCGGCGCGGCGCGTGATCAGCGGGCAGGAGATGACCAATATCGTCAGCCCCGGTTTCGCACCGTTTGAGCAGTACCACAGCAAGGGCAACCAGGGTCCGTGGACCGATTTGTATTCGCTGGGCGCCGTAATGTACTGGATGGCCACCGGCCGCAAGCCCATGGAGGCCGCTTCGCGCGTGCGCACCGACGACATGCCAAAGGCCTATGGCAATGCCAGCACGGTGGTGTTTGGCGATGCGCTTTTGCGAGCCATTGACTGGGCAATGACACCTGACGAAACGCAACGTCCGCAAAGCGTGGCGGCTTTCCGCAAAGTGCTGCAAGAGGCGCAGCGCATAGGCGCGCAGACCATGGAAGGCGGCACCACACACCGCCTCGCCGAAGGTGGTGCGCCCACCGCGCACCCGGGTGATGCGGTGCTGGCCTTTGTGGCCCATTCGCAGTCGGTGCCTATCAGCAATGCCGATGCAATGCGCAAGAACGTGCTGGGCACCATCATGTTCATGGACCTGGTCTCGTATTCGACCTATTCGATGGACCAGCAGGTGCTCATCAAGGCGATGTTCAACGAGCTGATCGGCAAGGCTGTCGCAGGTGTCAAGGAATCGTCGCGCATCATGCTGGACACGGGTGATGGCGCTGCAATCTGCTTCCTGGGTGACCCCGAAGAAGCGCTGCAATCGGCGCTGCTGATGCGTGACCTGCTGGTGCACAAATACGGCAAAAAATTGTCCATCCGCGTGGGCCTGCACCTGGGGCCCATCCGCATGATGATGGACATCAACAACCGTGTGAACGTGGTGGGTGATGGCATCAACGTGGCACAACGCGTCATGGATTTCTCCAAGCCCAATGTCATCGTGGTGTCGCGCGCCTATTACGACGTGATCTCGCAGATCAGCGACAACGGCGCCAGCCTGTTCAATTATTTGGGCCCCCATACCGACAAGCACCAGCGCATCCACGAGATCTATTCCGTGATCAACCGCACCGCACAGGCGGCGCAGGGCGGGGCGCCGGCAGACATTGCGTTTGAGCCCACGCGCACGGTGGCATCCGCAGAAATGGTGACGGCTGAGGCTGCGCTGGAAATCGAAACCGCCTTGGCCCGCATCATCGGCCCGCTGGCCCATGTGCTGGTCAAAAAAGCCTTGCCGCGCGCCACCGATGCGCAAAGCCTGCGCGATGCGTTGGCTGTTTCCATTCCCGATGCGCTGGCACGTGACAGCTTTTTGCGGGCACAGTCATTGAGCCGCCCGGTGTCCACCTCGGGCACCACATCCGGGTTTTCGCGCAGTGCGGTGAGTCGACCGTCTGAGTTGCGGTCGGAGTTGCGTTCAGAAGTACGTTCTGAAGTGCGATCCGAATTGCGGTCTGACGGGCGCTCTGAGGTGCGTCCAGAAATACGGTCCGAGTCCATGAAAGTGTTGGCCGTCAATGCCGAGCAACAGGCCGTGCTGGAGCGCGCGCTGGGCATGTATCTGGGCCCGTTGGCCAAGACGCTGGTGCGCCGGGAAGTGGCCCGCCAGCTCACCTTTAACACGCTGCTGCAGGCGCTAGCAGACCATATCGACAAGCCGGACGAAAAGGTCAAGTTCATCGCCAACGCCAAGAAGTTGAACGGCGGGGGCTGACGTCATGTGGAAGATAGGTTGGGGCCTAGGCCACGCGCGTCCATTGGTGCTTGGCGTTCTGCTGTCGTCTTTATTTGCCTGCACAGAGCAGGATACGGCGGCGCGAGTATTGCCACTGCCGAATGTGCCGAAAGCTGGCTTGGATATGCGGGTGGCCTACCTGGTCAATGACCGATTGCCCAAGATGTCGCCCGATCAGTTGGACGCGCTGCTGGTTGGCATCCAGATCACCGCACAAGAGCATTTTGGGGTGGGCATACGCTTCTCGGGTATTACCGAGATTCCGATTGCACGTGCTTTCGAAGGCATACCGACGACCTATCGCGATAGGGCCTTGGCCGATATTTACGATTTCAAATCCGGCACCGCTGACCTGGCCCGGCTGAAGAGCAGCTTTGTCAAAGAGTTTGCCGACCAGAGTGAGCCGCTTGCGGACCGCATTGCCTTTGCCCAGCCTTACGCGCCCCATTTGCGCAGTGACGCAACGGTGGCGGAGTTTGGTGGGGCGATGGCGGACTTGCAGTTGCAGCGCTTGGCGCAATGGCGCGGCATCAAAGCCCTCGACGGCGGTGCAGTGATCGATAACAAACCCTACAACGAGTTCGCGATGTGGCTGGCGCTGGGTTATTCCGAATTGCCGTTTGAACTGGTACTGACCAACCAGATCATTGCCAGCGCAGAGTACGACTCGGTGTCGGTGCATAGCGCCATACGCGGTGGTTACACCAACGGCATCACTACTTATAACAAGGCTTCGCGCTATGGCACCATGTCCATTTGGAGCACGTTTGCCTTTTCAGGGAATGACGATTTCATCGTCAAGCTGCGCAACGGTGAGCGCTACGAACTCCGAGAGGCTGCGCAGCTGGCGGGTGTTGCCGCCACACATGAAATAGGGCACCAACTGTTCCATCTGGCGCATCCTTTCGCTCGACCCGCCTGTGTAATGAGCCCGGTGCCCATGTTCGCCTACCGCGCGTGGCGCGACAAACTCTCCGGGCTCAACTGCCAACTGGGGAGTGACCCGTCCATGACGCCGGGCGCGTATAAATTTCAATACTAGGCCCTGGCGCGCAGGCCGCCTTGATCCCCTTTCAATCTTCTAACCGCTGACCCATGCATCCTCATCGTTCCAACGGCCTTGACAATTTGCGCGCACTGGCCATCGCGCTGGTCTTCATGTACCACTACATGGTTTTTGTGTCGGGCGAGCCTACATTCGGCTGGGCCAGCAGCGTCGGTTGGGTGGGGGTCGATCTTTTCTTTGTGCTTAGCGGCTACCTGATTGGCAACCAGCTTTTCTCAGGATTTGTAGCCAAGCGAGAGTTGTCGCTTTCCCGTTTTTACGCCCGGCGTGCGCTGCGCACCTGGCCGGTTTTCTGGCTGGTACTGGCGGCTTATTTTATTTTTCCGACTGCCATGGGTGGCAAGCCACCGCCTGCGCTGTGGAAGTTTTTGACCTTCACCCAGAATTACCAATTGCAGCCGGGCACCGCGTTCTCGCACGCGTGGTCGCTGTGCATAGAAGAGCAGTTTTATCTGGTATTGCCGCTGGTCGTTTTGCTGGTCATGAAGCTGGGGAGCCGCAGGTTGCAGGCCTGGCTGCTGTTGCTGGCCTTGTTGGCCATTGGCATTGGTGCACGGTGGGTGCTGTGGAATGCATATGGGCTGGAGTCCACGGGCAAGATCGATAGTTACTACCCGAATGTTTACTACGCGACACTGGGCCGCTTCGACGAATTTTTGCCCGGCATCGCGATCGCACTGGTCAAGAATTACCACCCCTTACTGTGGCAGCGGCTGATGGCCCGTGGCACGGCACTGTTTGGTGTGGGGCTGCTGGCAACAGTTGCGGTGTTGTACGGCGTGTTCAATCACTACTACATTGACGACTACGGTTATCCCTTTTTCATGAGCGTGTTTGGCTATTCGTGTGTGGCTGGGGCGTTTTCACTACTGGTGGCCTCGGCGCTGAGCCCGCATTCCCCGCTGCAGCGCATCAGGATTCCCGGTGCCTATTCGGTGGCGTTGTGGTCGTACTCCATTTACCTGACGCACAAGCCGGTTGGTTTTATGTTGAAGGGTTATCTGGCACCCTATGCGCTGTCGCAGCCTGTGCAGGTGCTGCTGATCACCGCAGCCAGCATTGCGGTGGGCGCTGTGTTGTACCGACTGGTTGAGCTGCCCTTCATGCAACTGCGTGACCGGGGTGTGCCTAGTCTGTTTCGGTCTGCGCCGGCCTATCGGCATGCACAAAAGGCATAGATGAGGGGAGGGCGTCCATCATCACCCGCTATAATGGGAGGCTTTCCAGAAAACAGCCGTCCCAAGCGCATTTCAAGCACCTTTTCCAACCACACTAGCTGCCAAGAACCGTTCTTGAGCACGCTTGGGCGTACCCGTAACACAGTCGGAGAACCCAGTGCTTTTGTCTCTCAAGGGAACCACCCCCCCCGCCATCTTGGCGCTCGCAGACGGCACGGTCTATATTGGCAATTCCATTGGAGCTATTGGCTCCACAGTCGGCGAGGTCGTGTTCAACACGTCCATGACCGGCTACCAGGAGATCCTGACCGATCCCAGCTATTGCCAGCAGATCGTCACCCTGACCTATCCCCACATTGGCAACTACGGCACCAACCCCGAGGACGTCGAGTCCGACCGGGTCCACGCCGCAGGTTTGATCATCCGTGATCTGCCCATCGTGGCTTCCAACTTCCGCAGTACGGCCAGCCTGAGCGAATACCTGATCAAGGCTGGCACCGTGGCTATCGCCAACATCGATACCCGCCAGTTGACCCGCCAATTGCGCACCCAAGGCGCGCAAAACGGTTGCATCCTGGCGCTGGCCGCCGGCGAGGTTGTTACAACCGCCCTCGTAGACAAGGCGATTGCTGCTGCCAAGGCCGCGCCCTCGATGTCGGGCCTGGATCTGGCTAAGGTCGTGTCCGCATCCGAGACCACGCAGTGGACCGAAGCCGAGTGGACGCTGGGCAAGGGCTATGGTCAGCAGACCTCGCCCAAGTTCCACGTGGTGGCCTACGATTTTGGCGTCAAGAAAAACATCCTGCGCATGCTGGCCGAGCGCGGCTGCAAGGTCACCGTGGTGCCCGCACAAACGCCCGCGGCCGAGGTGTTGAAGCACAATCCCAACGGTATCTTCCTCAGCAATGGCCCTGGCGACCCCGAGCCCTGCGACTACGCCATTGCGGCTACCCGCACGCTGATCGACTCCGGCATCCCCACCTTTGGTATCTGCCTGGGCCACCAGATATTGGCGCTGGCCTCCGGCGCCAAAACATTCAAGATGAAGTTTGGCCACCATGGGGCCAACCACCCGGTCAAGGATTTGGACAATGGCCGCGTCTCCATCACCAGCCAGAACCATGGTTTTGCGGTGGATGAAAAGTCATTGCCCGCTAACCTGCGTGCCACCCACATCAGCCTGTTTGACAACACGCTGCAGGGTCTGGAGCGCACCGACAAGCCAGCGTTTTGCTTCCAGGGTCACCCAGAGGCGTCGCCCGGACCGCATGACATCGGCTATTTGTTTGACCGTTTCATCACGATGATGGAAACCGCCTGAGCGTAGATTCTGCGATGGTGCACTTACTCTACACAGCTAACGATGCGAACGGGCAGTCTGTCAATGGCTTTGTAGAAGCCGTCGGGCCGCAGGCTGCGAAAGAAGCGCTCCAGGCTAAGGGCTACCAAGACATTGCCTTTCACCAGGACGCCACCTCCGCGCAAGACCCTGCGGTTTTGGCCGCCATGTCGGCGCAAGAGGTTTCTCAACTGGCCCAATTCAAACTCCAAGTAATGCAAAAGCCGGGTTTGATGACCGTTTGGAAAGAAGTGCTGCGCCGTTCGCGCATCGGGTTGTTGGTAGACGCCGCACTGTTGGGATGGGGCATTTGGAGCCACAACTGCATTGTCGTTGCTGCGTCGCTGGGCCTTTCTGTTTTTCCATTTGCCCTGTCGGCATGGAAATTTCGCCACTCCGGCGATTACTCTGCTCTCCTACGTGCCCATGCCATAGGTGATTGGGCTGGCCTGGAGCGTCTGGCTGCGCGGTTGCAAGGTATTGGCCGTCAGAAGCCCAGTTTGGCTATGGACGTGGCATTTCCCCGCGCGGCCGTGGTTGCCAAGCAGGACGGTCTGCAGGCCGCCATCGCTTCGGTAGACGCCTGGAAGCCAAAAAACGCCAGTGAAGTGCCCAGGTTTGAAGCCAGGCTAGCATCCGTGTACGCGGCCGCTGGTGACCGCCAGGGTTATGTGGACGCGATGCAACGCGCATACGACGCCTCGAACAACGACCCCAGCCGCGCCGCTGATCTGGCCCTGGCGCACGCGCGCTTTGGCGATGTGATGAAAGCAAGGGCCTTACTGGAAGGTGTCGACTTGTCTCTGATTCCGAGCTTTGGAACCGGCTTCATTCTCTGGACCCAGGGCCTGTGCCAGTCGCGCCTGGGGCAGCCCGATGCTGCACAGACGTTGGGGCGCGCCGTGGCCGCTTTCTTGAAATTGGCCAACCTGTCCACTGCTTGGACTGCCCTGGCGTTTTGCACCGCAGACCATTGCATCGCACTGGCTTTGGACGGGCAGCGCGACCAGGCCCGCAAGGAATTGTCGAACGTGTGGCCCATCGTCAAAGCCCATGCGGATGCGGCTTTCAAGGACCAACTGCGGTCCGCTGGGCTGCTGGCTACCAAAGGGAGTGCGGCATGAGTTTTTATGGCGTAACCGATTTGTGGACCTATGTCATGGGCGCCATTGGCATCATCTTGCTGCCTGGGCCCAATTCGTTATTTGTGCTGTCGGTGGCGACCGTGCGCGGCGTCAAGGCGGGCTATAAGGGCGCGCTGGGCGTCTTTGTCGGCGACACCATTTTGCTGGCCCTGACCGCGTTGGGTGCTGCTGGGCTGCTGCGCAGCAACCCGCAATTGTTCACAGTTGTGAAATATACCGGTGCGGCCTACCTCGGCTGGCTGGGCCTGAACCTGCTGTGGGCCGCCGTCCAGAAGTGGCGCGGCAACGACGTACCTGCAGAGCAAGTGGCCGAGATACCGGCCAACATGGCCCAGCCGTTCAAGCGCGCGCTGTTCATCAGCCTACTGAACCCCAAGGCGATACTGTTTCTGCTGTCGTTCTTCGTGCAGTTCATCGACCCCAGCTACGACACACCGGCTGTGCCGTTTTTGATACTGAGCGCCATCGTCATGACGTTCAGCGCCGTGTATTTGTGCGCCCTGATTGTTGCCGGCGCCCGGCTGGCCAAGATATTCCGCGCCCGCAAGCGCCTGAGCGGCGGCCTGTCCAGCGCGGTGGGCGGATTGTTTGTGTGGTTCGGTGTCAAGCTGGCCACGGCCAGCCTGGGCTGAGCCCATTGAAATTTGATTGATTGAAAAGTAAAGAGCAGAGAAGAAGAAATGCCAAAACGTACCGACATCCAAAGCATCCTCATCATCGGCGCCGGCCCCATCATCATCGGCCAGGCCTGTGAGTTCGACTACTCCGGCGTGCAGGCCTGCAAGGCACTGCGCGAAGAGGGCTACCGCGTCATCCTGATCAACAGCAACCCCGCGACGATCATGACCGACCCGGCCACGGCGGATGTGACCTACATCGAGCCCATCACCTGGCAGACGGTCGAGAAGATCATCGCCAAGGAAAAGCCCGACGCGATTTTGCCCACGATGGGTGGCCAGACTGCGCTGAACTGCGCGCTGGATTTGTGGCACAACGGCGTGCTGGCCAAGTACACCGGCGCTGCAACGGGCAAGCCCGTGGAGCTGATTGGTGCCACACCCGAAGCGATTGACAAGGCTGAAGACCGTTTGAAGTTCAAGGATGCCATGACCAAGATCGGTCTGGGCTCCGCCCGCTCCGGCATTGCGCACAGCATGACCGAGGCCTGGGATGTGCAGAAGACGCTGGGCTTCCCCACCGTCATCCGCCCCAGCTTCACGTTGGGCGGCACGGGTGGCGGCATTGCCTACAACCCCGAGGAA
>JANXVI010000263.1 GCA_025351745.1 Rhodoferax sp.
GCGATCTCGAAAACGCCTATGCCTTCAACCCGGCTGGGAGTGCCAGTGAAATACTTTTGCACGGTCGCGCTGGATAGGCCAATGGCCTCGAACAGCTGCGCGCCGCAGTAGCTCATATACGTAGACACGCCCATCTTGGACATGATCTTGGACAGTCCCTTGCCCACTGCCTTGACGTAGTTGTAGATGGCCTTGTCCGCAGACAGATCCCCCGGCAAATCCTTGTGGATGCTGACCAGGGTTTCCATCGCCAGGTAGGGATGCACGGCTTCTGCGCCGTAGCCCGCCAGCACGCCGAAGTGGTGTACCTCGCGTGCCGTGCCGGTCTCTACGACCAAGCCCGCTGTGGTGCGCAAGCCTTCGATCACCAGGTGCTGGTGGATAGCGCTCAAGGCCAAGAGCGCAGGAATGGCCACCTGCGTGGCACTGATGCCGCGGTCGCTGATGATGAGAATGTTCTTGCCACCCTTGATCGCATCCACCGCTTCAGCGCACAACGAAGCCAGCTTGGCCTCAACCCCTTCGTGGCCCCAGGCCAGCGGGTAGGTGATGTCCAATGTGTAGCTGCGGAATTTGCCCTGGGTGTGCTTCTCGATGTCGCGCAGCTTGGCCATGTCGGCGAAGTCCAGCACCGGCTGGCTGACCTCCATGCGCATCGGCGGGTTGACCTGGTTGATATCGAGCAGGTTGGGTTTGGGGCCGATGAAGGACACCAGCGACATGACGATGGCTTCGCGGATCGGGTCGATCGGCGGGTTGGTCACTTGGGCGAACAACTGTTTAAAGTAGTTGTACAGCGGCTTGTTCTTGTCGCTCAATACCGCCAGTGGGCTGTCGTTGCCCATGGAGCCAATGGCTTCTTCGCCTGCTGCGGCCATGGGCGCGATCAGGAACTTCAGATCCTCCTGCGTGAAGCCGAAGGCCTGCTGGCGGTCCAGCAAGCTCACTCTGTCGGTCAGACGCTTGGGCTCGATCCCGGCGACCACTTCGGTCATTGCGCCGCCCCGGCGACGGTCGGCGAACTCCACATCATCAAGCTTGATGCGCAGGTTTTCAATCCACTGTTTGTAGGGCTTGCTGTTGGCCAAGTTGGCTTTGAGCTCTTCGTCGTCGATCATTCGGCCCTGCTCCAGATCAATCAGGAACATCTTGCCGGGCTGCAAACGCCACTTGCGCACGATTTTGTTCTCGGGCACAGGCAACACGCCGGATTCGGAGCCCATGATGACCAAGTCGTCATCGGTGATGCAGTAGCGCGAGGGGCGCAGGCCGTTGCGGTCCAGTGTGGCGCCGATCTGGCGGCCATCGGTGAAGACGATGGAGGCAGGGCCGTCCCATGGCTCCATCATCGCGGCGTGGTATTCGTAAAAGGCCTTGCGGCGGCCGTCCATCGTGGTGTGTTGCTCCCAGGGCTCGGGGATCATCATCATCACGGCCTGGCTCAACGGGTAGCCGGCCATAGTCAGCAGTTCCAGGCAGTTGTCGAACGTGGCAGTGTCGGACTGGCTGGGAAAGCTGATGGGATAGAGCTTTTGCAGATCAGCGCCCAGCACGGGGGACGACATCACGCCCTCACGCGCCTTCATCCAGTTGTAGTTGCCCTTGACCGTGTTGATTTCGCCGTTGTGCGCGACGTACCGGTACGGGTGGGCAAGCGGCCACTCGGGGAAGGTGTTGGTGGAGAAACGCTGGTGCACTAGGCCCAATGCAGAGACACAGCGCTGGTCGCTCAGGTCCAGGAAGTACACGCCCACCTGGTCGGCCAGCAACAGGCCCTTGTAGACCACGGTGCGGCTGCTCATGCTGGGCACGTAATATTCTTTGCTGTGCTTGAGCTGCAGGTTCTGGATGGCGGCGCTAGCGGTCTTGCGGATGACATACAGCTTGCGTTCCAGCGCATCCTGCACGATGACATCCTGGCCACGGCCAATGAAGACTTGGCGCTGGATTGGTTCTTTTTCGCGTACGGTGGGCGACATCGGCATGTCGCGGTTGATGGGCACATCGCGCCAGCCCACCAGCACCTGGCCTTCGGCTTTGATCGCGCGCTCCATCTCCTGCTCGCACGCCAAACGAGAGGCGTGTTCTTTGGGCAAGAAGATCATGCCGACGCCGTATTCACCGGGTGGTGGCAGCGTCACCCCCTGTGCGGCCATTTCTTCGCGGTACAGCGCGTCGGGCAACTGGATCAGGATGCCCGCGCCGTCGCCCATCAGCTTGTCGGCTCCGACCGCGCCCCGGTGGTCCAGGTTGTCCAGGATCTTCAGCGCATTCTTGACGATGTCATGCGACTTGGTGCCCTTGATGTGCGCAACAAAACCCACGCCGCACGCATCATGCTCGTGCTCTTTGGAATACAAACCGTGGTTCTGA
Source organism: Rhodoferax sp. (assembly GCA_025351745.1). Taxonomy (GTDB): domain Bacteria; phylum Pseudomonadota; class Gammaproteobacteria; order Burkholderiales; family Burkholderiaceae_C; genus Allorhodoferax. The sequence continues at coordinate 2,374 of JANXVI010000263.1, forward strand.
AGGTGTTGGATTTCGGCTGCCGTGGTCATGGCGTTCCCCTGAGTGTTTACGGGTCAGACCGCCGTGAAGCGGCGCACTGTCCTCAACTGATTAAATGCAATGAAAGTGAAGAATACTGCAATGCAGCAACGATGCCAAGCGGAATAATTGGGGTCGGATTCCAATTAAGTAACTACATCGAAATTTGCTTAATAAATAGGGCCATATCAAATAGCATAGCAGTAACCCCAGTAAGCAAAAGGGCTGGGGCCTTATTCTTCTATGGGCTTGGCCTTGGAAATTGGGCGCCCGGCGGCACCTTTTGACACGCGCCGTGTTGTCTTTTTTTGAAGACTTTCAACAAATTCTGGCGCACCCAATGCCCAGCCGCGCAAGGCTGAATTAGTCAAAGCCTGTTGCTGCCCTTGGCTAATACCCGCTTGTACCAAATCGGCGTAGGCCGCTTCTCGTGCAAAGGGGGTGTTGCCCATCGCCCAAACCAAGGCATGGGGGGTGAGCAATTTGTCGGTTCGTAGCCCAATGTAGTGTGCATGACTGGACCACGGATACTCTCTCGCCAGAGTCACCATCCCAGCGCGTACGGGGTTGAGGTCGATATAGGCCATGCAGGCCAACAAATAGCGTTCCGTCTGAATCAGCGTGGATTTGTAGCGACCCTCCCACAGCGTGCCGGTGCGTTTTTGGCTGTCGTTGTAGTAGCGGACATAGCGGCGGCCCACCGCCTGCATCATCTGCGGCAATCCGTCTGCTGTTTGGGGCGTGGCCAGGAGGTGAAAATGGTTGCCCATCAGCACGTAGGCGTGGATGGCGACATTGAATTTACGGGCATTTTCGTTCAGTAGATCCAGCATCATCTCGTAATCAGCCGATGACGTAAAAATCCCCTGCCGATTGTTTCCCCGTTGGATAACGTGGTGGGGGTGGCCCGGTAGAGTCAAGCGTGCAAGTCGGGCCATATAGTACGCATTGAATGCATCAGGGCGATTTTATTGGAATCTGACCCCAATTGAGAATCTGACCCCAATTGATTCGACCCCCATTAACAACTCGCAGTTGGGATGGCGAACCGGGTGTTCTGGAGTGCGGTCAGACCAAATTCCTCCAGCAGTGCTGCCAGCCGCTCGGCTGCTGCGCGATTGGGTTTGTTGGTGCGACGCGCGATGATTAGTTCGTTTTTCATACTGTGCTCCCACCCCACCAGCTCCGTTACCGTGACTTGGTAGCCGCAAGCCTCCAAGTAAAGGCAGCGCAATACATTGGTGATTTGGCTACCCATCTCGCGGGTGTGCAACGGGTGGCGCCATAACTCGGCCAGCGGCGTGCGCTTGAGTGACAACGCTTTGCTGCCATTCAGGTTGCGTGCAACTTCAGCTTGGCAACAAGGCACCAACACCATGCAGCGTGCGTTCTTCTTCAATCCAAAGGCGATGGCATCGTCAGTTGCCGTGTCGCAGGCGTGGAGTGCTGTAACGACGTCGATGTTATCCGGGATCGCCTCTGAGTCCGTCGACTCAGCTACGCTGAGGTTCAAAAAAGACATGCGGTCAAAGCCCAGTTGGGACGCCAATTCTTGCGATTTTTGGACCAATTCCGGGCGCGATTCGATCCCGTAGATATGCCCACTCGTCAGACTTTTGAAGAACAGGTCGTAAACAATGAAGCCCAAGTAAGACTTACCGGCACCGTGGTCTGCCAACGTGGCACCCTCGCCAGCTCTGGGCAATTCCAGCAGCAGCTTTTCGATGAACTGGTAAAGATGGTAGACCTGCTTGAGCTTGCGCCGTGAGTCCTGATTGAGCTTGCCTTCGCGGGTAAGGATGTGCAGTTCTTTGAGCAGCTCCACGCTCTGACCCGGCCTGAGTTCAGACTCCAGCGGATTGGAAGGCGAGGATCTGGATCGATGCGAGGGCAGCCGTTGACGCGAAGCTGCCGCAGCCGCATCATCACCCACACTTTTGCGTTGTTTCATAGCCCAATCTTGCCACGCGGGCTGGCCCCTACGCCCAGCGCCTCCCAGCCGCCATGTCCGATACGTTCCATGGTGTCGATATTTGCCTGAAAGATGGCTTGCGCCTGTGGAAACGCCTTGACGGCACGGTCCAGGCTTTGTTCTCGCAAGATGTGCAGCGTGGGATACGGGGCGCGGTTGGTGCAGTTCGATATGTCATCCGGCTTTGCATCCGCGAATTCATAGCGGGGGTGAAAGCTGGCAATCTGGAAAAGGCCAACAAAGCCCAATCTGGCCAACAACCTGTCGGCATGCGTGAGAAAGTCGGTGAACTCCAGAAAATCGAACAAGGCATCCGGCGCTATCAAAAGCGTAGTGTCTCGAGTAGCAGGGTCAAGGGCTGCAAGTGTTTTTAGCTCAGGACCTAAATCTGCCAACAGGTCTTTGAACCCAACGGATCGGCTTACCGCATAGTGGATCTGGCCTTTGGCGTCGACCGCCTTGGCAAAGGGGCAAAGGTTTAAGCCTATGACCGCACGCTGCAACCAGCGGCGGGTGTCTTTGACCACGACAGTGTCATCACTTTGAGATATACCGCTCATAAAAAGCGGTTGGGTTGTGCCACCACCAGTTTTGCAAGCTCGTCCATCAGGCTGTGATCGATCTTGCCTGCCGTCCACGTGCTGGTTACCACGCCAAAACCGTCGGCATTGGCTAAGCGGAACAAGAGTTGGCCGTTGTCATGGTCAGCCGTCACAGTGACATTGCCCCGTGCTTTGGTGACGTATTCAAAACAGATGGCCTGCAACGTGTTCTTTTCCGGGTGGCGCAGGTTTTTCTGCTCGTGCTCGATATGGCCATAGGCGAGTCTTTGTTTAACTCGCTCCAGTTCTGGTGGAAAGTTGACACTAACGGACCCACCCATGGGTAAACCGACTTTGGGAACGATGTCCCAACCCATGGCGATGTAATCGTAGACTTCTTTGTCACGGAGCTTTTTCTTGCGCGAATCAGTTCGGAAATCCGCGAGTTTCATCTGCGGCCACGGTGTTTTGCCGTCAAGGGAGAACCGCGGAGCATCAGGCGTTAATACGCTGAGCTGGCGCGCCAAATCCTGGAGATATCTCCAAACGACTTGGCAAGCCCATTCGGTGGCCTCGGCGTTGGCCTCGAGGTTCCGCAAATTTGCCGTTTGCAGGGTTTGAAGCGCGTTGGCTTGCTGCTTCAACTGGTTAAGAAAACTCACTGATCCTCCGCGCTCGCTTTGTAACTTTCTACCATTTTAGTCAGCAAGAAGTTTCCGAAACGGGCAATTCAGCCAACAATCGCCGACCGGTTAGTCGCTCGTGTTCACGCGACGCAAACCGGTCGGTCATGCCGGCGATATAGTCCGCGACCACTCGGGCATGTAGCGCGGGTTCTTCATACACTGCGAGAACCCCATTAGTCGCACTTGCATAGCTTTCAGGTAACTCTTGTGGGGCCACCATATATTCGGCGAACAGTTCGCCGATGATCTGTTTTGCAAGCGTATTGGTTTGCATCACTTGCGGATGCCGGTACAAATTGCGAAACAGAAATTGTTTGAGCACAGTGGTGAGCGCCCGCATTTCCGATCCAAAGGCCAGCATTGGACCACTGGCGCGTACAGCATCGGCGCTATCGGGTTGCGCCGCAGTCAGCGCCGCGTTGCCCATTGCAATCAAATCATAGACCTGTGCATTGAGCATGCGCCGAATAGTTTCGAACAGTAGTCGGCGCTGCTTGCCGCGCGCCGTCAGTTCAGGGAAATCACGCTGAACCTGGCAATAGAAATTGTCGAAGATCGCCACTTCGCGCAGTTGCTCCATGCTGATCAGGCCGGAGCGCACACCATCGTCGATGTCGTGCGCGTTGTAGGCAATTTCATCGGCCAAATTGCACAACTGCGCCTCCAGGCTCGGCTGGGTTCCTGTTAGAAAGCGATGCCCTACGCCGCCGGGCTCTTTCGCCTCAAGCATGCGTGCGTTGTCGCGCGAACAATGCTTCAGAATTCCCTCACGGGTCTCGAACGTGAGGTTGATGCCATCAAACTGGGGGTAGCACTCCTCCAGAAGGTCCACAACCCGCAGGCTTTGCAGGTTGTGCTCAAAGCCACCATGTTCTGCCATACAGGCGTTGAGCGCATCTTGGCCCGCATGGCCAAAGGGCGTATGACCCAGATCATGGGCCAGTGCAATTGCCTCCACCAAATCTTCGTTCAACCGCAGTGAACGGGCCATGGATCTGGCCAACTGCGCCACCTCAAGCGAATGGGTCAATCGGGTGCGGAACAGGTCGCCCTCATGGTTCAAAAATACCTGGGTCTTGTAAACCAGTCGCCGAAAGGCGGTCGAGTGAACGATTCGGTCGCGGTCGCGCTGATAGGCGGAACGCGTCGGGGCGTCGGGTTCTGCAAAACGCCTGCCACGGGTTTCCGCTGGGTTGCAGGCATATCGGGCCAAGATCATAGGGTCAAATATGGCGTTAGCCCTCGTGCATATTGTGAAGTTAGCTACTGTTGTATAGGAACTCAGGCGCAACAGGCATCAACGACTTGGCGTACCAAGGCGTCGGGGGCCGATCGAAGTGTGGCATGTGAAGGGCCGTCAATTACCACAAAGCGTATCTCGCCGCCTTCGGACTTCTTGTCAACGCGCATTAATTCCAAGTATCGACTGGCGTTGTCAACTGCACACAATCGGGGGCCAATCACTGGGAGCCCTGCCCGTTGTACCAACTTGCGCAACCGCTGGACGAACACAGCATCGACCAGGCCGAGTTCGCGCGAGAGTTCAGCCGCCATGACCATGCCGCAACCTACCGCCTCGCCGTGCAACCACTTGCCGTATCCCATGCCAGCCTCAATGGCATGGCCAAATGTGTGGCCAAAATTCAGGATAGCGCGCAGCCCAGCCTCTCGTTCATCCTGTCCGACAACCCAAGCCTTGATCTCACAACTGCGTCGCACTGCGTAGGCTAATGCTTCGGCGTCGCGCGCCAGAAGGCGGTCCAGGTTCAACTCAATCCAATCCCAAAAGACCAGATCGGCGATAGGCCCGTATTTGATGACCTCGGCCAAACCCGCGCTCAGCTCACGGGCTGGCAAGGTCTTGAGCGTGCCGAGATCGCACACCACTCGCAGGGGTTGGTAGAACGCGCCCACCATGTTTTTGCCGAGTGGATGGTTAATGCCTGTCTTGCCACCCACTGACGAGTCCACCTGGGCCAGCAAAGTAGTAGGAACTTGGACAAAGGGGACGCCGCGCATGTAGCTCGCCGCTGCGTAGCCGGTCATATCGCCGACCACCCCGCCGCCCAGGGCAAATAGAACGGTTTTGCGGTCACAGCCGTGCTTCAGCAACGCATCAAAAATTAGATTGAGCGTTTCCCAATTCTTGAAAGATTCACCATCTGGCAGCGTCAACAGATGAACCACCTGATAACGTGTCTGAAGCGACGCTTGCAAGCGTTGCGCGTAAAGAGGTCCAACGGTAACGTTGGTGACGATGAGTGCACTATTGCCAGCAGGCAAAGTAGCGAACGTGCTGGTTTCGCCTATTAAAGTGGGGGCAATCAGTATGGTGTAGCTTCGATCACCCAGGTCAATCTGGACGCGCTGTGTTGGGTTCAAGGCTTGCATAGCATGCTAGTTTAGCCCGATGCAGATGAACACCGCGTTTGAGCTATCCCGCGCGCAATGCACCCGCCAATTCCAATTGCATAACAATCATGTTGACTAAGTTGTTAACCGACGGGCGACCGGTCTCAATGACAAAATGCGCGGTTTCACGGTACAAAGTATCTCGTACCCGATACAGTTCACGCAGTCGGCTCAATGGAGCATCACCCTGCAACAGCGGCCGACTCGAATCGTAACGGAGACGCCTATAAATCTCTTCGGGGTTTGAATTGAGGTAGACCACCTGACCGCGTTCGCGTAGCCGCTGACGTGTGGATGCTCGCAGTATCGCGCCGCCCCCAGTTGAGATCACGACGTGGGGTTGTGTCGTCAACTCATCCAGTACCGTTTCTTCGAGGTCCCTAAATGCATCTTCGCCATCACGCTCAAACGCAACGCGAATGGAGTAACCCAGTCGCTCTTCGATAATTTGATCGGAGTCAAAAAACGGGAGTTGAAGCCGTCGAGCGAGCTGTCGCCCGACGGTTGATTTTCCAGAGCCTGGGAGACCGATTAATCCAACCATACTCGCTAAACAGTCATTTCCCCGTTACAGCAGACAATTGAACAGTCATACCAACCCACCAAACTCCGGTGGGCGTAACCAGCACTGTATTCGGGCCTAAAAGAGTCAAAAAAACGTCGGACTAAGGAGGATTAGCGCATCCAACCGCATTGTTCGTGTCCACAATCGTAATGACGCTAGTCCCGCGCTTGCCAGTAGCGTCGATCACAGTAATGGTGACCGTGCGATCACCGCTTATTGCAGGCGATGCGGGTGTTGGGGCCACGACAGGGGGGCCCGCGCTTCCCGGTGTAGCCGCGATGGCGGGTGTGTACGTGCGAGAACAAGTTTCTCCACCCTGCAGGGTGATCGTGTAAGCGGTTCCATCCGCTGTTCTCATGACTGGAACCCCAGGGGCAAGCACAGCATTGTTTGAAGTGAACACGGTGATGGGGCTACCTGGTGTCACCCCAAACACATTCAAGACAATACTCGGGCTGTTGTTACTTTCAGGCATCGAGAAAGTGTCAGGAGAGACGCGCAGGAACGAGTCGCCACCAGCCATAAACGTGATCTTGGGCGCAACTGCGGTTTGACCATCCGCGTCGATAACGATCAATTCCACCGGATCTACGACGCGAATACCAGTCACCTCGCCTTCGTTTCCATTAATTACCCTTGCGTTCACAGTATTGTTTAACGGGTCAATGATCCGGTAGGGCGGAGTGCCCCCGGATATAACGAACCGTACTGTATCGCCCAGAAACACTTTGTACGTTCCCAAAGTTACCGTCAGTTTAGTAGTAACGACGGACACACTGGTGGTCACAGAAACACCTGCAGCATCACGAATGGTGATGGCTGCGACATTTCCGCTGTCAACATGGTCACCCGCAGTGATCGTTATACGGTTGCCATTAACCGTAGCAGTGGCCAAGGTTGGAAAATTACTCGTAGCGGTATAGGGGCCAGTGCCGCCACCCAAAGAATAGATCTGCGAGGTCTTAGGGCTGAGACTGAGCGTTGAAGGGGAAGTCGAGAAGAACGCCGTGCTTGATCCCGAAGTCACAGCGATGTCAAATTTGGATCCCTTGGCGTCAACCACTGAAACCGTTGCCTTACCCGCCCCAGCCGTTCCAACCGCAAAGACATTCTCACCCACCAACCATCCAACCGCCACAGATGGGTCAGAGCTAAAAACAGTATAAGGCTTGACCCCACCTTGGATAAAGTACTGTTGAGTCAACCCGACTTGCAGCGTTATTGCAGCGGGCGCGGCCACAGACAATGCAGCATTTGGCCCCGAACCAATTCCCGGGGACCCGCCGCCGCCGCCGCAGGCAACAACAATCAAAGCAACTAGAACGGTGGTGAAGAAAGTTAAGAAGCGCATAGTGAACTCGTGATTTTCAGGTTAATCGAATTATCGGGTCGCGCCGCGGTCAGAAATCATTTTCGGTGTAATGAACACAAGCAATTCGGTTTTGCTCGTCGACCTTGATTTAGTCTTGAAGAGGTTGCCAAGCACGGGCAAGTCACCAAGTAATGGCACGCGAGTCTCGTCATCTCTGGTCGTCTCTGCATAGATTCCACCAATCACAACCGTTCCTCCGTTTTCTACCAAAACTGAAGTGTTGATGTGCTTAGTGTCGATTGCAAATCCTGCTGTGGTCAATCTACCCACTGTGTCTTTCGTAACGTCCAGCTTGAGAATGATGCTGCCTTCCGGAGTAATTTGAGGCGTCACTTCCAGCTTCAAATTTGCCTTTCTAAACGCTATAGAGGTTGCCCCGCTAGCCGAAGCAACTTGGTAAGGTAACTCTTCGCCCTGTTCGATAGTCGCCTGAACCTGATCAGCCGTGACAACCCGCGGGCTGGAAACAACTTTCCCTTTGCCATCAGCCTCCAATGCCGAAATTTCAAGATTCA
>JANXVI010000334.1 GCA_025351745.1 Rhodoferax sp.
AATGCCCCCTGCGGGCATGCGTGATTTCCCCTAAGCCCGGAGCGCGGTCAGCACCTCATCCAGCATCTTTTTGGCGTCGCCAAACAACATGCGGTTGTTCTCTTTGTAGAACAAGGGGTTGTCCACGCCGGCATAGCCCGAGGCCATGCTGCGCTTCATGACGATGGATGTCTTGGCCTTCCACACCTCCAACACTGGCATGCCGGCAATGGGGCTGGTCGGGTCGTCCTGCGCGGCGGGGTTGACGATGTCGTTGGCGCCAATCACCATGGTCACGTCGGTGATGGGGAAGTCGTCGTTCAACTCATCCATTTCGAACACGATGTCGTACGGCACCTTGGCCTCGGCCAGCAGCACGTTCATATGTCCGGGCATACGACCCGCCACGGGGTGGATACCAAAGCGCACATTGACACCTTTTTCACGCAGGAACTTGGTGATCTCAAACACCGTGTGCTGCGCTTGCGCAACCGCCATGCCGTAGCCGGGAACGATGATGACGTTCTTGGCCTCGCGCAGCAGTTCGGCCGTCTCGGTAGCGTTGATCGGTGTGACCTCCCCCGCAGGCTGCGCCGCGTCGCCCGTGGGCTTGGGTGCCGCGGCCGTGGTGCCAAAGCCGCCAGCAATCACGCTGATGAAACTGCGGTTCATTGCATTGCACATGATGTACGACAGGATGGCGCCGCTGGAGCCCACCAGCGCGCCGATGACGATCAGCAAGTCGTTGGACAGCATGAAGCCGGTGGCAGCAGCAGCCCAGCCGGAATAGCTGTTGAGCATGGACACCACGACCGGCATGTCGGCACCACCAATGGCCATCACCATGTGGATACCGAACAGCAGCGCCACCACGGTCATCACAATGATCGGGACCATGGCCTCTTCAATCGAGTGGGCGTTCAGAAAAGCGTGACCAAACCAGACCACAACCAACAGGCCGATCAGGTTCATCCAGTGGCGCCCCGGCAGCAGCAGGGGGCTCCCACCAATGCGGCCGGACAGCTTGGCAAACGCGATGATGGAGCCGGAGAACGTGACGGCGCCGATGAAGACACCGATGTAAATTTCCATCTCATGGATGGCCTTGGCGGCACCGGTGAAGCCGGCAGACGCAGCCGGATCAATAAAGGTGGCATAACCCACCAACATGGCGGCTAGGCCGACCATGCTGTGCATCAGCGCCACCAGCTCGGGCATTTGCGTCATCTGCACGGTGCGTGCGGCGTACAGGCCGATGGCGCCGCCGATCAGCATGGCGCCAATGATCCACGCATATCCTGCGCTGGTGACCTGCGGGCCAAAGATGGTGGCGACCACGGCAATGGCCATGCCGATCATGCCGTAAAGATTGCCGCGGCGGGCCGTTTCCTGATTGGACAAACCGCCCAGGCTCAGGATGAAAAGGATGGTGGCTCCGATGTAGGAGACCGTGGCCAGACTGGTAGACATGGGTGTTCTTCCTTCTTCTTATATTGCTTATTTGCGGAACATGGCCAGCATGCGCTGGGTCACGGCAAAACCGCCAAACATGTTGATGGCGGTCAGCACGATGCCCACGGCAGCCAGGCCCCGAATCCAGGTTTCGGGACGATTCGTTACCTCTGCCAGTGGCGGCGCGATCTGCACCAGTGCGCCGATGGCGATGATGCTGCTGATGGCGTTTGTTACGCTCATCAGCGGCGTGTGCAGTGCTGGTTTGACGTTCCACACCACCATGTAGCCGACAAAGCAGGCCAGCACAAACACCGTGAAGTGCGCGAGGAAAGCGGCCGGTGCGTTGGCGCCGACAAACCAGAACAGCGCGGCCGACACGCCAAACATGATTGCCAGCTTGTTGCCCGCCATGGGCTCGGACGGCGCGCCATGGCCATGCGCCTTCTTCGCCGCCGGTGCGTTAATGGGTTTGGCTGCAACCACTGGGACTGCCGGCAACTTGGGTGCCGGAGCCGGCCAAGTGATGCTGCCGTCCTTGACAACGGTCAGGCCACGGATGGCATCGTCTTCCATATTGACGTTGATGACGCCGTCCTTGGTTTTGCACAGCTCTTCAGCCAGGCGAAACAGGTTGCTGCCGTACAGCGTGGACGACTGCTTGGCAAGACGCGACGCCAGATCGGTATAACCTACGATGGTCACGCCATGTTTGACGACCGATTGCCCCGGCTCGGTCAGCTCGCAGTTGCCGCCCTGCTCGGCCGCCATGTCCACGATGACGCTTCCGGGCTTCATGGAGCGCACCATCTCGGCGGAGATCAACTTGGGAGCGGGTTTGCCGGGGATCAGCGCGGTGGTGATGATGATGTCGACCTCTTTGGCTTGTCTTGCATACATCTCGCGCTGCGCTTGCTGGAAGCCCTCGCTCATCACTTTGGCGTAACCACCACCACCGCCGCCTTCTTCCACATAATCGACTTTGACGAATTCGCCGCCCAGAGACGTGACCTGATCGGCAACCTCAGCGCGCGTGTCGTTGGCGCGCACGATGGCGCCCAAGCTGGCGGCGGTGCCAATGGCGGCTAGACCCGCGACACCGGCACCTGCGATAAAGACCTTGGCGGGGGGGACTTTGCCCGCGGCCGTGATCTGGCCGTTGAAGAAACGGCCGAACGCGTTGGCAGCCTCGATAACGGCGCGGTAACCGGTCACGCCCGCCATGGACGTCAACGCGTCCATCTTCTGCGCGCGGCTCAGCATGCGCGGTAATGCGTCGATAGCGAGCACGGTCGCCTGTTTGGCGGCCAGCAATTGCATCAGATCGGGGTTTTGTGCGGGCCAGATGAAGCCGATCAGCGCGCCACCCTGGCGCATCAGACCGATTTCGTCGGCGGTGGGGCCGCGCACCTTGAACACGATGTCGGAGGCTGCCCACAGGGCCGCCGCACCGTCAATAACCTGTGCGCCGGCCGCGCGGTAGCTGTCGTCGCTGAAATTGGCCAACTCACCTGCACCCGACTCGATGGCAACCGAAAAGCCCAGCTTGATGAGTTTCTCAACCACGTCGGGCACGGTGGCGACGCGCTTTTCGCCCAAAAAAATCTCGCGCGGTACGCCAATGCGCCGTGCCGTTCCTGTAGTCATACCCGTTTGCATGCAGCAACTCCTCAGCTAAATATTTACAACAGTCCAACGCACGCGCCTGGCGAAAAAGCGAGGCAAACCGGTCGGCGCCGGACAGCTTAACTGAATTTGCCGAGCAATCTGCGAGGCAAAACCCGTTTTGGGGGCAAATGAAGCCATGACACGCTTGCCTTGGAGGTGCCTTAGGTTTCCCTTGCATTTCGCTCTGATAATGGGCTATGGACACGCGCTGGAAACCCAATGTCACTGTCGCCGCCGTGATAGAGCGCGACGGTCTTTTCCTGCTGGTAGAGGAAGAAACGCCCGACGGACTTCGGCTCAACAACCCCGCCGGCCACCTGGATTGCGGCGAAACACCAGAACAGGCCTGCGCCCGAGAAACATTGGAGGAAACTGCCTATCGCTTCGCGCCCCGCGCGCTAGTGGGTATCTACCTGTCGCGCCAGCACACGCCAGAAGGTGGCGACACCACCTATCTACGCTTTGCCTTCTGCGGCGCGTTGGGCGAGTGGGATCGGCACCGCGTGCTGGACAAAGGCATTGTTCGCACCCTTTGGCTGTCCGCCGACAAGGTGCGCACCAGCGTTGCCCGCCACCGCAGTCCGCTGCTGGTGCAAAGCATGGAGGACTACCTGCGCGGAGCGCGTTACCCGCTGGAGCTGGTACATTCAGACGCCAGCGTCCTATTGGCACCTTATTTGCTACAAAATTAATAGCAAACTACGCAACGTATTCGTGGGCTACAGCCCGATTTTCCATGAGTGCTTGGCCACACCCCCGGTGTCGGCTGAAAACGACAGTGTCTTTCGTGTTTATTACCCTTACGTGGCCTGGCGCACGGAGGCATTTGGCAATGGCGTTGTACCGTACGGCTACCACCCACCCGAGCCACCCACTCTTTCTATCTATTTACCCAAGGACATCTATGAAAACCACCATATTACTCGCCACCCTTTTGGCCACACTGGGCCTGAGCGCCTGCAACCCTGCCAGCACACCATCACAACCCGTGATCGTTGCGACACCAGGCCCTGCCGGGGCAACCGGCGCTACTGGCGCAACCGGAAGCACCGGAGCTACTGGAACCAATGTGGCCGTTCCCGGCGCTACTGGTGCCACAGGCGCTACCGGTAGTTCCGGCGGAACCGGCGCCACAGGCGCGACCGGCGCTACCGGAAGTTCAGGCGCAACCGGTGCCACGGGCTATGACGGCGCCAAAGGCGACACCGGGAAAACTGGCAAAACCGGCGACACAATCGTCGTAGTGCCAGTCCAAAAGTAAGAAAAAGGGACTATGGCTTCGGCCATCTCCCTGCCAGCAACGGGCATGCGGCTGCACGGACCTGATGAAGGCGTGCAGCGATTTTTTTGACTGGGCGGTCTCTAAACTGAAGTGCAACACCCAATTCTGATAGGGTGCTGCAATGCGAAACCACTACCAACAAATTCAAGCCGAAGAACGCGCGGTGATCATGTTGATGCGACAGCAAAATAGAAGCGTACGGGAGATTGCCCGCTCGCTTTCACGCGCACCCAGCAGCATCAGCCGCGAGGTTAGCCGCAATCTGTTGGCGAGCCCAGCCGGCTATGATCCGGTTCGTGCAGGCGCGCGTGCCAAGTGTATGAAGCAGGTGGTGCGTCAGCGCAGAAAGCTGGCTCCTGACACGCCGCTGTTCGGTGTTGTTGATTATTTCCTGCGGCAACGGTGGTCGTCAGAGCAAATCGGCGGCACACTGCGTCGCATGTATCCAGACGATCCGTCCCAACGTGCCTCGCATGAAACCATCTACACGGCGCTGTACGCGATGCCACGCGGCGAGCTGCGCCGCGATCTGATTGCCTGCCTGCGCCAGGGTAAAGAACTGCGACGTCCGCGCTCACGTGGCGACGACCGGCGCGGTCAGCTACCCGGTATGCAGAGTATCCACCTGCGCCCTCCCGAAGCCGATGCCCGCCTGGTCCCCGGCCATTGGGAAGCTGACTTGGTCAAAGGCGCGTTCAATCGCTCGGCGGTCGGTACACTAGTGGAGCGCAGTACCCGATTGTTGATCCTTGCGCGCATGCCGGACGCCAGTGCTGCCTCGGCGCTGGCTGGCTTTAGCGCGGCGTTACAGCGGGTCACGCCGTCGCTTCGCAAAACCTTTACCTACGATCAGGGCCGTGAGATGAGCCATCACCGCCAACTTGCACAACAGACCGGCGTGCAGGTGTACTTCTGCGACCCGCACAGCCCTTGGCAACGCGGCACCAATGAAAATACCAACGGCCTGCTGCGGCAGTATTTGCCAAAAGGGACTGACCTGTCTCAGCTGACACAGAAAGACCTCGATGCAATTGCCTTGCAAATGAACACCCGGCCGCGCAAGGTCCTCGGATTCCGCAGTCCGCTCGAGGCCTATGCGGAGATCATGCATAACCTCGGGCTGGCTAAATCCGCTACGTTACATTAACTGTGTTGCACTTGGTTCTTGACTCCGCCCTGGTTAACCACTCCGGTGGCATCCATTGCCCCACTGTTTTTCGGGGTTTAGCGCGAAATGCTATCGAATATGTAGCTTGAAGCGTTTATTTAACGAGGGCGCGCTCAAGTCGGAGTGCAACACAGCAGTAGTCTACTGAATTGAATGATCGGGGTTTTCAAGTTTTGTCAACCACGCTTGATAGACCTCAAGCGGCGTACACCAGTCCAGCGTTTTCCTGGGCCTGCCGTTCATCAGGTCTGCAATCCCATCGAGCTGCTCCTGGCTGTAGACAGACAAATCTGAACCCTTTGGCAAGAACTGACGAACCAGGCCATTGGTGTTCTCGTTCGTGCCTCTTTGCCACGGGCTGTGCGGATCACAAAAATACACCGCAATTCCCGTATTGGCGCTGAGCTGTTGATGATGGCTCATCTCTTTGCCACGGTCATAGGTCAAGGTCTTTCGCATGGGCTGGGCCACAGCGTTGAGCTTGTCAGTAAAGGCCTGCAAGACGTGCGCCGCCGTAGCCGGATTGGGATGCGGCAGTTTGACCAATATCAGCAAGCGGGTATTGCGCTCCACAAGTGTGCCAACCGCGCTTTGGTTTAGCGCGCCTTTAATCAAATCTCCTTCCCAGTGTCCTGGGAACTGGCGATCTTCAACCTCGGGTGGGCGTACATGGATGCTCAACATGTCTGCCATATGCCCGCGTCGGTCTTCGCCCTTGGATCGTGGCCAACGCTTGGCTCGGGCCATACGCAAGCAGGCAATAAGCTCTTTGCGTAGCTCACCTCGGGGTTGGGCGTAGATGACGTTGTAGATGGTTTCGTGCGAGGCGCGTTGGGTGCCATCGTCAGGGTGCAGTTTAGCCAGGTGGGCTGCGATTTGCTGGGGTGACCAGCGCTGTCGCAGAAGTTCAACAACAGAGTCAAACAGTGCGTTGCCCGCAACCATTTTGGGGGCAGGCCTGGCGTGGCGTCGCCTGCGGATATGGCGTTGTTCGGCGTAGCGGCAGCTGTAACCCCGTCCTCCCTCATTGCGGGCTATCTCTCGGCTGATGGTGGCAGCACTTCGGTTTAGCACGCGGCCTATGGCGCGCAGACTCAGGCCCTGCTCCAAGCCGATGGCTATGGTTTGGCGCTCTTCGTAATCAAGTTGTTGATAACATTGTTTCGGTTTCATGCATACACCTTACTAAAAGTTCAAATGGTGTGTTGCACTTCACTTTTGAGCGGGCCGAGGGCTGGCGGCAATATTCCTTGTGGACAAAGGGACAGGCGCGCGCCGGTAAAATCGCGTCATGAGCAGTAAGCAAAGAGTAGTGGTCGGCCTCAGCGGCGGAGTCGATTCGGCGGTGACCGCGCACCTGTTGAAGCAACAGGGGCATGAGGTGATAGGCATCTTCATGAAAAACTGGGAGGACGACGACCGCGCGGCCGATGCTGCGGGCGACGACCCCGGCTACTGCACCTCTAACATCGATTTCGTCGACGCTGCTGCGGTGGCCGACGTCATCGGCATTGAGATTGAGCACGTCAACTTTGCGGCCGACTACAAAGACCGCGTGTTTGCCGAGTTCCTGCGCGAATACCAGGCTGGGCGCAC
>JANXVI010000336.1 GCA_025351745.1 Rhodoferax sp.
AATCTCCACATCCGGCGGCAACTGCTTGCGCAGGCCCTCCACGGCCTTGGCCACGTCCTCACCCACGGCCACCAGGTTGGCGTCCTGTGTCTTGAACACGCTGACGGTCAACGCCGGTTGGCCGTTGACGCGGCCTATGGACTGCTCTTCGCGTTCACCGTCGGTGATGGTGGCCAACTGGTCCAGCGTGACGGCCGTGCCAGCGCGGCGTGCCACGATGATGTGTTTGAAGGCCTCCACACTCTTGAGCTTGCCCTCCACCCGCACCAGCTGTTCTTGCTCGGTGGCGCGCAGCGAACCGGCGGGCATGTCCTGGTTGATCTGGCGGATGGCGTTGACGACCTCGTCCACACCGATCTGGTAGGCCAGCATCTGCTGGGGTTTGAGCGACACCGACACCTGGCGCTGCACCGCACCGCCCAGCGTGACCTGGCCCACGCCCGACACGCCCTGCAAGCGCTTGACGATCTGCTGGTCGGCAAAGGTGGACAACTCGCGCTTGCTGCGCGTCTGCGACAAGATGCCAAAGGTGGCCGTGGGCTGGGCGTTGTCAAACTGGCCGCGCACGATCAGCGGGTCTTTGGCATCGCGCGGGAAGCCGGGGCGAATCTGCGCCACCTTGTCGCGCACTTCCTGTATCGCCTTGCTCATGTCGGTGGACAGTGCGAACTCGGTCCAGATCTCGGCACGGCCTTCCAGCGAATTGGTGAAGATGTTGCGCACGCCGTTGACGGTGTTGATGGCCTCTTCCAGTGGCTTGGCCAGGTCGGCCTCCACCTGCTCGGGCGAGGCGCCGGGGTAGCGCACCTGCATCCACACGCCGGGCACCTGGATGTCGGGCATCTGCTCCACGCCCAGGCGGTTGTAGGAGATGACGCCCAGCACCATCAGGGCCAGCATGACCATGGTGGCGAATACGGGCTGGTTGATACTGGTTTTGGTGATCCACATGGTTGTTGCTCCCCGTGTCTACAAATCAGGAAGGTTTGCCTGTGCTGGACGCCGCGCCGACCGGTGCGCTAGCCGCCGCACTGGTGCGCACCACGGCCGGGGCGCCCACCTTCAGGCTGCCCATGCGCACGCGCACCACATCGGCCCCTTGGCTGAGGCCACTGCTCACTTCAGACAGGCCGCTGACATCGTCGCGCGCGCCCAGCTTCACCGCATGCTTGGCCAGCTTGCCGCCTTCCACCGTGAACACATAAGACTGGCCGGCCTCTTCAAACAAGGCCGTGTTGGGCACCACCGGCACGGGCGCGGACTGGGACAGCGTGATCTGCCCCTGGGCAAACATGCCGCCGCGCAGCAGGCCGTTGCCATTGGGCACCGCCACAAACAGCTTGATGGCGCGCGAGCCGGCTTCGGCCACGGGGTTGATGCGCTCCACCTTGCCATGAAACTGGCGCTCGCCAAAGCCGTCGACCTTGAAGCGCACGGTCTGCCCCAGCGACACACTGGCGATGTCGGAGGCGGGGACGGTGGCCTCCAGCTCCAGGAGGGACAGGTCGACGACCGTGACCATCGGTGCATCGGGCAGCACGCGCTCCCCACCGTTGACCATGCGTTTGGCCACGATGCCGTTGATGGGCGATCGCACCACGGCATCAACCAGCGCCTTTTGGGCCAGTTGCACCTGGGCGTCAGACCATCGCACGGCGGCCTCGCTGCCCTGGTAGGTGCTGTGCAACTGGTCAAACGCGTTTTGCGAAATAAAGCTTTGCTTGAGCAGGGCCTGGTTGGTGTCGCGGTTGCGCTCGGCGATGGCCAGCTTGGCGCGCCGCTCGCCCTGCTCGGCTTGTGCTGCGTCCAGCCGCGTGCGCAGATCGGTGGTGTCCAGCTCGGCCAGTACTTCGCGTTGCTTAACGGCTTGCCCCTCACGCACCAGCACTTTGCGCACCTCACCCGCCACGGTGGCCTTGACGATGGCCTGGCTCAGTGGCGACAACGTGCCCGAGATGGCACTGGTACGTACCAGCGGCTGCAGGGCCACGGTGGCGATGTCGTTAGGTACGAATTCCAGCGGCACCGGCGGTGCGTTCTTCTTGGCGTCTTGCGCAGCGCTGGCGGATGAATTCTTTGAGATAAAAAATGCGGAGGCACCACCTATCACCACCGCAGCGGTCAGCGCGATCCACACCAGCTTGCGGCGTGCGGGGTTGCGGTTGTTG
>JANXVI010000341.1 GCA_025351745.1 Rhodoferax sp.
GACATCCCCGTCAACAGCACCGTGGCTCTGGTGGGTGAGTCGGGCAGTGGCAAGAGCGTGAGCGCCATGAGCATCGTGCGCCTGCTGCCGGAGAACGCCATCGTCGACGCGAACAGCAAAATTCTGTACAACGGCAAAGACCTGTTGCAGGCACCGATCGAAGATCTGCGGGACTTGCGCGGCAAGGATATTTCTGTGGTCTTCCAGGAGCCCATGAGCTCGCTCAATCCGGTGTTTACCGTCGGCGACCAGATTGCCGAGGTGCTGCGCATCCACCTGAAGCTCAATCGCAAGCAGTCGCTGGACCGCGCGCTGGAGTTGATGACCGAGGTGGGTATTCCCAACCCCAAGGAACGGCTCAACGCCTACCCACACCAGCTCTCGGGCGGCCAACAACAGCGCGTGATGATCGCCATTGCCATCGCCTGCGAACCCAAGCTGCTGATTGCCGACGAGCCTACCACGGCGCTGGACGTCACCGTGCAGCGCCAGATTGTGGAGCTTCTGGCCAGGCTGCAGCAACGCCACAAAATGAGCATGCTGTTCATCAGCCATGACCTGGGGCTGGTGGGTGAAATATCGGACCGCGTGGTGGTGATGCGCCACGGTGTGGTGCGCGAGGCTGGCGACGCCACGACCATTTTTACGGCGCCACAAGACCCCTACACGCAGGCCCTGCTGGCCTGCCGCCCCCGCCTGGATGTCCGCCCGCGCCGCCTGACGGTGATTGACGACTTCATCAACAAGCGCCCACCCATCACCGAGGAGCGTATCAGCAAGCCCATCGACGGACCGGCGCTGATCGAGGTCAAGGGCTTGCGCAAGGACTACCCGCTCAAGACCGGCTTGTTCAAGCGCAGCGTGTTCAGCGCCGTCAAAGGTGCGGACTTTTCGCTGCACAAGGGGCGCACGCTGGGGGTGGTGGGTGAGTCTGGGTCGGGCAAAACCACGGTGGGCATGATGCTCACCCGCCTGACCAGCGCCACATCTGGCAGCATCATGTTTGAAGGCATAGACCTGGCCACACTCAGCGCGGCCCAGATGCGGGTCTACCGCAGCCGCATCCAGATCATTTTTCAAAATCCGTACGCCAGCCTGAACCCGCGCTTCACCATTGGCCAGATATTGATGGAACCCATGCGCATCCACAGCATTGGCAAAGACGATGGTGAACGCGCGCTAGGGGCGGTGGCCCTGATCGAAAAGGTGGGTTTGCCACGCGACGCCTTTGGCAAATACCCGCACGAATTCTCGGGCGGCCAGCGCCAGCGCATTGCGATTGCGCGCTGCCTGACCATGAAGCCCGAGATCATTGTTTGCGACGAAAGCGTCAGCGCGCTGGACGTCAGCGTGCAGGCCACGGTGCTGAACCTGCTGCTGGACTTGCAGGAAGAGTTTGGTCTGACCTATGTCTTCATCAGCCACGACCTGGCCGTGGTCAAGTACATGGCCGACGACATTCTGGTGATGAACCAGGGCGAGATTGTGGAGCGCGGCAGTTCGGACGACATCTACAACCGCCCCCAGCACGCCTATACGCGGCAACTCCTGAGTGCCATCCCCAAAGGCCTGGAGGGGCATGTTGCGCGGGCAGCATAAGTAAAATAAGGCTCTAGCCCTCGTTATATATGGGTGTTTTGCTATATTTTTTGTAGCGCCGCAAAAAAGATAGCGGTCTCAGGCTTCACCAGCCGGCTGCTTGTAGGGTGCGTTAGGCCACAGACACTACCCCAGAGGGCGGCGTATCATGCATTACGTACGCTTGATACCGTCGAGAACAGCCCTCAACAACTTTGTCCATGAATACTCAATTCATGCGTTCAAAACGCGTACCGCTGTCACGCTTTCAAAAGGCTGGGCTGACACTCATTGAGCTCCTTCTGGTGCTGGGGTTAGTAGGCGTATTGGCGGCAATTGCAATGCCGATGTACGCCAACTACCGCGAACGAATCAACCGATCCACTGCGATTTTGGACATCAAGGTCATTCAAGCGCTGATCGCTGACTATGCTGGAAGCGGCGGAACGTTTCCGGCCACACTGGCGGCTGTCGGCAATGGGGGGAAGCTCGACCCTTGGGGCCATGCCTACCAATACGTCGACCTGACATCAGTCAAAGGCCACGCAAACGCGCGAAAAGATCACAAGCTGAATCCAATCAATTCCGATTTTGATCTTTACAGCATGGGCAAAGATGGCCTGACCAAGCCGCAGCTGACACAAAAAGACAGTCTTGACGATATCGTACGTGCGCGCGATGGCGCATTCGTCGGGCTGGCTTCGGACTTCTCTCCGTGATGGCCCCCGGCCCTGACACCCGATTCTGGTGCCCGTAAGAATGCGCATCGAGGGGACGTTTCTGCGCAGCGTCGTCGCGCGTCGCATATTTTTCCTGTTCGTTTTGTCTGCATTTGTCCCAGTGGTCATGCTGGGCGCGCTTTCCTACGGCAACGTCCGCGGAGTCGTCAACGAACAGGCACAACGACAGCTGGTACAGGCCGGCAGCGCATACTCCAGAGCGCTTTACGACCGTCTGCTGGGTGCTCATTTCATCCTGAACGCAATCGCCCGTCAAATCCGTGCCGGCGATAAGGTTGCCGACACGAAACAATTTGCACTGCAAAGAGTGTTCCGTCGCACTTATTTCATCGTAAATGACGATGTCTCACTCCTTTTTGGTCAACCCTCGCAGGGCCGCCCGCCACCGATTGATCTGCGGGGGGCCGCACATCTTGCCAGGGGTGAAGTAATAGTTCAGTTAACAGCGCAGACTGATGTCAAGCCCTGGTTGGCGGTCGCCATTGATCCCTCCCAACCGGCACGCGGCGTACTGGCGGCGGAACTTGATGCGGCCTATATCTGGGGTGATCAGGAGGAAATATCCTATTCGATGGACATCTGTGTGCTCGCGGAAGGCGCGCGGGTTCTGTACTGCTCAAACGACAAGGTTAAATCAACCGCCGCCGAATTCGCCTTGCAGGGCGCTGATCGCACTATTCGCAGCGGCGAAGGTTGGCTATCTGCCACCAGCGGCCTATTTCTTAAGGCCAAGTTTGCCGCTTCGGACTGGACAATCGTAGCGCTGCAACCCGGTGGGCTGGCCATTGCTTCGCTAACCCAGTTGACGCAAAGGTTTCTGGGCCTCACGGTCCTGATCCTTTTGCTTGTTGCATTGTTGAGCGTGGTGCAAATTCGACGCACACTGGTGCCAATTGAACGACTAATGGACGGGACCCGGCGCATAGCCCGGGAGGAGTTTGATCAACCGGTGATGGTCGAACGAGATGACGAATTTGGCCAGCTGGCGCATGCACTCAATGGCATGGCAAACCGCCTCGGACGTCAGATGGGTGCAATGCGTGCGCTGTCAGAGATTGACCAGAAAATCCTGTCCCACCTAGACATTGAGCAAGTCATAGCGCGAGTGTTGGCGCGCCTGATGGAGATTTTGCCCGAGGCTGCGGCCAGCGTAATCGTGTTCGATCATATTTCGGGCCATTTTGGCACTGCGTATCTCCGGCGCGACGTGGATGCGAAGACAGTGCAGATCCAGGTGCCACTCGACACGCCAAGCTTGGTGGACTTTGTCCATCACCGCGATGGGATGTGGTTTGATGTAGATGGACCAGGCGTTCCAGGTTTTGTTTGCGTATCTAGCAACTCTGGCGCAACACGATGCTTTGTGCTTCCCATTGTTGGGCGCGCGGATGTCCGCGGTGCGCTGGTGTTGGGTGTGGCAGATCAGCAGCTTGTCATTGACGAGTTGATAGCTCAGGTCCGCGATCTGGGTAACCGGGTCGCAGTGGCACTTGCTGCGCACACGCGCGAAGCCCAATTGGTGTTCCATGCTCACCACGACGATCTGACGGGTTTGCCCAACCGGGTGCTTCTGCGCGAGCGACTGCAGCAAGAGCTTGCACACGCACGCCGCAATGGCCGCCAGCTGGCGCTGCTGCTTTTGGACCTTGACCGATTCAAGAGCATCAATGACACCCTCGGGCACGATGGCGGCGACCAACTATTGTGTGTGGCCGCCGACCGCCTGCGCGCTTGCGTGCGGGAATGTGACACGGTGGCGCGGCTCGGTGGAGACGAGTTTGTCGTGCTGCTGACCGGGTTGGAAAACCCCCAGCAAGCCGCGATGGTTGCCGGGCAGGTCCTGGCCGTACTTACCCAACCATTCCACATCAACGATACCGAGTGCTTCATCGGCGTCAGCATCGGTGTGTCGGTATTTCCGGCCGATGGAACGGTAGCCGAAGAGCTGCTCAAACATGCGGACATTGCGATGTACCGTGCCAAGGCAGCAGGGCGCGGCCGCTTTGTCTTCTTTGCGGACAGTATGGACGTGGAACAGCGGGAGCGCGCCTTGATGGAGCATGAATTGCGCCTGGCGATCGCGCGCCAGCAGCTGACCGTGCACTACCAACCGCGGATTGACCTACGCGATGGCCGTTTGCTTGGGGCTGAAGCACTGCTGCGCTGGCAACACCCGGTGTTGGGGAACGTGTCACCTGCGACTTTCATTCCATTGGCCGAGGAGGTCGGGCTTATCGATGAAATAGGTCCCTGGGTTCTGCGTCGTGCCTGTGAGCAGTTTGCCGCGTGGCTAGCCGCCGGTTACTCTGTCGGCTCTGTAGCGGTCAACGTTTCGGGTAGACAGTTCAAGAACGACAATCTAGTCGCACTTGTAGAGGATGTACTTGAGGTCTGCGGCCTCGCACCGCACGCACTGGAACTTGAAGTGACGGAAGGCATCCTGATTGACGACATCGATTCCGTGATTAGCGTGCTGGATCGACTCAAACAGATCGGCGTGTCGGTGGCCCTCGACGATTTCGGAACCGGCTACTCCTCGATGGCCTATCTGCGTCGTTTGCCAATCGACGTATTGAAAATTGACCAGTCCTTCGTTCAGGAACTGGCCAATGAAGAAGGCGCCCGCAGCATTGTGCAGGCCATCATCGCCATGGCGCATGCGCTACATAAAAGCGTAGTTGCCGAAGGTGTGGAGACGCTGGCACAGGCAACGCTGCTGCGCGCATGGGGTTGCGGTGGGGCGCAGGGATATTATTTCAGCCACCCGATGGCAGCCACTGCGTTCGAAGACATGATGAGAAGCAACCTGCCGCCTCTGGATGAGCCTCGGTAACCGGCCCGCCGCAATAGCTGATTTCAATGCACGGTGGTTGGCATCGGAAGAACCCCACGCGGTGGCCGTTGTTCACGTCTCATGCGCCGGCTGCTTGTAGCGGGCGTAGGACCACAGGTACTGGCCAGGCGCGCGTCGTATCAGGCGCTCCATGCCGGCATTCACCACCGTGGTGGCCGCCTCTGGAGAGATGCCGGCGGCGTGTAGTTCCGGCGCATCCAGGGGCTCGAAATGCATCACATAGCCCTTGCCTACCCCCATCCGCTCACACCAGCACAGCAACACGCGGGCTCCCGTTTGTTGCGCCAGCCGCGGCAAAAGGGTCATGGTGTAGGCTGAGCGTCCAAAAAACGGTGCCCAAGCCCCCTGCCCTCGGGGCGGAACCTGGTCCGGCAAGATCGCGGTGTAGCCACCACTGCGCAACACGCGCATCAAGCTGCGCACACCGGCCACGCTGGTGGGCACCGCCTTCAGACCCGGGCGGTCGCGCGAACGGGCGACCAGTGGTGCCAACCAGGCCTTGCGGGCGGGGCGGTACAGGGCCACCAGCGGGCCACGCGTGGGGCCGTAACGCTCGGCCAGCGACTGGCCGATCATCTCCCAGCACCCCATATGCGGCAGCGCCAGGATCACTCCCTTGCCTACGTCCAATGCGGCTTCAAAGTGCTCAACGCCGTCCCATTGCACCAAGTGCAGCACGCCTTGCCCTGGCGGCCGCAGCCACAGCCAGGGGAGCTCGGCCAGCATGGTGCCTATGGCAGCGCGTGCGGGTCGGTATTGGGATGGCGTGAAGCCGGCGGCCGAAGCCTGTTCTTCAAACCGGCGGCGGTAGGCACTGGAGAACAACCAGGTCAGCCAGCCCAACAGCGCGCCCAGGCGCTGCATCAGTGGTAAGGGAACATGACCCAGCAGGCGAAACAGACGGACCATCAACATGGGGCCATTGTCGCTGACACAGACGCGCGGTGCGGGGCTCGACACGGGGCTCCAGACGGCGCCCTACATCGCCTTGAACAAACCGGTGTAGCTGCGGCTGACTTCCAGCTTTTCGTTGCTGCCGCGCACACTGACCAGCTGGCGTCCGCGTTCGTCGCGGCTCACGCCGGCCACCGCCTTGATGTTGACCAGGGTCGAGCGGTGGATTTGCCAGAAGAGGCGCATGTCCAGCTCTTCCACCAGTTCCTTGATGGGTTTGCGAATCAGCGCTTCCACCGTCACGGTCTGTACCCGGGTGTACTTTTCATCGGATACAAAGAACAGCACGTCTTCGACCGGGATCATCTGGATCGCCTGACGCACCGTGGCCTGTATCCATTGCAGTTTGGCGGGGCCTTGGGGGTTGAGCTGCCCGGCCAGTTTTTGCAGCAATTGCTGCATGTCGGGTGTATGGGCTGGCAGGGGCGGAGGTGCTTCGTTGGGTGCCTGAGCGGCGCGGTCCGCCATGCGCTGTCGGATACGCGCCACCGTCACCAGCAGGCGCTCACGCTCGGCCGGTTTGAGCACATAGTCCACCACGCCCTGTTCAAACGCCTGCACGGCGTACTGGTCATAGGCGGTGATGAACACAATCTCGCAACCCGGCCAGCCATCCGCCTCGTCAAACGTCGGCAGCTGTGCGATTTGCCGCGCCGCATCGACCCCGGTCAGCACCGGCATGCGGATGTCCAGGAAAACAATATCCGGATGGTGCTGCTCGGTCAACGCTACGGCCTCCTTGCCGTTCTTGGCTTCGGCCACGACCTCCAGCTCGGGCCACACTTCTAGCAGGCGGGCGCGCAGCTGTTCGCGCATCAGTCGTTCGTCGTCGGCAATCAGGGCGCGTGTCATGTGCAAAATCCGTTCAAAAGTCGTTGTTGTATCTGCTCTGAGGCCTAGGCCTCGGTGCGCAAGACATAGGGCACCGTGATGGTGACCGATGTGCCGCCGCCAGCGGTCTCCGCCACGGTCAGGCTGGCCTTGCCGCCATACAGCAGCGCCAGACGCTCCCGGATGTTACTCAAACCTATGCCCGTTCCGGCGGTGGCGGCAACACCAAAGCCCAGCCCCGTGTCGGCCACGGTGACGGCTAGCTTGCCGTGCACAATTTCTGCGCTGACCGTTAGTTGGCCGCCTTCTGCCTTGGGCTCCAGGCCGTGTTTGATGGCGTTTTCCACCAGGCTTTGCAGCATCATCGGCGGGAATTCGGCAGACAGCAGGCCGTCGGAGACACGCACATCGGTCTGCAGGCGCTCTTCCATGCGAACCTTCAAGATTTCGAGATACGGGCGAATCACCGCCAGCTCTTTGCCCAGGTCCCGCGTGCCTTGGGCGTTGGCCTCCCGCATCGTGGGCATGCTGGCGCGCAGCAACGCGATCAGATTCTTCTGCATGATGCTGGCCCTGGGTGGATCGGTCTCGATCAAGTGGTCAATGCTGGCCAGCGTGTTGAACAGGAAGTGCGGTTCTACTTGCGCTTGCATGGCTGCCATACGGGCTTCCACGACTTGGCGTTTCAGCGATTCCGACTCCGCCACTTCGGTCGCCTGTGCGGCCTTGGCCTCGGCCTGCACTTTGCCCTTGTAGGTAATCTTGAGGATGCCGGACAGCAGGATGAACCACATCGTCAACGGCATCATGGATTCGCCGTAGGTATGGATGCGGGAGTTCGATCGCCATACGCCTACAGCCTCCTGCGCAGCTTCTCGGGCCTCTTCGGCAATGCTCTTGGCATCCTCGGCCGCCAGTTGCGCGTCGTCGTGGGCCTCTTGCATGGCCTCACGGATATCGCGCTTGGCCTGCGCAATGGCCTCGCGCACCGTCTCGTTGTCTGCTCCGGGGGGCAGTGTGATGTGGACTTCCGGCTTGGGCGAGGCGCGTGGCGCCTCTTTTGGTGAAGTGGTCGAAGCAGACTCGGCGGGCGGCGCTGGGGTAGTTGGGGTAGCTGGGGTAGCCGCGCTAGCTGGAGTGGCTGGAGTTGCCGGGAGTGTCGTGACCTTTACACCCCGTTCGTTGATGACAATATCTAGCCCGTCTTTGCTGCCGCTCGATGGTTTGGCTTTTTGCTTTTGGTTCTGGCCCTTGGACGGCTGGGGCACGTCGTGCCGGTGGGCGGCCTCCACATAGGTCCAACTGAATGGCGGCAGGTCGTGCAGGATACCGATGGCGATCAGCAATACCAGGGCCGACGCAAGGAACCGCCACCATGTGATGCCAACGAGCCAATGGCCGTAGCGGTGGTAGGCAGCAACTGCGGCTTCGGCAAAGCGGGACCAGGCGCTTAGGAGGGGTTGAAGGGGATGGGATTGGTTCATGGTGGATGCGGACGCTGGAATACTGTGAATGCCTTGACTGTACCCACGGCGTCCCAGGTGTCGCCAGCGCCACGCGACGCAATGCCTCGTCAAAGGACAGACTGCAAGATGCGGTGATAAACCGATAGCCCGAATGGCAGTTGCACTTTCGTCACCCGTTTGGGGCGCAAGGGCGTTTGCGCAACGCCGGTTTATCATCGCCCCATGTCCAGCCCTCTCAATCTGGCACAGATACGCTTTGACAACGCCCTGGCATTGTTCGATGAATTTGTGCGCAACACCATCAAACACCCCGACGCCGCCACCCTCAGAGGACTCGAAGGCCGGTTCGCCGAAAGGGTTCAAATTCAGCCCAGTTACTGGAGCCAGATCAAGGGCCGTTCACGCCAGATTGGGGAGCGCCTGGCGCGACAATTTGAACAGCTGTGCCATAAGCCCCATGGCTGGATGGACCAAGCGCACACCGAGGGCGCCAGCCCGGCCAAACCCCCTATACCGGTCGATTCTCCCGGCGAAAGCCACTCGCCGCGGGATGACGATGAACGCTTCATCGTTGGCTTGGTGCTGACCTATTACCGACGCCACCCCCTACGCGCACGCACCCGGTTGCTGGACTTGCTGGGCGAGGTGCTGACACCCGCCGTGGGCGAGACCAAACCCAGCGCTGCGCCGGCAAAAAAGCCGATCCCCGTTGTCAAAACCACGCCCGCCACCAGCGCGGCCCCCACCGATGCCCACGCCTTGTGGCTGCGCTCCCAGATGGGTGTTGCGCCTCTGCGACAAAAAAAGTAGCTTCTTATTCTTTTGAATAATTTCAATGGTCTTAAGATAATGCTTCATTTATCATTTGAGCAAGTTTGCAGCTACGGCAGCGCCTGTCGGCAGCCAGTGGCACTGCAAGTCCGATCAACTCCTCACCCGTCATCCATGGTCCTGTTTGTTTGTGAAATGGCTTGTCTCAGCCCGCGCTCGGCGCAGCTGTCGGCAAAGCTATTGGACCGATATCTGTCGAGTGAGAACAACCGTCGCACCCTGCCGGGGGCGTCTGTAGGCTGAGCGCACCGCTAGCGTGTGACGCGTTCTCTCCACAGAAGCCCGGGTGCGAAAGCAGTCCGGGCTTTTTTGTGCGTTTTTTTTCGATCGACCCTGCAACCCGAAGGATTCACCTATGTCCCATTTCACCGTACTAACAGTTTTCACCGGCAATCCGTGTCTGCAAACGCCCAAGCGATCCCCGCGTTACGCGATCGGCCACGCCAGGCCACCCACTTGTTATTAGATCAATCCGGCGACCGCACCAGAGGCGGCGCCCCCGTCAGGAGATACCACCATGGTAGGAAGTTTTCACACCCGGACCTTGCCGTATTACGCCCCACGCGGTCTGTCTGTTCGGCGCCTTTTGGCAGGCATGTTGCGGGCTGCAAGTCATAGTTTGGCGCAGTTGTCGCGAGCCTTGAGCGCCACAGCACGGGCCAGCGAGCGCGAGCGCCAGCGCGGCGAATGGGTTTACGAGTTCTATGCGGAAGCCGGCGCACCCGAAGGTGCCTTGTATGTGAACGGCGAACTCGTGGGCTATGTGCCGGGTGTGACCCGGCTGTAAACGCCACGCTGCGTGGAGAGCAAAGTTTTTCCGCAGGGCCGCCCCAAGGCAAAATGCGCCCCCTCGGGGGGCAGAGAGCCACACGCAGTGGGCGAACGTGGGGGCTACTATTTACAATCGCGGGTTTGCGCCCCACCCCGGCGCCAACACCCTTCCCACAAGGAACCGCGATGACTGCCACGCCCTCTGTTTTTGCCCACCGCATTGCCAGCGCCCAAAGCACCCTGACAGAGCTGGGCCTGGCGGCTTGTCTGGTGCCATCCAGCGACCCGCACCTGTCCGAATACCTGCCCGCGCGTTGGCAGGGGCGTGAGTGGTTGTCGGGCTTCACCGGCTCCATGGGCACGCTGGTCGTGACACAGAATCGCGCCGCGCTGTTCGCTGATAGCCGCTACTGGACCCAGGCCGAGGCCGAGCTGGCACACACCGGCATCGAACTGGTCAAGATCGACACTGGCGCCTCTACCCACCACGTGCAGTGGCTGGCGCAAAACACCGGTGCTGGCAAAGTGGTCGGCGTCGACGGCGCCGTGCTGGGCCTGGCCGCGGCGCAACAACTGCGCGAAGAGTTGGCCAAGGTAGGCGCCACGGTCCGCACCGATGTCGACCTGTTTGCACGCATCTGGCCCGATCGCGCGGCGCTGCCATTGGCGCCCATCTACGAACACGACGCCGCCTTTGCAAGCGCACCCCGCAGCACCAAGCTGGCCCAGGTGCGCTCGGGCATGGCCCATGCGGGCGCCAGCCACCACTTCGTCTCCACGGTTGACGATATCGCTTGGCTGTTCAACCTGCGCGGCTCCGACGTCTCCTACAACCCCGTGTTCCTCGCCCACGCGCTGATCACCGCCTCCGGCGCCACACTGTTTGTGGCCACCGGCAAGGTGCCGGCTGACCTGGCCGCACGCCTGAAGGAAGATGGCGTGGCGGTACAAGACTACGCGCTGGCCGGCCCCGCACTGGCCGCGCTGCCCGCTAGCGTCGTGCTGCTGCTTGACCCGCGCCGTGTAACGCTAGGCCTGCGTGAAAGCGCCCCCGCTGGGGTGAAAGTGGTTGAGGCCATCAACCCCAGCACGCTGCTCAAGAGCCGCAAGAACGCCTCTGAGGCAGCCCATGTGCGCGCCGCCATGGAGCAAGACGGTGCTGCGATGTGCGCTTTCTACGCGTGGTTTGAGGCCGCACTGGGCAAGGAGCGCATCACCGAACTCACCATTGACGAGCGCCTGACCGCCGAGCGCGCCAAGCGCCCCGGTTTTGTCGGCCTGTCGTTCAACACCATTGCCGGCTTCAATGCCAACGGCGCCATGCCCCACTACCGCGCCACGCCCGAGAGCCATGCGGTCATCGAAGGCAATGGCCTGCTGTTGATCGACTCCGGCGGCCAGTACCCCGGCGGCACCACCGATATCACCCGCGTCTGGCCCGTCGGCACACCCAGCGCCGCGCAGAAGCGCGACTACACCCTCGTGCTCAAGGGCACGATGGGACTGTCACGCGCGCGCTTCCCGCTGGGCACACTGTCACCGATGCTGGACGCGCTGGCTCGCGCACCGCTGTGGGGGCAGGGCATGGACTATGGCCACGGCACCGGCCACGGCGTGGGCTATTTCCTCAACGTACACGAAGGCCCGCAAAGTATTTCCAAAGCCATCCCCGACGCGAACATGGCCATGCAACCCGGCATGATCACGTCCATCGAGCCCGGCCTGTACCGCAGCGGCCAGTGGGGCGTGCGCATCGAGAACCTGGTGCTGAACGTGCCGGCCAAAACCAGTGAGCAGTTTGGTGAGTTTCTGGAGTTCGAGACGCTGACGCTGTGCCCGATCGACACCCGCTGCATAGACACGAGCCTGATGCGCGCCGACGAGATCGCCTGGCTCAATGCCTACCACGCCACGGTGCGCACACGCCTGAGCCCGCTGGTCAGCGGCGCTGCACTGGACTGGCTGGTGCAGCGCACCCAAGCGGTGTGACAAGAATCGCACAGGGGCCCAGTTTTGCTACAAAATGCATAGCAATATAACAAGCATTGACGAGGGCTAGATACCATTTTTACTCCAATAGTCATCAAAGAAACCCGAAATGGGTATAAGAAGGCGATTTCCCCGCCAATGGCACACCGGTGGCATACGCGGGTAAGTCCGGGGCTGGGTAAGTGCGGATAGGGGGCTAAATTGCGGTACGGAACTTGCACGCCAGCCTACAATAATTTGACCAAATGGTTAGCTTTTGTCCATGAAACCTGATCAACCCACCACCGCACCACCGCAACCGCCCTCGTCCAGCCCCAAGCCCGACAGCGCATCCATGTTGCCACCCTCGCTGGCTGCGGCGGTAGAGGTGCACAACGCCAGCCTGGTCTACCAGACGTCCGACACGCCGGTCAAAGCCCTCAGCAACATCGATCTGCGCATCGGCGAGGGCGAGTTTGTGAGCCTGATCGGCCCCTCGGGTTGCGGCAAGACCACGCTGTTGCGCGTGATTGCCGACCTGGAGCAGATCAGCGAGGGCAGCGTGCTGGTCAATGGTGTCAGCCCGCACGATGCGCGCCTTGCCCGTGCCTATGGCTACGTGTTCCAGGCACCGGCGCTGTTCCCCTGGCGCACCGTTTTGGGCAATGTGATGCTGCCGCTGCAAATACAAGGCGGGGACACGGCGCAGAACCGCAGCACCGCGCTGGCGCATCTGGAGCGTGTGGGGCTCAAGGGGTTTGAGGGCAAGTACCCGTGGCAATTGTCCGGCGGCATGCAGCAGCGCGTGTCCATCGCCCGGGCACTCGCCTTTGAGCCCAAGATCCTGATGATGGACGAGCCCTTTGGTGCGCTGGACGAAATTACCCGCGACCGGCTCAATGAACAGCTGCAGCAGCTGTGGCAGCGCGAACGCCGCACCGTGGTGTTTGTGACCCACTCGATTGCCGAGGCGGTCTACCTGTCCACCCGCATCGTCGTCATGTCGCCCCGGCCGGGGCGCATTGTCAAAGTGATTGAGTCGCCCTTACCCGATGAACGCCATCTGGGCCTTCGCGACACCCAGGCCTTTATGGATGTGGCACATGAAGTGCGCGAGGCGCTTGCTGATGGCCACCACGAATAAGCTGCCTGCCGCACCTCTATTCACCCGTATCTGGGAGGGTGGCCTGCCGATTGCCGTGGTGCTCATCGCGGTGTTGCTGGCCTGGTACGGCGCCGCCTGGGCCATGAACGCCAGCGCCGCTGTTGAACGCGTGCTGACACCTACGGGCAACCCTTTCACTTGGCAAGACGTTCTGAGCACCACGCTGAACATGGAGCGCCCGGTGCTGCCTGCGCCGCACCAGATTGTTTTTGATTTCTGGGCCAGCCTGATCGACTGGCCCATCGATTCGCCGCGCAATCTGCTGTTCCATGTAGCCGTGACTGGCCAGACCACGCTGGTCGGTTTTGTACTGGGCACGCTCTTAGGCTTGGTGCTCTCTGTGGCCATCGTGCATTCGCGCACACTGGACCGCGCCCTGCTGCCGTGGATCGTGGCCTCGCAGACCGTGCCGGTGCTGGCCATTGCCCCCATCGTGCTGGTGATACTGGGCAGCTTGGGGCTGGAGGGCCTGGCGCCCAAGGCGGTGATTGCGATGTACCTGAGCTTCTTCCCCGTGACTGTGGCGATGGTGCAAGGGCTGCGCTCACCGCAGGTCATCGAGACCGAAATGATGCACACCTACGCGGCCACCCGTTGGCAAGCGTTATGGATGCTGCGCCTGCCTGCCGCCCTGCCGTTTTTGTTCCCCGCACTGCGTGTGGGCATTGCCGCCAGCCTGGTTGGTGCCATGGTGGCCGAACTGCCGACCGGCGCTACCGCCGGGCTCGGCGCACGGCTGCTGACCGGCTCGTACTATGGCAATACGCTGGCCATCTGGTCAGCACTGGTGATGTCCGCGCTGCTGGGCTTGTTGCTGACAACACTGGTGGCGGGCACCGAGCACCTGGTGCTGCGGCATCGGAGGCAGCCATGACCAAGCCAGTTGTACCCATGTCCCGAACCAGGCCCCCGATCCCGCCGTTGAAGATATCACCCCGCCGCACCACAGCCGCCGTAGTCATCGTGTCATTGGTCGCGGCCAGCCTTCTGTTCCTGCACCCCGCAGCCCAGGGCACCAGTGCGCCCACCCCCCTCTTCTGGCTCATGCTGATCGCACTGGGCTCAACTGCGTTGTGGACGATTCGCCGTGTCGCCTCGATACAGGGCACGCGTTTCGACGGCGTGCTGACTGCCGCGCTGTTTGGCCTGTGGGTGCTGTACTTCTGGCAGATGTTGGTGGTGGCGTTTGAAGTACCACGTGTGCTGCTGCCTGCGCCCACGATGATCGTGCAAGCGCTGGTGGACAACCCCGGCAAACTGTGGGGTGACTTCAACCAGACGGTGCTCAAGGCCGTGTGTGTGGGCTGGCTGCTAGGCAGCGGCCTGGGTTTTGCTGTGGCGGTGGCGATTGACCGCATGCCGTTTTTGCAGCGCGGCCTGCTGCCGCTTGCGTCCCTCACCAGCACCGTGCCGCTGGTGGCGGTCGCGCCGATTGCGGTGATGTGGTTTGGCTTTGAATGGCCGTCCAAGGCCGCCGTCGTCGTGCTGATGACCTTCTTCCCGATGCTGGTGTCTACGCTGGCCGGCTTGAAAGCCTCGGGCAAGCTGGAGCGCGAACTGATGGTCAGCTACGCGGCCAGCTACAGCCGCACGCTGTGGTCGCTGCGTCTGCCCTCTGCGACGCCCTTCATCTTTGGCGCACTGAAGGTCAACGCCACACTGGCCCTGATTGGCGCCATCGTGGCCGAATTTTTTGGCTCACCCACGGTGGGCCTGGGCTTTCGGATTTCGACCGAAGCGGCCCGCATGAACATGTCTTTGGTGTGGGGCGCAATTGTGGTTGCTGCTGTCACCGGCTCGATGGCCTATGCCTTGCTTGTGCAGCTCGAGCGGCGTGCCGCGTTCTGGCATCCTTCCATCCGTGGCAAATAATGCATGTAACGACTCACCCCCCTGTGCCGCCTGCGGCGTCTTCCCCTACAGGGGAGGCCACCGGTGGCCTGGCGAAGCCAGTTCCACTGGTGGCCCTGGCCTGGGGACTGTCTTGCGCCCGTGTAAGCTGGCCGAGTCGTTCTTTGCATTGAAGTGCCGATATTTTTTGTCCCCAACCCAAAGGAGTGTTCCATGAATCGTTCTTATCTGGTGAGTAAAGGCCTGATGGCCGCGGTGGTGGCAGTGTGCGGCATGACCGCGCAAGCCGCCGACAAGGTGACCGTGCAGTTGAAGTGGCTGCCCCAGGCACAGTTTGCCGGCTACTACGTGGCGCAGGCCAAGGGCTATTACAAGGCTGAGGGTTTGGACGTAACCATCAAGCCCGGCGGCCCCGACATTGCCCCCGCGCAAGTGATTGCCGGCAACGGCGCTGACGTAGTGGTGGACTGGATGCCATCGGCGCTGGCCTCGCGCGAGGCCGGTGTGCCGCTCGTCAACATCGCACAAGTGTTCAACCAGTCGGGCCTGATGCTGACCTGCAAAAAAGCAAGCGGTGTGACCACCCCCAAAGACCTCAAGGGCAAGACGCTGGGTGTCTGGTACGGTGGCAACGAATACCCTTTCCTGAACTGGATGGGAAAACTGGGCCTCAAGCCCGACACTGACATCAAGATCCTCAAGCAAGGCTTCAACGTAGACCCGCTGCTGCAAAACCAGGCGGCCTGCATCTCGACCATGATCTACAACGAGTACTGGCAGGTAGTGGATGCTGGCGTCAAAGAGAGTGACCTGGTTACCTTCTTCTATGAAAAGGAAGGCGTGGCCACGCTGGAAGACGGCCTGTACGTGATGGAAGCCAAGCTCAAAGATCCGGCCTTTGTGGCCCGCATGGCCAAGTTTTTGAAGGCCAGCTTTAAGGGCTGGAATGACGCCGTCAAAGACCCCGAAGCGGCGGCCAAGATTGTCGTTGCGGCGGACGCATCGGGCAGCGCGACCTTGAAGGTGCAGAAGCGCCAGATGGAAAACGTGGCCAAGCTCATCACCAATGCCGGCACACCCAAGGTCGGTTACCTGGAGCAGTCTGCCTATGAGCGCACGGTCAAGGTGCTGCTCGCTGGCGGCAGCTCTCCGGTCATCAAGAAAGACCCCGGTGCAGCAGCCATGACACATGCTGTGTGGGACGCTGCAGCCAAGTAAGTAAACTATTTAGTCATATCGATTCCAACCTGTAGTCAGGGGTCGTATCCGCAACGGTGCGACCCCTTTTTTGCCCGCATGACACCACAAGCCAAACCCACTCGCAAACGCACCGCGGCAGCGCTCGCAGCAACAGCAGCCGCTGAAGAAGATCCGATCAAGGGGCAGATTCGCAAGTCCAACGAAACCCGCATCCTGGCGGCCGCCGAAAAGGTGTTTGCGCGCGCAGGCTTTGGCGGCACCACCATGGCGGCCATCGCTGCCGCCAGCGACCTGCCCAAGGCCAACTTGCACTACTACTTTGGCAGCAAGGACGTGCTGTACCGCGCAGTGCTGGCCCGCACGCTGGGCGACTGGCTGGCACCGGCACAGGGCATCACGGCGGATGCCGAGCCGCGCGCTGCGCTAGAGCAGTACATACGTGTCAAGATGGCGCTGTCCGCCCAGCGGCCTGACGGGTCCAAGGTATTTGCCAACGAAATGCTCAACGGTGCCCCGGTGGTCAAGAACATCCTGACGACGGAGCTACGCCCCCTGGTCGTAGAAAAAGCCGCCGTCATCCAGGGCTGGATAGACGCCGGCCGCATGGCACCGGTCGACGCCACCCACCTGTTCTTCACAATCTGGGCGGCCACACAAACCTATGCCGACTTCGATGTGCAAGTCTGCGCGGTGCTGGATCGCAAGGCGCTGAGCAAAAAAGACCATTCCCGTGCAACCGAACACGTGGTGTCGTTGCTGATGAGGGGTTGTGGTTTGTAAATGGGGCTGCAGCCCTCGTGAAACATACGTTTAAAGCTATTAAAACAATAGCGCACCACACCACTGCATTCTTTGTATCCATGGCACGCAATATCGAAATCAAAGCCCGCATTGAAAGCGTGCAAGCGCTGCTGGCCAGGGTCGTGCCATGGGCCAGCGATGGTCCCATCTATCTGGTGCAAGACGACACCTTCTTCCCTTGTGCATTAGGCCGCCTGAAGCTGCGCTCCTTCCCCGATGGCAGCGGCGTCCTCATCTTCTACCGTCGCGCCAATGCCAAAGGCCCCAAGGAAAGTTTCTACGAAATCTCGCCAACCACGACACCCGATGCCTTGCGTGCCACGCTGACGCTCGCCTATGGCCAGTCGGGTCGGGTCCGCAAACACCGCACGCAGTTCACCATTGGCCGTACACGTGTGCACCTGGACAGCGTCGAAGGCTTGGGTGATTTTTTAGAGTTGGAAGTCGTATTGGGCGACGACGACTCGCTGACCGACGGCGAGCAAGAAGCGCGGGCCGTGATGGACAAACTGGGCGTGCTCCCCTGGCAATGCGTTGAAGAGGCCTATGTAGACCTACTGGAACAGGCCGCAGCACAGGTGGCGCATGGAGAGCATGTCCCGCCACCGGCTTGCATGCAAGTCGCTTGATCAGAGCATGCGATCCTTGGCCACAAAATACGTGCGCGCATACGCCACCAACTGCCCGTCGGTCGGGTGGTCTACGGTTTCCACACCGACGACCTTGGCCATCAGCGCCACGTCATGGTGCTGAATGTGCTTGATCAACTGGAGTTTGGCCTGGGCGGGGCCCACCACCAGTATCTCTTGCGCGCCAGCCAATGCTTCTACCACTGCGTGGTAGTAGTCCGGAGCTTCTGGCGCACGTCCGCCGCCAACTGAGCCACTGTGGGCGTGCAACTTGCGGTGGGGGTGGGCGGGGTGCACCACGGATTTTTCAACATCGTCCGGGGTAATATGCATGACATGGGCTTCTGAGTGGTCGATCCAGACGACGGCGTGAAAATGGGACAAGTTGCTCTCCTTAGTGGTGCGAATAACCGACTATTATGAGCCCCGCAGCGGCAAATGTATGTGCGCCAACCCCCACACAGGGGAGGCGCACGGTGTTTATGCTATTTTCGTTGCATGGTGCAAATACATTCAAAATACCAGCAATGCATGGTGTTCTCGGGCGGCGGCTTTCGCTTCGGTATTTACTTGGGTATGCATGCTGCCGCATGCGACGTGGGCAAGGCCCCCGACCTCTTGCTGGCCAGTTGCGGGGGCGCCATCGCCGCCGCAGTGATCCACACACTGCCCGACCCCGCAGACCAAAAGACCTGGCTCGCATCGCCCGAGATGCACCGCTTCTGGAGCAGCATCGGGCCCGCGCCCGCCGCCACCATCCACCGCACGCTGCTGGATGTGGCCCGTCGCGCCATCAACCGCAAGCCCGCGCCTCGCGTGCCCGATCTGTTTGGCAATTATCTGTTCACACTGCCCGCGCTGCCGCAGTTGCCATCGCCCTCGGCGCCGCACGGGCCCGATGTTGCACTGGTCGGAAGCAAGCTGTTGTACACCCCAGCCGATGCGGGGCACAGGCGCGGGCGGCGCAAGCTATTTGAGCAGACGGTGTTCTGCGGACCGCGTGCTGCGCAGTTGCTGCAGGGTGCGCGGGCGCCATTGGGGGCTGCCGAATGGGGCAACAGCGCCGTGGCACCGCAGGTGGTTACCGACACCACGATGCCGCTGCACCAAGCGGCACGCATCTCGGTCTCCGACATGTACTACTTCAGTTGCCACGCGCATGCTGGGGCGCACTACATGGGCGGCGTCGTGGATTTATTCCCCATCGAAATGGCCCACCAGTTAGCCGACCGTGTGGTCATCGAATTTAAGGCCCCGTTTGACCAAGCCATGTCGGTCCCCGCCTGGCGCGCCGTTCTCGGCACCGATGCCAATCAGCGCCTGCGGCAGGTTCACGCACAACATGCCGATGTGTGGATAGACGCGTCCGACATCGAACAGGCCCTGGCCAAACCGTACCTCCGCAAGGTTTTGGCCTGGCGCGAAAACCGCGTTCGCCTGGAAGCACCGCCCAGCTATGGCGTATTTGTGCAGCACATGGAGGAGCACTGGGACTATGGCTATGCACGGGCGCGCGAAGCATTTGCGCGGAACGATCCGAGTGCGCAAAATGGCATGCGGCTGGTGAACCGGTACAACCGGGTGGGATGAGGACTGACTGCAATGCCTTCACAAGCCCATCACTACTTCATCACCCACCCCAATGTTGTGGTCAGCGACACGGTACCGGTTCCCCAATGGCCGCTATCCGATCTCGGGCGGTCGCGAATGAAAGCAGCGTTGGGCCTGCCGTGGATCAGAGAGTTGACCGCCATCTATTGCAGTACCGAACAAAAGGCCATCGACGGCGCCCATATCCTGGGCGCCCACTTGCAACTACCCATCAAGGCCTTGCACGCACTGGGCGAAAACGACCGCTCATCGACCGGCTTCCTGCCGCCACCTGAATTTGAAAAGGTCGCTGACACCTTCTTCGCGCAGCCGCTCCAATCCGTGCGTGGTTGGGAACGCGCTTGCGATGCGCAGGCGCGCATTGTTCAAGCAGTGAGCGACCTCGTTAACGCGGACACTTCCGGGGGATCGATTGCCATCGTGTCCCATGGAGCGGTGGGCGCCCTGTTGTATTGCCACCTCACCGGCCAAGACATCTCTCGCCGCTGGGACCAACCGGCTAATGGCGGGGGCAACTACTTCCGGTTTTCAATGTCTCCGCGTGACGCTTATTCGCATTGGCAAGCCATTGATGTGCAATGAATCTGCAAGCAGTAACATCCACGCCATGCAACACAACCTAGCTGCCAGAATCCGCAAAAGTGCCCGTATTTATGGGCTCTTCGTCCTGCGCTCGGGCCTCACCAGCGACACGTACTTTGACAAGTACCAATTCGAGTCCGACCCAATCCTGTTGCGCGCCATCGCCGAGGCCATGGCACCGCTGGTGCCACCGGGCACCGAAGTTTTGGCAGGTTTGGAAATGGGCGGCATCCCCATCGTCACCATGCTCAGCCAAGTCACAGGCATACCCGCGGCCTTCATTCGCAAGGAGCCAAAAGACTATGGGACTTGCCAATACGCCGAAGGCGCGTCCTTGCAAGGCAAGCGTTTTGTCCTGATCGAAGATGTAGTTTCCAGTGGAGGTGCCATCATCGACGCGCTGGCCAAATTAAAGGTCGATGGCATGGTGCCTGAACTGGCACTGTGCGTCATCGACAGGCAAAGTGGGGGCGCAGAAGCTCTGCGGGCAGTAGGGTTGGGATTGAAGGCGGCATTTACTTTTGCAGAGATTGAGCGTGGTTAGCGTCGCGGGGGCGATGACGCTCACGGATGCCAACCTCCACAGACACCAGATCCGGCTCGAAATCGCCTCGATAACGCCTGGGGACGCGGTTGAAACACGCCACCGTACGGACGCCCTATCGTGGGTAGATTCCGGTGTTGAACTCATCCGCCAAGTCAAACCAGCAAAACCGCCCAAACACCTGGTGTCGTACTTCGCCGTCGTTAGCGACGATGGTCACCTTCTGCTAGTGGACCACAAAAACGCGCAACTGTGGTTGCCTGCAGGCGGACATGTGGAGCCGGGTGAGCATCCACGCGAAACGGTCCGCCGCGAACTATTGGAAGAGTTGGGCTTTGCTGCCGCGCACGACATCGGCCCGCCATGGATGATCACCTGCACCGAAACCGTGGGGCTGACCGCGGGACACACCGATGTATCTCTGTGGTACGTGGTGCACGCCCTTCGCACGCAAGCGCTGCGCTTCGATGCCGGTGAGTTCAACGCAGTTCGGTGGTTTGCATTCGCGGATGTTCCATGCGAGCGCAGTGACCCGCATATGAATCGCTTTATTGCGAAGCTTCAGCGCCAATCGATGGAATGAATATCTATCGACCTACGCTCCAGCATGCAAAAAGAACCACTCCCACGGGGACCAGCAGATAAGAGACCGGAGGCGCGTGTTCGCCAGTCAGGCTTGATTTACTTCTTAGGTGGCTTCATCGATGGTCCCGATGCGGGCACTGCCGGCGCGGGCGGCAAGCCCAGATGGGCGACGACGGATTGCTCCAGAGCCTTCACCTTGGGCGCGACCATGGCTTGCGTTTGCGCCACCAGTTTTTCGCCCAAGACCTTTTGAAAATCGCCACTCATTTGCGAGAACTTGCGGTTGACCGGTGACTCGATGATGCTGATGAGCTCTTTGAGCTCTGCTTCGGTGAACTTTTCTTCCAGCAGCGCGCCCACGGTAGATGGCGCCAGCTTCACGGCCTGTTGGCGGACCAGGGGGCCGACGTCTTCTACAAACTTTGAGAGGTCGGCCTGCACCAGCTTGGCAGCGGCCTCGCGTTTGTCGGGTGGCACGCGGGTTTGCAAGGCCATGGCAGCCTGCTGCTGCAATAGCATGGCCGGGCGCTCGACTATGGCTTGCGCGGTCTGCTCGACAGCGCCTTTTTGCAAGGCAAGCACGCGAGCAACCAGTTCTTTCTTGGCGGGCGAAGATGGCGCGGCCGACGCCGACGCCGATGCGGTCAGTGCTGCTGGCGGTGTGGCGGCGCTGGTTTGGGCTTGGACAAATCCGGATGCCAACAGCATGGCCAGAACGGTGAGTTTTTTCATGTCAAATACTTAAGGTTGCTTGCGGTAAGAGCGCTAATGTAACGCCGACCCGCCTGCGCCGCGCCCCAGGGGGCTTACGGCCAGAGCGTTGTTGAGCGGCAGCCAGGGTCAGTGCGACGCGGGGCAGCACCCCCATAAATGCAGTGCCGCGCCTTGCCCACGGGTCAACACCAACGTGCCGAGATAGCTGAACATGGCCCCATTTGCACGCGAATCCCTGGGTACGGTAAAGGGCCGGGTGCGCACCTGGTAGTCCCGCGTGGAGACCAT
Source organism: Rhodoferax sp. (assembly GCA_025351745.1). GTDB lineage: Bacteria > Pseudomonadota > Gammaproteobacteria > Burkholderiales > Burkholderiaceae_C > Allorhodoferax. Next base: position 21,964 of record JANXVI010000341.1, read on the forward strand.
TTCTCCAACGGTCTTGTCCACGTGATTGGTATCCAACAGCTCCAGGCTGACCTGGATGACGCCAATGACGCCCTGGTCGAGCCTAGAGGCCGGTGCACTCTGCGCAATCGAAGACTCTGTTGGCGCGCCAGGTATTGCAAAGAGCACACTGACCTGTAGCGCGCGCAGGCTCACAATGGGCCGACGCGGTGTGACTACGCCGCCTGTGCCGCTCACACGCCCGTTGCCGCCATGCTGTCCCAGGCGCTGATTGCTTCGGAACAGTACATCATCGCAGGGCCTCCGCCCATGTAGACGCAGACGTTGAGTGCCTCCTCCAACTCTGTTCGGGTGCACCCCAGCTTGAGTAAAGCCTTGACGTGAAACCCAATACACCCCGAACAATGCTGGGTGATGCCGATAGCCAATGCGATCAGTTCCTTGTGTTTGGAGCTTACTGCGCCTTGCGCCATGGCCACACGCGCCAATTGGCCAAAGGCTTGCATAGCCTCGGGTTGATTTTTTCGAAGAGGCGCAAGGTTATGGTTGATGTCGTGCACCAAGGTGCTGTGGTCAAAGTTGCTCATGGATGGCAATACCTTCTTTCAAACCGAGACATTGCAAATGCAATGGTTGTTCGTGGGAGTGGAATCTCATCGCGATGCTAACCATGGCTGTGCATTCCCTGTATGACCTGGATCAAATTCACCGCAGTCACACAGCCACAAATCGCTTGACGCCCTCGAACCAGCCTAGACACAGAAGCACCGCCCCCAGCCCTGCCAACAACATCGCTGCAGGCGGCCGCTGAAAGGCAAACAGGGAAGCCACCGCTGGGATGGCCAGCACGCAAGCCAGCAGCGCCAGCGTGGCTACAGCGACCCAGAGGAAGGCATGGTTAGATCCAACCTGGCCTCGCACAAACGACGGACCCCAATGCCGGTTCACCACGATCAGTCCCAAGTTCGCCAGCACCATGACCGCAAAGGTCAATGCACGCGCCATGTCGTCAGATTGGGATGCGTTGCGCGACCACACAAATACCGCGACCAGAACCGCCAGCAGGCCCAACCCCTGCACCACCCCGCGCACCAACACGGCAGAGCCGAACAGGTGCGCGTCAGCTGGCCGGGGCGGGCACTGCATAGCATCGCCCTCTTCGGGCTCGGCTTCAAAAACCACGGTGCAAGTCGGATCGATGATAAGTTGCAAGAACAAAATATGCACGGGCATCAGCAATAAAGGCCAGCCCAGCATCACCGGCAGCAAAGACAGCCCCATGATGGGTATGTGCACTGCCACCACAAACACGATCGCCTTGCGCAGATTGGCAAAAATACGGCGACCATAGCGTACGGCGGTGACCAGCGATGCAAAATCATCCTTGAGCAGCACCAGGTCTGCGGCCTGGCGTGCCACATCAGTACCACGCGCGCCCATGGCCACGCCGATGCTGGCCGCCTTGAGCGCGGGGGCATCATTGACACCATCGCCCGTCATGGCAACCACCTCGCCACATGCCTGGAACGCCTGGACCAGCCGCAGCTTTTGGTCGGGTTGCACGCGACAAAAGATGTTGGTGTCGGCCAACCGCACAGCCAGCGCTTCGTCCGTCAACGCGGCCAGCTGCGCACCGCTTAAGGTCTTGCCATTGGTGCTCAAGCCCGCTTGCCCGGCGATGGACAACGCCGTGGCCGAGTGGTCCCCCGTGACCATCACCACGCGTATGCCTGCTGCGTGGCATTGCGCTATAGCTGCGGGTACATCGGGGCGCACCGGGTCTTGTAGCGCTATCAAACCCAGGAACTCGAAATCAAAATCATGCTGCTTGTCGGGCAATGTCGGTGCAGCAAAGCGGGCGCGGGCCACGCCCAACACCCGCAGACCGTCCTTCGCCATAGCTGCTACTTGCTGCGCCACTTGGGCGAGCAACGCAGCGTCTGCGTGGCATAAATCAGCAATCGCTTCGGGCGCGCCTTTGGCTGCGATCAGACGGTCGCGCTGGTCGGGCGACTGCCACACGCGGGACATGGCGAGCATGGCCGGCGACAGCGGGTAGTCGTCCACCAGCGCCCAGTCGCTGTGCAAGTGTTCGGTGTTGGCCAACAGCGTTGCGCCCGCTTGGGCAATGGCCGTCTCCATGGGGTCGAAGGCCTGGCGGTGGCTGGCCAGCACGGCGAACTCCAGTACGTCATGAAGGGCGTCGGGAAAGGTCGTTGATGCTGGCGCGGCGTCTGTCGTGGCACTGTCGTAGTTTGCCGTTTGCGACCAGATGTGGCGCACCGCCATGCGGTTGGCGGTCAGCGTGCCCGTTTTGTCAACGCACAGCACGGTGGTGGCACCCAGCCGTTCGATAGCCGGCAGGTTGCGGGCTAACACGTTTTCACGTGCCAGCCGCCAGGCACCCAAGCCCAAAAAAAGCGTCAAGACCACCGGCAGCTCTTCGGGCACCACGGCCATGGCGAAGGTCAACCCGGCCAGCACCCCTTGCAGCCAGTCACCCGAACGCAAACCATAAGCAACAGCCAAGCCAGCTGCCATCAACAGGCCCACCACCGCCACCCACTTGACCACCTTGCGCGTCTCTTTCTGTATGGGGGTGGCCTCTGCACCCAGCCCTTGGAGCGACTGGCCTATGCGCCCCAGCGCGCTGCGCTCGCCAGTGGCGATGACACGGCCTTGCGCCGTGCCCTGTGTGACCAATGTGCCGGAAAACACGCGGCACTCATCCCTCGTCGTTGGAGGTGACGCTGCACCCGGCGCCACGGCATTGGCCTGTTTTCCCACCGGCACGGATTCGCCCGTGAGCATGGATTCGTCGACCGTCAGATTGGCTGCTTGCAGCAACTCCAGATCGGCGGGCACGCGGTCGCCCTCGGCAATCAGCACCACGTCGTCGCACACCAGCTCGCGGCCCGGCACTTTACGCGGTTCGCCGTCACGCAACACCAGGGCCTGGGGGCTGGAGAGGTCGCGCAGGGCGTCCAGCGAGCGAGCGGTGCGGGTCGCCTGCACCAGCGAGATGCCCATCACCACGAACACAAACGCCAGCAACATCAGCGCTTCATCGAGCTTGCCCAGCAGCATGTATATGCCACCACAGGCCACCAGCAGCAGGAACATGGGCTCCAGAACCACATCGCGCAGCAGGCCCAACCAGCCACGCTGCTGCGAGGGCGGCAGCTCGTTGGGTCCGTCGCGCGCGAGTTGCGCAACCGCTTGGGTTTGGTTCAGGCCTGCAGGCATTGGCGTTCGAGGCCTATCGGCTCACTTGACCAGAAGAACCGGCGTGGTGGACATGGCCAACACGCGCTGGGCTACAGAACCCAGCAGCATGTCGACCAGGGCACTGCGCCCTTTGGCACCCAGTATCAACAGGTCGAACTTGCCAGCCTTGGAACAGGCCACAATTTCTTGTGCAACATGGCCGGTGCGTATGTCCATGTTGTGCTTCAAGCCCGCGGTATCCAGTAGTTTTTGGGCAGGCTTGAGGTCCTTCTCGCTCAGTTCGCGCAGGTAGTCAGCCACTACTCCATGGCCCACATATTTTTGGGCATGGCGCAGCCCCGCATCGTCATGCACACTGACCAGCGTGACCGAATGGGGCGCAGCGGTCATTAAGCTCATCAACTTAATGCACTGCTTGACTGCGTGCAGCGCAGGCTTGGAACCGTCAACGGCGATGAGAATTTTCATAGGGGGCCAAGGTGGAACCGGTGTCTGCGCCGGTACACGTGGAATTTACCGAGAAACCTTCGTGCTGTCAGCAGGTTGGCGCATGTAATTTCCTTCGCGTTGCGCTGGATCAACCGAATCCGGGCACGCTGCGCAAGCACCAGAGCCGCATGTAGCCAGAAGCGTCACCTAAGATCGGGGCATGCAATCCAACCCTGCGCCCGTGCGCACTTCCCTCGCTGCACTGTACCCCTTGTTGTTCGTCGCCTTGTGGAGCACCGGATTCATCGGTGCCAAGTATGGCCTGCCAGACGCCGAGCCTCTGACTTTTTTGAGCCTGCGCTATGGCATCGTGCTGGTGTTGATGGGCGTGCTGGCTTGGGCGATGCGGGCACCCTGGCCGCGCACCGCGCGCGAGTGGCTGCACATCGGCGTATCGGGTGTGCTGGTACATGGGGTGTACTTGGGCGGCGTGTTCATTGCCATCGGCCATGGCTTGCCCGCAGGAGTAACGGCCATTGTGGTGGGCCTTCAGCCCGTGCTCACGGCCTTGGGCGCGGGCCTGTTGCTCGGAGAGCGTGTGCGCGCCACACAGTGGACGGGGCTGGCACTGGGCTTTGTGGGGGTGGCGCTGGTGGTGGCGCACAAGGTGGCGGCCAGCGCCAACGGTGGCATGGTGCTCACCATGTTGACCCCCGCATTGGTGGCCTTGCTTGCCATCACCACGGGCACGCTGTACCAGAAGCGCTTCTGCCCGTCGTTTGACCTGCGCACGGGCTCAGTGATTCAGTTTCTGCCGACACTGGCATTAACGGGCATCGCGGCGATGGCGACCGAAACCATGGTGGTGCACTGGACCCCTTCGTTTGCGTTCGCCCTGGGCTGGCTGGTGCTGGTGCTGTCGCTGGGTGCCGTCACCCTGCTGAATGTGTTGATCCGCAATGGCAGCGCCGTCAATGTGGCTAGCCTGTTTTACCTGGTACCTCCGTCCACGGCCCTGATCGCCTGGGCCATTTTTGGCGAAACCCTGACCGGGTTGGCTTTGCTGGGCATGGTGCTGACCGTGCTGGGGGTGGGGCTGGCGCGCAAGTAAATGCACGCCTTTTAGAAAGGCGTTTGGGCGCCGTCACACCGCGGCCAACGCCTGCTGCAGATCGACCAGCAAGTCGTCAATATGTTCAATACCCACCGACAAACGTACGGTGTCTTCGCCCACCCCGGCCTTGGCCAGCTCTTCGGGCGACAACTGCCGGTGCGTGGTTGATGCCGGGTGCGTGGCCAGTGATTTGGCGTCGCCAATGTTGACCAGGCGGGTGAACAAGGCCAGCGCATCCAGAAAGCGCGCGCCTGCAACACGGCCCTCGCCCGCGGCAGACTTCACGCCGAACGTCAGAAGCCCCGATGCTTTGCCACCCAGATATTTTTGTGCCAATTCAAAGTCGGCATTGCCTGGTAGCGCTGCATAGTTGACCCAGGCCACCTTGGCATGCTTTTGTAGAAACTGCGCAACCTTGAGCGTGTTGTCATTGATACGGTCCATGCGCAGGGCCAGCGTCTCTATGCCTTGCAAGATCAGGAATGCATTGAATGGGGAAATGGCCGCACCCGTGTTGCGCAGCGGCACCACGCGGGCACGGCCGATGTAGGCGGCGGGGCCCAGCGCCTCGGTGTAGACAACGCCGTGGTAGCTCGGGTCGGGTTCGTTCAGGCGCTTGAAACGGGCCTTGTGCTGTGCCCAGGGGAACTTGCCACTGTCCACAATCGCACCGCCAATACTGGTGCCGTGGCCTCCCAAGTATTTGGTCAGCGAATGCACGACGATGTCGGCACCATGTTCGATGGGGCGCAGCAGGTAGGGCGTGGCCACGGTGTTGTCCACGATCAGCGGAATGCCGTGGCGGTTCGCGATATCGGCAATGCGGGCGATGTCGGTCACGTTGCCTTGCGGATTACCCAGCGACTCTACAAAGATAGCCTTGGTCCTGTCGTCGATCAGTGGTTCAAAGCTGTCGGGATTTTTGTGGTCTGCAAACCGTGTGGTGATGCCCGACAGCGGTAGTGTGTGCGCAAGCAAGTTGTACGTGCCACCATACAGCGCGGTGCTGGCCACGATGTTGTCGCCCGCTTCGGCGATGGTCTGAATCGCATAGGTCACCGCCGCCTGACCCGAGGCCACTGCCAGCGCCGCCAGGCCGCCTTCCAATGCGGCTACGCGCTTCTCCAGCACGTCTTGCGTGGGATTCATGATGCGGGTGTAGATGTTGCCCGGAACCTTCAGGTCAAACAAATCGGCGCCATGCTGCGCGCTGTCAAAGGCGTATGCGGCGGTCTGGTAGATGGGCACGGCCACGGCCTTGGTGGTGGGGTCGGGCGAGTAGCCCGCGTGTACGGATTGGGTTTCAAATTTCCAGGCAGTTGACATGGTGGTGGTTTTTCTTGATTTTTGCTATTTTTTTGATAGCGTGCTATGCAGTATTTACGAGGGCTAGCGAATCATTTTGCCAATGACTCGTTGACACATGGTACCGCGGATGCCCGCACATTCTGTGGGCTATGCGATGCAGCAATTTTGCGCGTGCTTTGCAAAGGCGGGAACGACTGTTTGATAGTTTGCATATTGCTAAAACATCTAAATGGATTGCAAATGGGCAGCCACGTTGCACCGGGCAAGCCGATTCTCTGTTGCCCTCGAAGGCACTCTTTGATATAGATCAATGGCCAGGACTTGCATACCCCATGGGGTATCATATATACTACATGGAGTATACGGAAGCAAGCATGACCAACGACATCCAGACATCTATCCCGCACGCACTGCCGTCGCACCTTGTGGTGTCGCTGGCCCTTGCTGTGGCCATGGCGTGCACGGCAGCAGGCGTGCAGGCACAGGTCCCGGCGATGGCGACTGCCACCATCGGTGTCAAGCAGGCGGGGGCCAGCACCTTTTTGGATGGTGTGGTGCAGCCGGTTCGCCAGAGCACGGTGTCGGCACAGGCATCCGGGCGCTTGGCCAGCTTCTTGGTGAAGGCTGGTGACAAGGTCAAGGCAGGCCAGTTGCTTGCGACGATCGATGACCGTGAGGCCTCGGTAGGCCAACAGCGCAGCCAGGCGCAAGTGGACCAGGCGGAAGCTGACCTGCACAATGCCCGGGCCCAATTCGACCGAACCAAAGGCCTGCAGTCCAAGGGCTTCGTCAGCCAGGCGTCATTGGATACCGCAGACGCCCAACTCAAAAGCGCTAAGGCACAGCGCGACCAGGCCAGTGCGGCCAGCCGCCAAAGCAGCCTGGCGCAGGGCTTCACCAAGGTGACGGCTCCGTTTGACGGTTGGGTATTGCAAACCAACGCACAGGCGGGCGATTTGGCCGTGCCGGGAACACCGTTGCTGGTGATGTATGCGCCGCTGCCCTTGCGTGTGGTGGTGCAGGTGCCCGCGTCCCGCGCCGCGTTAATTGGCCAGGCGGGCAATGCTCAGATACAAGCGGCTTCGGCGCAAGGCGATGTGTGGATCACCCCCAGCGCGCGCAGTGTGATTCCTTCGTCGGACCCCGTTTCGCAGACCACCGAGTGGCGCCTGGAACTGCCCGAAGCACTAAGTGCCGGTTTCGTGCCTGGCCAGCAAGTGCGTGTGAAGTTCAGCGCCGATCAGGCAGCCCGCCACAGCCTCTTGGCGGTGCCCGAGCAGGCCATCGTGCGGCGCGGCGAATTGACGGCGGTTTATGTGAAGAGTGGAGATGTATTTAGCTTGCGTGCAGTGCGCCTGGGGCAGCGGCTGGATGCCGACGGCGTGGAAGTGCTGGCCGGCCTGAAGGCCGGTGACGTGGTAGCACTGGACCCCGTGCGTGCGGCGCAAGTGCCAGCGGGCAAGTAAGCCCTGCAGCTGAAAGACACCACTATGCAAACCCCTGAATCACCGCCCGCTACAACGACGTTTACATCGGCGGCGATGTCGACGCGAAAGCTCGGCGCATCCGGTCGCATTGCCGCAGCGTTTCAGTCCAACGCGCTCACCCCCTTGCTGGCCCTGGTTGCCCTGCTGCTGGGCCTGTTTGCCGTATTGGTGACGCCGCGAGAAGAGGAGCCGCAGATCAATGTGACGATGGCCAATGTACTGATTGCCTTTCCGGGTGCCAGCAGTGCCGATGTGCAAAACATGGTGGCCAAGCCAGCGGAACAGGTCTTGGGCCAAATCGCGGGCATCGAACACACGTACTCCGTCGCGCGCCCCGGTGTTGCGGTACTGACGGTGCAGTTCAAAGTGGGCGTGCCGCGCACCGAAGCGCTGGTGCGCCTGTACGACGTGCTCAACGCCAACCAAGACTGGCTGCCGCCAGGCTTGGGCACCTTGCCCCCTATCGTCAAGCCCAAAGGAATTGACGATGTGCCAGTGGTGGGCATCACGCTGTGGAGCAAAGAAGGCAGCCCCGCCAGCGACCTGGAGGCGGTGGCCCACACGCTGGAGGGCGAGCTGAAATCGGTACCCGGTGTACGTGAGGTAGCCACCATCGGGGGGCCCGGTCGCTCGATCCAGATCGATGTCGATCCGACCCGCATGCGGGATCGGGGTGTAGACCTGCTCACCCTGCAAAAGACGATCGCCGCCGCCAACTTTGGCATGCCCGCCGGGGCGGTGGTACAGCGCAGTGCAGACCCAGGCGGCGCGCAGATGCTCAGCGTGGAAGCCGGTGAGTTTTTGCGCAGTGCAGATGACGTGGCCGATATGGTGGTGGGGGTCAATCTGGGCAAGCCAGTCTTCCTGAGGGATGTGGCGATCGTCACAGCCGGCAGCCAGCAGGCCAAGCGCTATGTATGGTTCATGCAGGGCGCGGCCCATACCAGCGCCGAACCCACAGCACAGGCCGCAGGCCAAGCCATGTCAGCTGTGACGATTCAGGTGACCAAGAAGCCCGGCGAAAACGCGGTCGATGTGTCGCGTGCCGTGCGTGATCGGCTCGACTTGCTGAACAACACCGTCATTCCATCGGATGTGCAGGCAACCATCACCCGCGACTACGGCCAGACGGCTGCCGAGAAGGCCAACAAACTGATCCAGAAGTTGGCGTTTGCCACCGGCTCGGTGATTTTTCTGGTGGGTTTCTTCCTGGGCCGCCGGGAGGCCATCATTGTGGGCGCAGCGGTGATCTTGACGCTGACTGCCACGCTCTTTGCGTCGTGGGCGTGGGGCTTCACGCTCAACCGCGTATCGCTGTTTGCGCTGATTTTTTCTATCGGCATCTTGGTGGACGATGCGATCGTGGTGGTGGAAAACATCCACCGCCACCAGCAGCTCACGCCGCACGACGCGCTCAAGGACATCATTCCGCGTGCGGTGGACGAGGTGGGTGGCCCTACCATCCTGGCTACGCTGACCGTCATCGCCGCATTGCTGCCCATGGCCTTTGTGTCGGGCCTGATGGGCCCGTACATGAGCCCCATTCCCATCAACTCCAGTCTGGGCATGGCCATCTCGTTGGCGATTGCGTTTACCGTGACGCCGTGGCTGGCGCTGAAGCTGATGCGTGAGCATGGCGCTGGGCATGCAGCGCCGCAAAAGAGCAACGGCAAACCGGGCAAGGTGCAACGCATTTTTGACCGCATCTTGATGCCCTTGCTGCACAGCAGCCGCAAGCGGTGGTACCTGTTGGTGGGCATTGTGATGGCCTTGCTGGTATCGGTCAGTTTGGCGCTGGTACCCGGCTCCATGGTGGGCGTGGTTCTCAAGATGCTGCCGTTTGACAACAAGAGCGAGTTTCAGGTGATTGTGGATATGCCCGCTGGCACGCCACTGGAAGATACGGCGGCGACCCTGCAAGACCTGAGCGCGTATCTGGCCCGGCAGCCCGAAGTGCTGAACCTGCAAGGCTATGCCGGTTCGGCCTCGCCGATCACCTTCAACGGCTTGGTGCGCCAGTACTACCTGCGGGCGGACGCCGAGCAGGGCGATCTGCAAGTGAACCTGGTGGACAAACACCATCGCAGCGAAAAAAGCCACGTTATCGCGCAGCGCTTGCGCCCCGACATGGAGAAGATTGCGCTGCCGCACGGTGCCCGCGTCAAGGTGGTTGAAGTGCCACCGGGCCCGCCTGTCATGTCACCTTTGGTGGCAGAGGTTTACGGACCGGATGAAGCCGGACGCCAGGAACTGGCCGCACGCATCGCCAAATCGTTTGCGGCTACCAGCAACATCGTGGGCGTGGACACCAGCCTGCGCGAAGACGCACCGCGTGCCTTCCTGCGCGTGCGTCGCCAGCGAGCCGAGTCACTGGGTATTCCAGTGGCTGCTGTGGCACAAGCCGTGTCGGCGGGGCTGAGCGGCGCCGACGCTGCCTATCTGCATGATGGCACCAGCAAATACCCGGTGCCGGTGCGTATTCAGTTACCGCTGGACCGGCAGGTGGGGCTGGAGAGCATTTTGGGCATATCGCTGCGTGCCGCCAATGGTCAACTGGTGCCGCTGTCGGAACTGGTGACGGTCCAGAAGGGCATCATTGACAAGCCGCTGTTTACCAAAGACCTCAAGGGCGTGAGCTATGTGTTTGGCGACATGGCGGGCAAGCTGGATTCGCCCTTGTACGGCTTGTTTTCTATTCGCAGCACGATGGACAAAGCGGGCGCCGCCACAGACGCCAAGGTCGGTGAATACTGGATCAACCAGCCAACCGACACCTACCGTGGCTATGCGCTCAAGTGGGATGGAGAATCGCAAATCACCTATGACACCTTCCGCGACATGGGGGCTGCCTACGGTGTGGGCCTGATCCTGATCTACCTGCTGGTGGTGGCGCAGTTCAAGAGCTACCTCACGCCGTTGGTCATCATGGTGCCCATTCCGCTAACCATCATCGGCGTGATGCCGGGCCACGCGTTGTTGAATGCGCAGTTCACCGCCACCAGCATGATCGGCATGATTGCGCTGGCGGGCATCATCGTGCGCAATTCCATTCTGTTGGTGGACTTTATTGAGTTGCAAGTGCGCACCGGCGTAGCGTTCAGGGATGCGGTAGTGCAGTCCGCATCCGTGCGTGCCCAGCCGATTGCGCTGACTGGCGTAGCGGCCATGATCGGCGCCTTCTTTATTCTGGACGACCCCATCTTCAATGGGCTGGCCGTATCGCTCATCTTCGGTATTCTGGTGTCTACCGTGCTCACCCTCGTGGTCATACCGGTCTTGTATTACGCGCTGTACCGGCGCCGTATGGAGCCGCGCGCAGACGCGGCCCCCTCAGGTACCTAACCCCATCCCCAGGAGACACGCACCATGGCTCACATCGTTATCGTCGGCGCAGGCATAGGCGGCATGCCCGCCGCGTTTGAAATCCGCGAATTGCTCGACAAGTCGCACCGCATCACCGTGGTCAATAGCACCGACTACTTCCAGTTTGTACCCAGCAACCCCTGGCTTGCCGTGGGCTGGCGTCAACGCGAAGACATCACCCTGCCCATTGCCCCCTATCTGGCCCGCAAGGGTATTGGCTTCATTCCGAAGGGGGTTGAGAAGATTGACGCCGAAGCGAACCAGCTGACGCTAGCGGGAGGCGAGACGCTGAACTATGACTATCTGGTTATCACTACGGGCCCCAAGCTGGCTTTTAGCGAAGTGCCAGGTGCTGGTCCTGCATCGCACGGCGGCGGTGGCTTCACGCACTCGGTGTGCAGCGTGGACCATGCGCAGGCCTTCTTTGCGGACTACGAGAGCTTTCTAAAGAGTCCCGGTCCGGTCATCGTTGGCGCCATGCCAGGTGCCAGTTGCTTTGGCCCGGCCTACGAGTTTGCATTCATTCTGGATACCGACCTGCGCCGCCGCAAGCTGCGCCACCTGGTACCCATGACCTTCGTCAGCAGTGAGCCCTATATTGGCCACTTGGGACTTGGCGGGGTGGGCGACAGCAAGTCCATGCTCGAATCCGAAATGCGCAACCGCGACATGAAGTGGATTACCAACGCCAAGACTACCAAGGTCGAAGAAGGCAAGATGTTTGTGACCCAGTTGGATGACCTGGGCAACGTCTACAAGGAACACGAACTCGGATTCAAGCTATCCATGATGCTGCCGGCCTTCAAGGGCGTGGACGCGGTAGCCGCTGTTCCCAATTTGTGCAACCCGCGCGGCTTTGTCCTGATTGACGCATACCAACGCAGCAAGGCATACAAGAATATTTACTCGGCCGGTGTGTGCGTGGCCATTCCACCGGTAGAGGTAACCCCCGTACCTACCGGAACGCCCAAGACGGGTTACATGATCGAGAGCATGGTGGGTGCCATCGCACACAACATTGCAGACGACATCAACGGTGGCCCTGCCGACGCCAAGGGCACCTGGAACGCGATCTGCCTGGCCGACATGGGGGACACCGGTGCCGCCTTCGTGGCGCTGCCGCAGATTCCACCGCGCAATGTGAACTGGTTCAAGAAGGGCAAGTGGGTGCACTTGGCCAAGATCGCGTTTGAAAAGTACTTTATGCGCAAGATCCGCAAGGGCAATTCCGAGCCCGTGTATGAGAAATATGTGCTCAAGGCGCTGGGCATCGTGCGCCTGGTGGACAAGCCCAAGCCCTGAACATCCCCCTTTTTTTGACCCAACTGGAGATCAGCATGACCGTAGAACGTTACATCCACCTGTTTGCAGGTACTTTCATCCTCTTATCGCTGGCACTCGGCGCACAAGGAAGCCCGATTTTTGTATCCCAGTGGTGGCTGGCCGTTACTGCTTTTGTGGGTGCGAACCTGTTTCAGTTTGGTATCACCAACGTCTGCCCCATGGGCTGGATGCTCAAGAAGCTGGGCGTGCCAGAGTCCAAGGTTGCGTGCAGTCGTTAAAGGCCAAGGCCCGTGCCAACACCGCCCTCAAAGTCCGGGGACAATACCCTTCAGACTATTGCGGAGAATTGCATGAAGACTGTGCTGAAAGACGAAACCGCCCGCACGGATGTGCTCAACCGACTGCGCCGCGCCGAAGGTCAGTTGCGCGGTATACAGCGCATGGTGGAGGAAGGGGAGGACTGCCTGAAGATAGGGCAGCAATTCTCCGCCGTGCGCAAGGCGCTGGACAGCACCTACCTGCGCATGACGATGTGCTTTTTGGAGCAGGAGCTGGAGGGTCGCATGCATCCCGATGCAGCCCAGAAGGATGACATGGATGGCGTGTTCAAGAACCTGGAAACTATGCTGACCCGCATACGCTGAATCGATTACCGGTGGGCGTTTGTGTCCTTGGTGGCGCAGGTGCTCCAACCCAGCATGGCATAGGGCGGGCACCACCCGATGGCGGCGGTAGCCAACGGCACGAGGCCCAACCAGCCCCACACCCCAATGGTACCGGTGGCCGCAAGGCCCACCAACACCACGCCAAGCACTGCGCGTGCCATGCGATCGATACCGCCTACATTGGGTTTCATATAAAGTCCTTTTGAAGTTATTGGCTAGCCTCAAGGATACTGCATGGGGTATATAGATGCATGATCTACATCAACCAAATGCCATAACTGCCAGATGGACTGGACGCAGCGCAGTCCACCGGTGTCCAATCAATCGGCTTGCCCTTCGACTCACCCAAACAACTGTCCACGCGCCGCCCCCGTGATGGCCACCACACACGGATGCGTGATGCGACGCTCGACCGACACGGCATAAAACTCATCCACCAGTTCTTCGGTGCGGCCGATTAAGTCCACGCCGAATTGCGTGACCGTGTCTCGCTCCATCACGGTGGGTGCCATGAACACGCCGCGCCCCTCACGGCCAAAGGCGCTCATCAGCGCCCCGTCATCAAATTCGCCAACGATGCGGGGGTGGATCAGGTGGCGGGTCAACCAACCCTCCAACTGTTGGCGTACCGAGGCTTGTGCGCCAGGAATAAGCAACGGGAAGTCGTTGAGGCATTGAGGAAACGCGCCCTTGAGCTGCGCCTTCAACGACGGGGCGCAGAAAAAGCTCATTGCGGTGCGGCCTAGCGGGTGGTTGAAAGCTTTGACGTTGAGGCGCTTAGACATGGGCTCATCGGCAATCACCAGGTCCAGGCGGTTCAGCGCGAGCTGGGCCAGCAGGTCGGGGAACTTGCCCTCGTGGCAAACCAAGCGCACGGGCTCTGCCAGTTGCAGGGCCGGCTCCAGCAGCCGGTAGGCGATCGACTTGGTCACCGAATCTGCCACGCCGACCTTGAAATCCAGCACGCGCTGGCCGCCATGGGCTTGGCGTACGGCGGTCTCCAGTTCGGTGCCCAACGCGAAGATTTGATCGGCAAAACCCATAGCCAGGTGGCCGTCTTCGGTCAGTTCCAGCTTACGCCCGCTTTTACGAAACAGCTTACGGCCAAACCAGTCCTCCAGCAATTTGATCTGACCCGACAGGGTTTGTGGTGTTGTGTGTAATTGCTCACCTGCGCGCATGATGCCGCCTGCCTTGGCTACTACCCAAAAGTAATGTAGGTGTTTGAAGTTCATGGTAGATTGGTACTTGGGTAAATACTTCGATTTTTTCGAAGTTAAATAGTTATAAATTCGAATTTACACGAAGCATTGTGACGTCTACATTCACGCTTTACCAGCCACCTTTTTTGAGCTGGAAGGAGAAACCCCATGCGTTTAAGTACCCGAGGCCGTTTTGCCATCACCGCGATGATCGACCTGGCGTTGCGCCAGACGTCCACGCCCGTACCGCTGGCGGATCTGGCGCAGCGCCACCGCATTTCCATGTCTTACCTCGAGCAGATGTTTGCCAAGCTGCGCCAACAAGGCCTGGTAGAGAGCACGCGTGGCCCTGGCGGCGGCTACACGCTGGCACGCCCGGCAGCCGCCATTTCGGTGGCAGACATCGTGGGCGCCATCGAAGACGGTGCCAATCCGCACAGTGATGCCAACCCTCGCGAAAGCTCGGCCAGCGCCCAGGCCATGACGCAGGATTTGTGGGACGCGCTGCAAACCACGGTCTTGGCCTATTTGAAGACCGTCACGCTGCAAAGCCTGGCCGACGAGCAAAAGGCAAAAGGCTTCCAGGTTCAAGAGCGCCGCCCAGTGCAAAAGGGCGTGTTTGCCAAGCCCAAGCAAGAAAAACCTCGGCCCAGCACGCCAAACTCGGTGTTCGCGCTGGCCAATGCCTGGTCAGGGCGCGTGGCCAAGGCTTGATCCGACACGCAGGGGGGGCTCAAGCCGAACGCAATTGGCGAAAACACGCTATATAAATAATAGCGGTTCGCGAATATTCCACGAGGGCTAGAGGCCGATTTGCCTAGTACGGCTTAGACTCAACCACCCTTGCGGCGCCCCTGCGGGGTTCGTCTGGCGTTGCCCCCAACATGCGCTTGAACATGCTGACAAAGCTGGACGCACTGCCGCAGCCCAGGTCCAGCGCAAGGGTCTCCAGCGTCTGGCCCGCGGCCAACAACGGCATCGCCTTGACTAGGCGCAACACGGCGCCCAAGGCGAGGTCGTCCGAATGGGGGAGGTAGCTACCCTCATGCGGGGCGCGGGTAACTGAGGGCAGGGCAGCGGCATCTCCCGCTTGGGCTGCAGTAGGAGCATGCGTGGATGGAGGACAACGATTGGCAGTTGGGCGCTATAGCCTGTCAGTTATCCACTATATCAAGCGAAGCCGTCAACCGAATAACATCGCTATCACCGACCCATCCATTGCCGAAGGACAAAGACCACATGCAAACGCGCAAAGCGCTGGACGGACAAGCGATTGGCCTGATGCTGCTGCTGTGCCTGGTGTGGGGCTTGCAGCAGGTGGCGCTGAAGGCGACGGCGTCCGAGATCGCACCCATTTTCCAGATTGGGCTGCGCTCGGGCGTTGCGGCGGTGCTGGTTGGGCTGGTCATGGCCGCACGGGGCGTGCGCATGCGCGTGGCTGACGGTACTTGGCGCGCCGGACTGGTGGTGGGCTTGCTGTTTGGCGTCGAATTTTTGCTGGTGGGCGAGGGCTTGCGGCACACTAGCGCATCGCACATGGTGGTGTTCCTGTACACCGCTCCCATTTTTGCGGCCCTGGGCTTGCACTGGAAGCTACCCGCCGAGCGCCTGGGCGTCGTGCAATGGTGTGGAATTGCGTTGGCCTTCGGTGGCCTTGCGCTGGCTTTTTTTGGCCGCGCACCGGCTGGCGCGTCCAACGTCTCGGGCAATATGTTGTGGGGCGATTTTTTGGGCCTGCTGGCTGGCGCTTGCTGGGGCGCCACAACCGTTGCGATACGTTGCTCCAAGCTGGCCACAGCGCCTGCCACGCAAACCCTGTTATACCAATTGCTCGCAGCTTTTGTATTGCTGACGGGTGCGGCCTTTGCCACCGGTCAAGCCCATTTAAAACCTACGCCCACGGTTTGGGCGAGTTTGCTTTTCCATTCGGTGGTGGTTTCGTTCGCCAGCTTTTTGCTGTGGTTTTGGCTGTTGCGCAAATACCTGGCCTCGCGCCTGGGCGCGTTCTCGTTCATGACACCTCTGTTTGGAGTGTTGCTGGGGGCTTGGCTGCTGCAAGAGCCCCTAGAAAGCCGTTTTTTGATGGGCGCCGTGCCAGTGCTGCTGGGCATTGTGTTAGTCAGCGGTGGCGGGCAGGGGATGATCCGTCCGTACCTGCAGATGTGGCGCAGACTGCGGTTTCGCAAAGTCGACGCTGGTTCGCAAACAGCCCCCAAGTAAACGTCAAGGGCGCTGGCAACGGTGGAATTTCGCATAAAACACCTGGCCTTGCAGAACCAGTGCCAAGCAAACGAAAGACTTCCATGGGGACCAAGTCCCGCCCGTGATGCAAGGCGGCAGTGACGATGAATTGATCGTGCTGATGCCGGGCGCAGCACACATGCTGGATGCGGCTGACCGCAGGCGTTCCGCGTCATCCTGCTTTGGGTGGCCGATCCCCCAGCAGGTAGCGAGCCCCGGCACCGCGCTTAGCCGCCACATCGCCGGGGTTGTACAGCGCGCATTGGCTGAGTGACAAACACCCGCAGCCTATGCTCGAAGACAACTGGTCGCGCAAGCGAGTCAGATCGGCAATACGCTGGTCGAGCAGGGGGCGCCAGGCGCTGGACAGGCCCACCCAATCCTTTCGGGTGGGCGTGCGGCCATCGGGCAGGCTGACCAGGGCTTCGCGTATCTGGTCTAGCGTCAAACCCACGGCTTGCGCCGCACGGATGAAGGCCACGCGGCGCAGATCACCACGGGCAAACAGGCGCCGCCCGGAAGCACTGCGCTGGCTACCCAGCAAACCCTGTTCTTCGTAAAACCGCAGGGCACTGGCAGCCACGCCGCTGCGGCGTGCCAGCTCACCAATGGGAATGAGGGTATCGGCCATGCTTGACATCAAGTTCACTTGAACTTGCATGATAGGCGACTACTTGAACTTTTCCACACGCTCTATGCAAACCCATCTGCCCACATCGCCCGCCGTCGACCCCACCCTGCGCACCCTGTTGGATGCCAATCTGCGGTTGCCACCCGAGTACCGCGACCAGTTGACCAACCACCTGCCCATGGCATTGCACGCGCTGCACTGCCTGGGGGCCAGTTCGCGGCGCATGCAAGACTTCTACGCCCACTACACCCATCGCTTCCAGGGCCGATCAGGGCCAGAGCCCCTTGCACTGCTCCCCCCAACCGTCGATTGGCGTACTTTGCGCGGTCAGTCCGATGCATACCCCACACTGCTAACCCACTTCAACATGCTGGTGGCCCGCGAAGGCATGGACGCCAGCCTGCGCCTGACCCTGCCAGACCTGATGCCGGGTATGTCGGCAGCGGCCTTCCACGGTGTGATCCGCGCAGCCCACGCCGTGCAGGCGGGGCATGCCCCAGAGCTAGCTGCGGCCTTGGCATATTGGGCCTGGCGCTGGCAAACCCTGGCCGTGCCACCGGCGGCTCAAACCCATCTGGAGTTCGCACCCTGGGCCGCACGTCTGGTGCAAGAGTCGGTAGGCTGGCGCAGCGGCAGGCCGCTGATCAGCATCCGCATGGCCGACGCTAGCCAGTCCACGGTCTACCAAGCATTGGCACCGGCCCTGGCACCCGCACCCAGCCTCAAAGCCCGTATCCAAGAGTTCGCCGGGCTGGCAGTGGGTTGTTATGCGGCCAACCCCAACTTCACGGTCTTGCACATGGTTACGGGCCTGCGGGCCTTGCGCACGCTGCTGCCATGGTTGGAGGACACGGTCCCGGCGCAAACCCTGCTATCGCAGAACGTGGTGGCCGCCTATATGGCCGCGCAGGCTAACCCGGTGGCGGCCCCACCAAAAACAGCAGCGCACCCATGGGATGTCGTCGTTGCTGCCGCGATAGCGTCGGACGACGACCATGTGGTCAAACTGGTCCATGCCTGCCAGGAAGAAGCTGCCGTTTATGGCGACGGCAACTACCTCGGCGCAGCGACATTGGTGACCGGCATGTAATATCTGCCCAATCGTACCCGCCGAAACAGCCCGCCCATGACCTTTCTGCGTCCTGCCATTCCCAGTATTCCCATTCAGTGCCTGCAGCCCATGCGCGCCCTCGCGAGCAACCCCCTGTGAGCGGCCCACACATTGAGGGATATCAGCCCGCGCGCACTGCAGGCATGGGCTGGGGACCGCTGGCCATCGTTGCGTTCTGGACGGTCATCATGGGCGTACTGTATGCGCTGATGACGCACTACCTCAAGCCCAAGCCGGTCACGATCACGGCGCAAGGAGAGTTGGTCATTCCGAAATCCCGCGACGGACATTTTTATGCGGCGGGCACGGTCAATGGCCGCAGCGTCATGTTCATGGTGGATACGGGTGCTTCCACAGTAACAATTAGCGAGAAGTTTGCGCGCAAAGCCGGTGTAGCCGACGGCCTGCCCACCACCTTCCACACGGCCAACGGCGATGTGAAGGGTCGCACAGTGGCGGACGTGCCCGTGACGCTGGGCCCAATCAAGGTGTCTGGCGTGCGGGTCGGCGTGGGCCTGCTGGGCGGTGACCAGGATGATGCCTTGCTGGGGCAGAGTTTTCTGTCCAAGTTTGACATCACCATGTCTGAAGAACAAATGACCCTGCGGCCCCGCTAGCTGCAGTATGCTGCCACGATGCGGCTCAGGAACTTTCACCACCCTTGCTGCTCCAACCGTGATCCCACAGCATCTGGATGTAGCGATCCAGGCACCTTTACCCACCGTCATTTGAAACGGAAAACGGATGAAATTGAAACTATTGGGACTACTCTTCGCATTTGTGACAGCAGCGCACGGCGCGGCCGTCGTTCCAGACGCACAAGAGGCCAAGGCGGCACACATGGCGGCAGAGCTGCTGTCTCGTTACCACTACAAACCGACACCCCTAGACGAGACCTTGTCCGCCAAGATTTTTGACCAATACCTGAAGACTCTCGACTCCGAGAGGTTGTTCTTCATACAAACCGACATCGACCAGATGGCTGAGGCGCGAACCAGGCTTGGCTCGGACATGCTCAACGATGACCTGGCCCGGCCGTTCGCGATCTTCAACCTTTACACCAAGCGCGCTGTTGAGCGCTTTGGCTATGCGCGCAGTCTGCTCAAAGGCGGTTTCAAATTCGACAGCAACGAGACTGTCCAGTTTGTCCGCACCAAACAAGACTGGCCCAAGACCGAGGCCGATGTGCAAGACCTGTGGCGCAAGCGGGTCAAAAACGATTGGCTGCGGCTCAAACTGGCGGGCAAAGACGACAAGAGCATTGTTGAAGTACTGGGCAAACGCTATGACAACAGCATCAAACGCATAGGCCGCTTCAACAACGAAGACGCGTTCAACACGTATATGAACGCTTACACCACGGCCATAGAGCCACATACCAACTACTTGGCGCCCCGTACTGCGGCAAACTTCGACATCTCGATGCGTCTTTCACTGGTAGGGATTGGTGCGGTGTTGGTAGAGGTGGACGAGTACACGACCATCCGCGAACTGGTGCCAGGCGGGCCAGCCGCCATGTCAGGGCAGCTCAATGTGGGAGACCGCATCGTCGGAGTAGCCCAGGGCGAAAACGGCACCATCACCGACGTTATGGGCGCGCGGCTGGACGATTCGGTCGCTTTGATCCGCGGCGCGCTCGATACCGTGGTGCGGCTCGAAGTGCTGCCCGCCGACGCCGGGCCAGATGGCAAGCACAAAATGGTGTCCATGATTCGCAAGCCCATCAGCCTGCAAGACCAGTCTGCCAAGTCGTCCGTACAAACGATCACCGACGGCAAGGTCAGCCGCAACATCGGCGTGATCACGCTGCCCTCGTTCTACGAAGATTTTGCGGCCAAACAAAAGAATACCCCGGACTACAAGAGTACGTCGCGCGATGTTGCGCTACTACTGAAAGAATTGAAAGCCAAGAAGGTCGAAGGCATTGTGCTGGACCTGCGCAACAACGGCGGCGGCTCCTTGTCGGAGGCGGTGGAGCTCACTGGCCTGTTCACCGGCAAAGGCCCGGTCGTGCAAGTGCGCAATGCCAAGGGCGATATACGCGTAGAGTCTGCACGCCAGCCTGAAGCCACATGGGACGGCCCGCTGGGCGTGTTAATCAACCGCAACTCCGCGTCGGCGTCCGAGATTTTTGCCGCTGCCATTCAGGACTATGGACGCGGCCTGGTGTTGGGTGAGCCCAGCTTCGGCAAGGGCACGGTACAGACCATGATCAATCTTGACAACATTGCCAAATCACAGAAACAACAGCTGGGCGAGATCAAGCTGACCATTGCACAGTTCTTCCGCATCAACGGCGGAACAACGCAACTGCGTGGTGTAACGCCAGATGTGTCGTTCCCCGGTGTATTAGAAACCGGGGACTACGGCGAATCCAGCTACGACAACGCGTTGCCATGGGCACAAATTCCGGCTGCGGGCTTTTCGCCCAAGGGGTCTGTGCTAGAAGAACTGCCTATTTTGGTAGCACAACACAAGGCACGTATCAAGGGTGAGAAAGACTTCCAGTATTTGCAAGAAGACATTGCCGAATTCAATGCCAAGCGCAAGCAGAACGAGTTGTCCTTGAACGAAGCGGTGCGGCGCAAGGAAAAAGATGCGCAAGAAGCCAAGCTGGCAGCACGCAAACCCGGTACCAAAGCCAGCGACGCCACCGCTGCCAAAAACAATAGTGACAACAACAAGGATGACGGTCTGCAAGCCGGTGAGCGGGATCTGAGGGTCGAACTGGCCACGGAGAAGGCCCGCAAGAATGACAAGGACGTACTGCTGATTGAAGCTGCCCATATCGTGGGCGATCAGGCCGAGCTGCGCAGACCTGGTGTCAACCTGGCTGCCCGTGCAAAGCAAGCCCAGTTGTTGAACGCGCAGTAGCCGCTATTGCGCGCGATAGAAGGAGCAAACACCCAGTTGGTAACCATGCGACACTAGAAGTACAAAAAGCTTCGCGGCACATCATTACGATATGACCCACACTGAATACCTGACGCGCCCTCAGAGCAGCGCACATTGGACGGTCTCCACTAATTACCGATTTCGGGTGGCCTCCTTTGTCAATATGTTTGTTAGTGTCTTGCTCCATGGTTGGGACAAGGGCTATAGCCCCCTCCTCTGGGGTTTGATAGCGATGCAGCTTTTGATATACCCGCACCTTGCGTTTTTGTTTGCACGTCGCTCGGTCAACGCCCAACAAGCAGAAGTCAACAACCTGACACTGGACTGCCTGATGTTCGGTGCCCTGGCGGCAGCGCTGCAGTTTCCGTTGTGGATCGCGTTTACGGTATACATCGCCAGCACATTAAACATCACGATGAGCCGTGGCCTGGCCGGGTTGATACGGTCGCAACTGGCTTTCTTTTCAGGGGTGCTGGTGGTTGGCCTATTGGTGGGTTGGCACTTGTCACCGAGCACTGAACTGCCCGTAACCATCATTTGCCTGATCGGAAATACGGTGTATATCGTGTCCATCGGCCTGACGGCCTTTGGGCGCAATCGGCAGTTGCGCCAAACCCGTGAAGCATTGCGCATGGGTGAAAACACACTGAAGCAACAGCTTACCGAGATTCAGAACCTGCAAGAGAAATTGCAAGAACAAGCGGTACGCGATCCACTGACCGGTCTGTACAACCGCCGCTTCTTGGACACCATCATGGCCCGCGAATTGGCGCGCTGCGAGCGCGAGGGGTTGCACTTAACGGTCATGATGATCGATGTCGACCACTTCAAAAAGGTTAACGATTCCTATGGCCACCCCGGTGGTGACGAGGTTTTGAAAAAACTCGCAACGCTGTTGCAGGAAAAGGTCCGGGTGATTGACGTGGCCTGTCGCTTTGGCGGCGAAGAATTTTTGTTGATGCTGCCCAGCATGTCGCCTGAATTTGCAATCGTTCGGGCCGAGCAGTGCCGCGAGGCCTTTGCCCAAGCAAAGGTTGAATTCGATGGTCAAACCATTCAAGCCACGATGTCCGTCGGCATTGCCGTTTACCCGCAGCATGGTAATACGCTGGCTGAGTTGACGCGCTGCGCCGACGTGGCGCTCTACCAGGCCAAGGAAGCGGGGCGCAACCGTGTGGTGCTGTACATCGCAGGTAACTGACATGCCATAGGCCCCCCTCGGTCCGTCAATGCCACGGTCCAGCCCAGCGAAGGTATTCACGCAAATGCGGTGAACAGCAACACCCCGCAGACTGTCATTGGTGTGCTTTCGCTCTAAGGCAACACTGAAAAAGGTCCACCAGCCAGAGGCTTGATGCGTTGATGTTGCATGAAGCAAACTACCCTCGCAGTGGCGGCCGATCAAGGCACAGGATTTGAGCAGTATCGCCGTCCTACCAAACGTGATGGATTCCTAAAGACGATGAACGA